>NZ_JBVIKC010000024.1:0-118402 GCF_055581065.1 Streptomyces sp. NPDC031479
AGCACGCTGGGCATCAGTGACCGACAACGGCGGAATCTTCGGACCAGGACGACTCATACCCAAACCAACGACAAACCTCTGACTCAGGTCACTAGCCGGCGTCGCCGCCGTTGTTCCCGCCCCCGCCGAGCCGGCGGCGGCGCTTCGCGGAGCGGCGCAGCAGCTCGCCCGCGCCGAGGGTCACGGCCGCCACGGCGCGGACCCAGCCGGGGCCGCCGCGCGCCGCCCACACCACGCACACGCACCCGCCGACGGCGATCACCAGGACGCCGAGCAGTACCAGAAAAGTCATCTTCCCCGCCTTCAAGGTCGTCCCCGTCCCGGAATTCTGCCAGGTCGGGGCCATCGGGTCGGAGCGTGTCGCGGCGGCCCGGGGGGAGGCGCCGAAGAACACCGCCATCTGACCTTCCGTCAGATTGGAACGTGTTCTAGTCTGCCGCGCATGGGCATCGGAATCACGCAAGAGCAGCGGGAGTTGGCCGACGCCGTGCGCGGCTGGGTGGGGCGGGCCGTGCCGCCCGAGGAGGTGCGCAAGCTGCTCGACACCCCGCCGCGGACCGGTGAGCGGCCCGGCTACTGGGACGGGCTCGCGGCGGCCGGACTGCTGGCGCCGCACCTGGAGGGCGGGACCCTGCTGGACCTGGCCGTCGTGGTGGAGGAGGCCGCCCGGGGGGCGCTCCCCGGGCCGTTCCTGCCGAGCGCGCTGGCCTCCGTACTCCTGGACCGGGCCGGGGCCGAGCCGCTCGACGGCCGGGTCGGGGCGGTCGCCCTGGGGCCCGGCGGTGTCACCGCCGTCGCCGTCGAGGGGGGCGGGTACCTGCTGGACGGGCTCGCGCCGCCCGTGCTGGGCGCGGGCGAGGCCGACCTCGTACTGGTCGCCGCCGAGGCCGGGCACGGCACCCGCTGGTTCGCCGTGGACGCCGCCGCGCTGGACGTCCGTACCCACGAGGGCGCCGATCCGACCCGGCCCACCGCCGAGGTGCGGGCGCGCGGGGTCCTCGTCCCGGCCGGCCGGCTGCTGGAGCTGGACGCGGACCTGGTCCGGGACCTGGCCTGCGTCCTGTTCGCCGCCGACGCCTGCGGCACCGCCGCCTGGGCGGTGCGCACGGCCGCCGAGTACGCGAAGGTGCGCGAGCAGTTCGGGCGGCCCATCGGACGGTTCCAGGGCGTCAAGCACCTGTGCGCCGACATGCTGGTCCGCCTGGAACAGGCCCGCGCCCTCGCCTGGGACGCGGCGAACAGCGCGGACGAGAGCCCCCGGGTGCGTTCCCTGGTGGCCGCGCTCGCCGCCGGGACCGCCCTCGACGCCTCCTACTCCTGCGCCAAGGACTGCATCCAGATCCTCGGCGGCATCGGCTTCACCTGGGAACACGACGCCCACATCCACCTGCGCCGGGCCCTCGTCGCCCGTCAGCTCCTCGGACCCGGCGACGGCCACCGCATCCGGGCCGTCGGCCTCGCCGCGGGCGGCGCGCGCCGCGAGCTGCGGCTGGAGCTGCCCGAGGCCGCCGAGGCGTACCGGGAAGGCGCCCGCGCCGCCGCCCGGGACGCGCGCGGCCTCGGCCCGGCCGCCGCCCGCCGCGCCCTCGCCCCGACCGGCTACGCGGCCCCGTACCTGCCCCGCCCCTACGGGCTCGGCGCCGGACCCCTGCAACAGCTCGTCGTACAGCAGGAACTGAAGGCGGCCGGCGTCGTGCTCTCCGACCTCGGCATCGCCACCTGGGTCGTGCCCTCGCTGCTCGCCTACGGGACCGACGCGCAGCGCGAGGCCCACGTCCTGCCCACGCTGCGCGGGGACACGACCTGGTGCCAGCTCTTCTCCGAACCGGGCGCCGGATCCGACCTGGCCTCCCTGCGCACGAGGGCTGAACGGCTGGAGGACGGCTCCTGGAGGGTCAACGGACAGAAGGTGTGGACGAGTTCCGCGCACACCGCCGACTTCGGCATCCTCCTCGCCCGCACCGACCCGGCCGTCCCCAAGCACAAGGGCCTCGGCTACTTCGTCGTCGACATGAAGAACACCCCCGGCATCGACGTCCGCCCCCTGAAGGAGATCACCGGCGAGGCCCTCTTCAACGAGGTGTACTTCGACGACGTGCTCCTGCCCGCGGACGCCCTCGTCGGAGCCCCGGACGGGGGCTGGAAGGTCGCCCGCAACACCCTCGGCAACGAACGCGTCCACATGGCCGACCAGATGACCTTCGACACCGGCCTGGAGGCGCTCCTCGCCCGCGCCGCCGACCTCGACGGCTCCTACCGGGCCAGGATCGGCGCCCTGGCCGCCGAGGCGCACGCCCTCGCCTGCATCGGCCTGCGCACCACCCTCCAGCAGGTGTCCGGGCTGGAGCCGGGCGCGGGCGCATCCGTACGCAAACTCGTCCAGACCCCCCACCAGCAGCGGACCGCCGAGCTCGCGCTCGAACTGCTGGGCCCGGCGGGCGCGGTGCGGGAGGGGGCGGGGGAGCGGGCCGTGCACGGCATGCTCATGTCCCGCTGCCTGACCATCGCCGGGGGCACCACACAGGTCCAGCTCAACGTCGTCGCCGAGCGCATCCTCGGCCTCCCGCGGGACTGAAGGGGAAGGGAAGGCACCACATGAAGGCCTACATCGTCGGCGTCGGCATGACGAAGTTCGAGAAGCCGGAATCGCGCGACTGGCAGTACTGGGACATGGTGCGGGAGGCGGGCGCGGCGGCGCTGGCCGACGCGGGCGTGGACTACGGGCTCGTCGAGCAGGTGCCCGTCGGCTACTGCTTCCAGGCCTCCACCGCGGGCCAGCGGGCCGCGTACGAACTGGGCCTGACCGGGGTGCCCGTCTACAACGTCAACAACAACTGCGCCACCGGCTCCACGGCCCTGATGATGGCCCGCCAGTTCGTCGAGGGCGGGCTGAACGACTGCGTCCTGGCCCTCGGCTTCGAGAAGATGAAGCGCGGCGCCCTCGGCGGCGGCGCCGACGGCGGCGACTTCAAGACGTCCCCGGTCGCCCGCCACTACGGGATCATGGCGGCCGGGCACGGCTTCGAGATGTCCCCGCCCACCGCGCAGATCTTCGGGAACGCCGCCCGCGAGCACATGGAGCGCTACGGGACCACGGCCGCGCAGCTCGCGGCGGTGGGCGCCAAGAACCACCGGCACTCCGCGGACAACCCGAACGCCCAGTTCCAGGACGTGTACACGGTGGAGGAGATCCTCGCCGCGAAGACCATCCACGACCCGCTGACCAAACTCCAGTGCTCGCCCACCTCCGACGGCGCGGCGGCCGCCCTGGTCGTCTCGGAGCGGTTCGTCGTCCGGCACGGGCTGCACGACAGGGCGGTGGAGATCGTCGCCCAGGCCATGACCACCGACACCGCGGACAGCTTCGGCGGATCCTGCATCGACGTCGTCGGCAAGCCCATGACCGCCGCCGCGGCCCGGCGGGTCTACGAGGCCTCCGGTCTGGGCATCGAGGACGTCGACGTCATCGAGCTGCACGACTGCTTCTCCGTCAACGAACTCCTCACCTACGAGGCGCTCGGCATGTGCGCCGACGGGGCCTCCGGCAAGCTCGTCGAGAGCGGCGCCACCACCTACGGCGGCCGCTGGGTCGTCAACCCGTCGGGCGGCCTGATCTCCAAGGGGCACCCGCTGGGCGCCACGGGCCTCGCGCAGGCCGCCGAGCTGGTCTGGCAGCTGCGCGGCGAGGCCGGGGCCCGGCAGGTCCCCGGAGCCGGGGTCGGGCTGGCGCACAACATCGGGCTGGGCGGCGCGGCGGTGGTCACCCTGCTGCGCCGCTGACGGGCCGGGGCCGCCCGGCCCGCCCCGCTCGGCCTTGCCCTGCCCGCCCCGCCCGCCCTGCCCCGCTCGACCTGCCCGCCCCGGCGAGCGGCGGGGGCGGGCAGGGCGGGCGGGGCGTCCCGCGGGGGCGGCGTGTCAGACGCGCACCAGGGCCGGCATCAGGCGCAGCGCGTTCTCCCGGTTCACGGCCCGGCGCAGCGCCGGGGTGAACGCCGGGTCGGCGGCCAGCGCGGGCACCGCGACGTCCGTGACCACGGAGGCCGGGCAGGCCGGCCAGTCGCTGCCGAAGAGGATCCGGTCCGGGGACACCGTGGCCAGCAGGGTGCCCGCCGGGGACAGCGGGCCGGCGGTGTCGTAGTAGAAGCGGTGCAGGTGGTCCCGTACGGCGGCGGGTTCCACGGGCGGGTCGAAGGAGTGCGCGAAGGCCTCCAGCCGGGCCGCGATGTGCGGGAGGAAGCCGCCGCCGTGGGGCAGGATCACCGACAGGTTCGGGAAGCGGTCCAGCGTCCGGTTGCGGATCATGTTCGCGGCGGCGCGGGTGGTGTCGAGGAGGAAGTCGCACAGGAAGTTCGGCAGCCCCGGCACGGTCGCCGCGCCGGGCGGGGCGCCGGGCGGGCCGCCGGGCAGGTTGTGCGGGTGGGTGTCGACGACCGCCGACCGCTCGTCGAGTTCGGCGAAGATCCCGTCGTAGGAGGGGTCGCCGAGGTAGACGCCGCCGTGGTTGGCGGTCACGTTCACGCCGACCGCGCCCAGCTCGTCCAGGCCGTACCGCAGCGCCCACGAGGACACCTCGGGGTCCTCCAGGAACAGCGGGGTGTGGAAGACGAACCGCCCCGGATGTGCCTGGACCACCTCCACCGCCGCCCGCAGGGTGACCTTCGTCGCCTCGCGCAGTTGCGCGGAGCTCTCGTAGCGGGCGTACATCATCGGCTTGAGCACGGCGGTGGCGATTCCCGCCCGGTCCATCAGCCCCAGCGCGGTCTCCGCGTCCCAGCGCGCCCACGGGGCCATCGCCTTCGGGTTCACCAGCCCCCGCCGCTCGGCCCACTCGCGCCAGGCGGGCGCGCAGAAGTGGTGGTGGACGTCGATCACGGCCCGGCTGCCGTCGTCCTCACCGCCCGCCGGGTCCGCCGCGTCCGGCCGTGCCGTTCCGCCGGCGGTGATACCGATCGCTCCGTATTCCGGCATGCGCGCATTCCCTTTCATCGGGCGCGAAAATGGGGATCACCGCACACCCTAGGGCGGGCTCCGGCCGCTTTCCGCCGGACATTCCCCGGAGGGAGCTTTAGGCTCCGAACGGGTCAACGCGGTTTCGTCCACGACGCGCCCGGGGAAAGGAGCCGACTGTCCGTTCCGGGAAAAGCGAAAGGTTTCTGCGCGTGACGACTGAACCGACTGCGGCGGTGAACGACGGCCTCGCGCTGGGCGAAGCGGTGAAGGCGGCGACCCTGAGTACGCCGGAGTACCGGCAGTGCCCCCATCCGGTCTACAAGGTCCTGCGCGAACAGGCCCCCGTCGCCCGGCTCACCCCCCGCCACGGGGTGGACACCTACCTCATCACCCGCTACGAGGACGCCCACGCGGCCCTCGCCGATCCCCGCATCGGCAAGGACATGCACGAGGCCATCGACCTCTACCACGCGCTCTTCGGGGACGCCTGCGAGACGCTCGACGACAACCTCCTCTTCGCGGACCCGCCCCGGCACACCCGGCTGCGCCACATCGCGAAGACCGCGTTCACGCCGCGCCACGTCAAGGACCTGCGCCCGCACATCGAGGAACTCGCGAACGAGCTCCTGGACCGGTGCCCGACGGACGAGCCCGTCGACCTCATGAAGGCCTTCGCGCTGCCGCTGCCCGTCATGGTCATCTGCGAACTGCTCGGCATCGTCGGGGTCGAGCGCACCGAGGTCCTGAAGTGGTTCTCGGTCGTGACGCGCTCCCGGTTCAGCAAGGACATGAAGGAAGACCTCGTAGAGGCCGAACACTGGCTGCGGGACTACTTCACCGAACACATCCGGTGCACCCGCGCGAATCCCACGGACGACTTCCTGACCGTCCTGGTGCAGACGCGGCACGAGGAAGAACCGCTGACCGACGACGAACTCGTCTCGATGATCTGGGTGCTGCTCTTCGCCGGGCACAAGACGACCACCCTGCAGATCGGCAATTCCGTCTTCAATCTGCTCACCCATCCCGAACAGCTGAGGGCGCTGCAGGAGAACCGCGAACTCCTGCCGCAGGCCATCGAAGAACTCCTCCGCTTCGAAGGCTCCGTGGAAACCTCCACCTTCCGGTACGCATTGGAGGACGTGGAAATCGGCGGAACGCTCATTCCGCAGGGCGCGATCGTGCAGATCGCCCTGACGGCCGCCAACCGCGACCCGGAGAAGTTCCCCGCGCCGGACACCCTGGACATCACCCGCGAACACCTCCAGCGCGAACACCTCGGCTTCGGCTTCGGCCCCCACTTCTGCCTGGGCGCCCCGCTGGCCCGGCTGGAGCTGGAGATCTGCCTCACCGCACTGCTCGACCGCTTCCCCGACATGGTCCTGGCGCTGCCGGACTCCGAGGCCGGGGACTGGCTCAAGGGGCCGTTCCCGGCCTTCCGGGGGCTGGAGAAGCTGCCCGTGGCGCTGGACCCCTCGCGGACGGTCGACGACTGGACCGCCCCGGCTCCCGGGCGGGGCGCCTGACACCGGGGCCCCCGCCCCGTAGGGGAAGGCCCTCCGCCTCAGCCGCCGGCGGAGTGCCTTCCCCTACGCGCGCCACGGCAGGCCGTGCGCCACGGTCCGCGCTGCGGACCCGGGCCACGGACCCGGGCCACGGACCCGGGCCACGGACCCGGGCCACGGACCCGGGCCACGGACCCGGGCCACGGACCCGGGCCACGGACCCGGGCCACGGTCCGCGCTACGGTCCGCGCTACGGGCCCGCGAGGGACGGGTCCACCACCGTTTCGCCCGTGGCCGCGCGGCGCATGCACTCCGCCAGCTCCGCGACCGGCCCGTCCCGCAGGACCAGCCCCGCGGCGCCCGCCGCCAGGGCCGCTTCCCGCAGCCCGGGGTGCGCCGAGCCCGTGGCGACCAGGACCCGGCACTCCGGATCGTCCTCCAGCAGGGCCGTCACCGAGGCGAGGTCCTCCACCAGCGCCACCGCCGGCCGGGCCGTCGCGGAGGTGACCACCTCGATGTCCGGCTGGAGGCCGAGATGGACCGCGAGGGCCGGGTCCGGCGGGTCGAGCAGGACGCGCAGGGAGCGGGCGGGCCGGTGCGTCACGGGCATTTCGTCCACCGGCGCAGCGTAACGCCCCCCACCTGGGGCAGGCGGCAACACGCCACCCCGCCGCCCAATCTGACGTGAAGTCAGGAGTCTTCCCAAGTGATCGGGCGTGCGTTATACATTCCTTCAACCGGCGCTAGAACGCGTTCTAGAACGGTTCCGCGTACGACCTCGGTGCGGCTGACGGTGCGGACGGCCGCGCCGAGGTCTTCCAAGGCAGCGGTGCTCGCGCGAGATCGCGGCGCCCCGACCCAGGGAGCAGCATCCCCATGCCGATCGATGCCGCCAAGGCCCTCGCCGCCGAACCCCGCCAGGGGGACATCGGCTGGGACCACAAGGACATCCAGCTCTACCACCTCGGCCTCGGTGCCGGGCTCCCGGCCACCGACCCCGACGAGCTGCGCTACACCCTGGAGTCCAAGCTCCACGTGCTGCCCAGCTTCGCGACCGTCGCCGGCGCCGGCATGGCCATGCTGGGCGGCCTCGCGGCCCCCGGCATCGACGTGAACCTCGCCGCCGTCCTGCACGGCGGGCACTCCATCGAGCTGCACCGCCCGATCCCCGTCAAGGGGCGGGCCACCTCCACCTCCAAGGTCGCCGCCGTCTACGACAAGGGCAAGGCGGCCGTGATCGTCCTGCGCTCCGAGGTCGCGGACGCCGACGGGCCGCTGTGGACCAGCGACGCGCAGCTCTTCGTCCGGGGAGAAGGCGGCTTCGGCGGCGAGCGCGGGCCCTCCGTCAGGGCCGGACAGCCCGAGCGGGCCCCCGACCGCACCGAGGAGCGCACCATCCGCGAGGAGCAGGCCCTGCTCTACCGGCTCTCCGGTGACTGGAACCCCCTGCACGCCGACCCGGAGTTCGCCAAGCTGGCCGGCTTCGACCGGCCGATCCTGCACGGGCTCTGCTCGTACGGGATGGCCCTCAAGGCCGTCGTCGACACCGTCCTCGGCGGCGACGTCTCCCGGGTCCGCGCCTACCGCACGCGCTTCGCCGGGATCGTCTTCCCCGGCGAGACGCTGCGCATCCGGATGTGGCAGGAGACCGGCCGGGTCCTGGTCTCGGTGACCGCCGTCGACCGGGACGACGCCCCGGTCCTCGCCGACACCGTCGTCGAACACGCGTAAGACCGTCCGACCTGCGACCACAGAAGGAGCCGCACCGTGCGCGCAGCACTGCAGAGCGAGATAGGCCAGGACAAGCTGGAGGTCGTCGACGACATCGAGGCCGTGGGCCTGGGCCCCGGCAAGGTGAAGATCCGCATCAGGGCCACCGGCCTGTGCCACTCCGACCTCTCCGCGATGAGTGGCGTACTGCCGCAGCCGGCCCCCTTCATCCCCGGCCACGAGGGCTCCGGGGTGATCGCCGACGTGGGTGACGGGGTCACCCACCTCAAGCAGGGCGACCGGGTCCTGGTCTGCTGGCTGCCGCCGTGCGGGCACTGCGCGGCCTGCAAGCGCGGGCAGGGCCACCTCTGCCTGGAGAGCCTCGTCAACGCGGGCACCCCCAACTTCCGGCGCGCGGGCGGGGACGTCTTCGGCTTCGCCGCCACCGGCACCTTCGCCGAGGAGCTCGTCGTCGACGCCAAGTGCGCCGTCCCGATCCCCGACGACGTGCCCTTCGACATCGCCGCCCTCATCGGCTGCGGCGTCACCACCGGGCTGGGCGCCGCCATCAACACCGCCAAGGTGGAGGCCGGTTCCTCGGTCGCCGTCATCGGCTGCGGAGGCGTCGGCATCTCCGTCATCCAGGGCGCCAAGCTGCAGGGCGCCGCGCAGATCGTCGCCGTCGACCCCGTCGCCTCCCGGCGCGAGGCGGCCCTGCGCTTCGGCGCGACGGAGGCCGTGGCCCCCGATGCCCTGGACGACGCCAAGAACCGGATCACCTCCGGGGAGGGCTTCGACTACGTCTTCGAGGTCGTCGGCAAGTCCGCCACCGCGCAGACCGCCTACAAGACGACCCGCCGCGGCGGCAGCGTCGTCATCGTCGGCGCCGGCGCCCTCGACGACACCTTCCAGGTCGACATGTTCTCGCTGTTCTTCGACGAGAAGAAGATCCTCCCGTCGATGTACGGGGGCGGGGACGTGCTCCGCTCCTACGAGCGCACCATCGCCCTGTGGCGGGCCGGCCGGGTCGACCTGGAGAGCCTGATCACCCACCGGGTCCGGCTCGCCGAGATCAACGACGCCCTCGACCAGATGCGCACCGGCGTCGCGCTGCGCACCTGCATCGAACTCTGACCCGCTCTGAGAGGAATCCGGTAGATGTCACTGCCACTTGAGGGGCTCAGCGCCGTCGTCACCGGCGCCGGCCGCGGTCTCGGCCGGGCCGAGGCGATCGAACTGGCCCGCCTCGGCGCGAGCGTGGTCGTCAACGACTTCGGCCAGAGCGGCCGGGACGGTTCGGGGGAGGCGTCCGCCGCCCCGGCCGAGGAGGTGGCCGCCGAGATCCGTGCGGCGGGCGGACGGGCGGTGGCGCACCTCGGTGACGTGGCCGACTTCGAGCAGGCCCGGGACCTGGTGGAACTGGCCGTCTCCCGGTTCGGCAGGCTGGACGTCCTCGTCAACAACGCGGGCATCCTGCGGGACCGGATGATCTTCTCCATGTCGGAGGAGGAGTGGGACTCGGTGATCCGGGTCCACCTCAAGGGTCACTTCAACACCACCCACTTCGCCGCCGCGCACTGGCGGGAACGCTCCAAGGCGGCGGGCGGCCCGGTCTACGGCCGGATCGTCAACACCTCCTCCGAGGCCTTCCTCGGCGGCTCGGCGGGCCAGCCCAACTACGCGGCCGCCAAGGGCGGCATCGTGGGCCTGACCACCTCGACCGCACTGGCCCTGGCCAAGTACGGGGTGACGGCCAACGCCATCTGCCCGCGCGCCCGCACCCGGATGACCGAGGACGTCTTCGCGGGCTTCCAGGAGCCGGAGGAGGGCAAACTCGACGCCCTCGCCCCCGAGCACGTCGCCCCGCTGGTCGGCTACCTGGCCTCGCCGGCCTCGGCGAAGGCCAACGGGCAGCTGTTCGTCGTGCACGGCGGGATCGTGGTCGTGATGGAACGCCCCAGGGTGGCGGCCAAGTTCGACACCGCCAAGGAGTCCTTCTCCTACGAGGAGCTCGACGGGCTCCTCACCCCGCACTACGACTCCCGCCCGCCGAACGAGACCTTCGCGGCCGCCGAGGTCCTGGGCCTCAAGCACGGCTAGACGGCCGGGGCCGACGGGGGCGCTTCGTCCCCGTCGGTGAGGAAACACACCCGGCGCAGATCGGCGGGCGCCAGGGGGCCGAGACCGAGGAGGTCCGGGTCGTCCCGGACCTCCTCCCAGAACTGCGCCTCGGTCGGCGCGGTCCCCAGGACCATCCACGGCGCGCCGTACCCGGTGCGCGCCACCCACACCCCGAGCCGACGGCGGCCGGAGCCGTACAGCTCCTCCCCGACGGGCGCCTCCTGCATCTCGGCGACCAGGCTCGGCGTGTGCCGGTGGGGGCATCCGGACTGCAGGTGCTCCCGCTCCCACCGGGCGGTGAGCCGCCGCGTCGCCGCGTCGGCCGCGGCGTCGGCGGCGTCCAGCGCCCCTTGGTCGGCGTTCGCGGCGGCGGGCCGGACCACGCGCACCAGCAGGTCCTGCCCGCAAGGCCGGTAGCTGAAGAGTCTGAAGACGTCGGTCTGGCTGCTCACGCGGCCATTGTGCCCGTACGGCGCCCCCGGGCTCAGCCCAGAGGCGCCTGCTGGAGGGGGACCGGGCGCAGGGGCGGGGCCGGGGCGGGGTCCAGACGGACCGGTGGGGGCGGGGACGCGGGCTGGCTGAGGCCGACGATCCCGCAGGGGACCTCCGGGGTGGCGTACGGGAGGTGCAGCCGGCCCTGCGGGGTCCACAGGCCGGTGCCGAGCCAGCCCACCGGGGCGCCGAGCCGGAAGACGCCGCGGTCGGCTGGCCGCCACAGCGCGAGCTCCGACCCTCCGATCCGCAGCGCGACCCCGCAGGTCTCCGGCATCAGGGCCTGGCCCGGCTGCACGGCGAAGGGGTGCGCGTCCGCGATGCGCAGGCACTCCGGGAAGCGGACCGGGCGGGCACTGCCCAGCACTCCCCAGCCGAGCCGGGGTTCGCCCGGGGCGTCGGAGCGGATCAGCAGCAGCCCGCTGTCGGGCGCCGCGAGCAGGAGCCGGTCGTCGCTGTCCTCGGCGATCTGGAGCAGCGGGCTGACCTCGCCGCCCCGCTCCAGGTCCACGGCGACGGCCTTGGTCCGGCCGTCCAGCTCGCGGTCCAGGGCCAGCAGGCGGCCGACCCGGTCCAGCCACACCCCGCCGGAGCAGCGCCCCGGCAGGACGGCGGCCCGGCGCGGCCCGCCGGGGGCTCCGGCGACCTGCCAGACGGTGCTCCGCGCGGGCCCCACCGCCAGGGCGTAGGCCCCGTGTCCGTCGGGGGAGGGCGGCAGCAGGCGGACCCGTACGCCCTCCTCGGCGGGCACCGCGCCGAGCTGGAGCTCCCCCGTGCGCGGCCCGGTCGCGGCGCCCGACGGGTAGAGCAGCGCGAACGCGTGCCGGTCGGCGACACGACGGTGGATCAGCACCCGCCCGTCGGTCAGTGCCAGCACCTCGCTGTCGGCCTCCTCCGGCTGCGCGAGCGGCAACGGCACCGCGTACGGCTCGGGTCCCCCCAGCGTCCACCGCTCCGGGTAGCGCGCCTGCCCCTCCCCGGCCAGCCGCGCGGCATACGCCCCGTCGGCGGCGATCGTGAACGGGGCGGTCGTCGTGATCTCGATGGCGCAGACAGTCATCCGGGCCGTCACCTCCGGATCAGGAAGCTAGTTTTCGAGGCTCCCGGGGTCGCGCACGACTCGGCGGGCTTCACACGTACGGGTGGCCGCGAGCCGATTCGCCGGTGGCGGGGGGTGTGGCTGTGCTGTTCCATATCGGGGCGTTTGGGGTCAGAGAGCACCCGGCCCCGCCCGACGCCCCCGCGCACCGCCACCGCCCTCCCCGTCCCGCAGCCCCCGCCGGGGGAGGAAGCCCGAAAAGATGGAGACGGTAACCTTGGCCTGTGCCTCGTCTCTCTGAAGTCATCGCCGCGCTGGACGCTCTCTGGCCCCCCTCGCGGGCCGAGCAGTGGGACGCCGTCGGCACCGTCTGCGGCGACCCCGATGCCGAGGTCACCCGGGTGCTCTTCGCCGTCGACCCCCTGCAGGACATCGTCGACGAGGCGGTGGAGCTGGGCGCCGACCTGCTCGTCACCCACCACCCCCTCTACCTGCGCGGCACCACCACCGTCGAGGCCGGCACCTTCAAGGGCCGCGTCGTGCACACGCTGATCAAGAACGACATCGCGCTGCACGTCGCCCACACCAACGCCGACACCGCCGACCCCGGTGTCTCCGACGCCCTCGCCGGCGCCCTCGACCTGCGCGTCACCGGCCCGCTCGTGCCCGACCCCACCGACCCGGACGGCCGCCGCGGCCTCGGCCGGATCTGCGAGCTGGACCACCCCGAGACCCTCCGCGAGTTCGCGGCCCGCGCCGCGTCCCGGCTGCCGTCGACCACGCAGGGCATCCGCGCCGCGGGCGACCCGGACGCGCTCATCCGTACCGTCGCCGTCAGCGGCGGCTCCGGCGACAGCCTCTTCGAGCAGGTCCGCGCCGCCGGCGTGGACGCCTTCCTCACCGCCGACCTGCGCCACCACCCGGCGTCCGAGGCCCGCGAGCAGAGCCCGCTCGCCCTCGTCGACGCCGCCCACTGGGCCACCGAGTGGCCCTGGTGCGAGCAGGCCGCCGCGCAGCTCGACGCGATCTCCGAGCGCCACGGCTGGGGTCTGCGGACCCACGTCTCGCGCACGGTCACCGACCCGTGGACGGCGCACGCGCCGTCCGTCACCTCCCCCTCTATCTCTGGAGCCCCCAACTGAACGCCGAGCCCGCCGACCAGATCCGACTTCTCGACGTCCAGGCCCTGGACGTCCGGCTGTCTCAGCTCGCCCACAAGCGCAAGTCGCTCCCGGAGCACACCGAGGTCGACTCCCTGACCAAGGACCTCAGCCAGCAGCGCGACCTGCTCGTCGCCGCGCAGACCCAGGCCAGCGACGCCGCCCGCGAGCAGACCAAGGCGGAGCAGGACGTCGACCAGGTCCGCCAGCGCGCGGTCCGCGACCAGCAGCGGCTGGACTCCGGCGTCGGCATCTCGGCCCGGGACCTGGCGAACCTCCAGAGCGAGGTCGTCTCCCTCGCCAAGCGGCAGGGCGACCTGGAGGACGTGGTCCTGGAGGTCATGGAGCGCCTGGAGGCCGCGCAGGAGCGCGTCACCGAGCTGAAGGAGCGGGTCGCCGCCCTGGAGGCCAAGCTCGTCGACGCCACCGCGCGCCGCGACGCCGCCACCGGCGAGATCGACACCGAGGTCGCGAAGATCGGCAAGGACCGCGAGGTCATCGTCGGCTCGATGCCCGCCGACCTGATGGCCCTGTACGAGAAGATCCGCGTCAAGCAGGGCGGCGTCGGTGCGGCCCGCCTGTACCAGCGCCGCTGCGAGGGCTGCCGCCTGGAGCTGGACATGGCCGAGGTCAACGAGATCAAGGCCGCGGCCCGCGACCAGGTCGTCCGGCACGAGAACTGCGGCCGCATCCTCGTCCGTGCGGCGGACTCGGGCATCTGATGCCGCGTTTCGTCGTGGAGGCGGACGGCGGTTCCCGGGGCAACCCGGGTCCCGCCGGCTACGGCGCGGTCGTCCTCGACCCGGCGACGGGGGAGACCCTGGCCGAACGCGCCGAGTTCATCGGCGTCGCGACGAACAACGTCGCCGAGTACAAGGGCCTGATCGCCGGACTGAGGGCGGCGCGTGAGCTGGCGCCGGACGCGACGGTCCTGGTCCGGATGGACTCCAAGCTCGTCGTCGAGCAGATGTCGGGCCGCTGGAAGATCAAGCACCCCGACATGAAGCCGCTCGCGGCGGAGGCCGCGAAGGTCCTTCCGCGCGCGCAGGTCACCTACGAGTGGATCCCGCGCGAGCGCAACAAGCACGCCGACCGGCTCGCCAACGAGGCGATGGACGCGGGCAAGCGCGGCGCGCAGTGGGAACCGTCCCGCTCCACGGCCTTCGCCGCCGCCCCGCCGTCCGGTCCCCCCGGCGACGCGACGAAGGGCGCGGCGGCCGTCCGCGCCGCGATGGCCTCCGGCGGTGCGCAGGGATCCCGCGCGGTGGCCGGGGCAGCCGGGGCGGACACCCTGTTCGGCGACCTCACCGAGCACGAACCCCGGCCCGACGCCGCCGCAGCAGCCGCGCAGGCTCGCGCGGCGGAGGCGGAAGCCGCCGCCGTCCGCGCCGCCGCCGTGGTGGCGCGCGACACCGACACGCTGTTCGGCGGGGCCGGCGCTGGGGCTGGGGCTGGGGCTCGCGTGCCCGCCGGCGCGCCCGCCACCGCCGGCACCGGCCCGCGCCCCGCGGCGGGGTCCGACGCCGAGCCGCCGCAGACCGCCGCAGGCACCGGCACCGGATGGGGCCCCGACATGGGCGCGCCCGCCACCTTCGTGCTGCTGCGGCACGGCGAGACCGCCCTCACCCCGCAGAAGCGCTTCTCCGGCAGCGGCGGCACCGACCCGGAGCTGTCCCCGGCCGGCCGCCGCCAGGCCGCGGCCGTCGCCGAGGCGCTGGCCGCGCGGGGCACCGTACAGGCCGTCGTCAGCTCCCCGCTGCGCCGCTGCCGGGAGACCGCCCAGGCCGTCGCCGACCGCCTCGGGCTGCCGGTCACGGTCGAGGAGGGCCTGCGCGAGACGGACTTCGGGGCCTGGGAGGGCCTGACCTTCGCCGAGGTGCGCGAGCGCTTCCCGGACGACCTCCAGGCCTGGCTGGACTCCCCGAAGGCGGCCCCGACCGGCGGCGGCGAGAGCTTCACGGCCGTCACCCGCCGCGTCTCGGCGGCCCGCGACCGGCTGCTGTCCGCCCACGCGGGCCGCACCGTGCTGCTGGTGACCCACGTGACCCCGGTCAAGACGCTCGTCCGCCTCGCGCTGGGCGCGCCGCCGGAGTCCCTGTTCAAGATGGAGCTGTCCGCGGCCTCCCTGTCGGCGGTCGCCTACTACGCCGACGGCAACGCCTCGGTCCGCCTCCTGAACGACACCTCGCACCTGCGGTAGCGGAGCGTCACGCGAGGCCCCCGCCCCACCGGGCGGGGGCCTCGCGCCGTGTCCGGCCGCAGCCGCCGCGACGGTCGTCAGTCCGCGCATGCTCCGGAGGAGCCCCAGAGCAGGAACTCGTCGCCGGCGGTGGGGTCCTCGACGAGGACCGCGTACCTGGCGTAGGGCCAGTCCGCCGCGTCCGCCGCCGCGGAGGCCAGGTCCCCGCAGGACTGCCGCGCGGCCTTCTGCGCCCAGTCGTCCCGGGTGGCCCCGTCCCATGCGGGCTTGGTCGCCCATACGTACATCACCCGGTTCCCGGGGTCGAACCCGACGCTCAGGTTGTCGTGGCCGAGCCGGTGGTAGCCGTCGTCGGGGGTGCCGGCGTTCCACGCCCGGATGATCGACGTGGCGATCCGGTCGGCGATGCGGATCTCGTCCGGGTCGCTGGAGGGCACCTGCGCGGTGGCGAGGCCTCCCGCGTCGGGGTACCAGCCGGTTGCCCGCCCCGCCCCGGGGGCGGTGGTGCGGTCGGTCATGGAGGTCGAGCAGGCGGTGTTGGTGCGGAAGTCGTCGGACCAGACGACGGCGGGACCTCCCCGGCGCCCGGTGTCGACGATCACGTAGGTGCGGTACGGGAGGTCCGGGTAGGCGGTACGGAGGTCCCGCAGCCCCAGGCAGGCGGTCCTGGCGACCTCGTGGATCGAACCGAAATCGAGTTCCCGGCCGCCGGAGGTGATGTACACCTCCCCCCGGGGCTGGTGGAAGGTGAGGGAAAAGTCCTGGTCGGGGTGGGTGGTGGCGTCGAGCCAGGCACCGGTGCCCATGGATCCCCGGGCGTCGTTCTCGGCCGGTGTCTGCGCGGCGCGGGCCTGTCGCCAGGTCGCGAGGGTCGGCGCGGTGTCCGTCGCGCCGGCGCCCGCGCCCGCGGCCGACGGGCTGCCGCTGCCGCCGCCGGCGGGGACGGGGGCGGCCGGGGTGCCGGTCGTGCGCGCCGCTCCGGCGGGGGCGGCGGTGGCGTCGGCCGGGGGACGGGCCGCCTGCTCGGCACGGGTGGCGGGCAGGGCGAGGAGTCCTCCGACGAGCCCGCCCACCGCGGCCGCACCGACGGCGACGCCGAGCAACAGACGCCCGCGGCGCCGGGCCGGCGCGCCGGGCCAGGCGGGGTCGTGGAGGGCGGGCACCTGCCATGCGGCGCGGACGGGATCGGCGGCCAGGGTCGGGGCGGTGCCGGGCACGAGGACCTGTGTCGCATGGGCGCAGAGCAGGTCCGTGCACCGTTCGGCGGCCCGCGCGGCCGTCGGCCGGTCGTCCGGCTCCTTCGCGAGGGCCTCCTCCAGGACCTCCCGCAGGGCTGCGGGCACGCCGCCGAGGTCGGCCTCGCCGGACAGGATGCGGAAGGCGACCACGTCGGGCGCGCCGGAGCCGAAGGGGAGCCGGCCGGTCGCCGCGTGGGCGACGAGGGCCCCCCAGGCGAACACGTCACCGGCCGGGCCCGCGGTGCCCGTGCGGTAGTGCTCCGGGCTGATCCAGCCCGGCGTACCGGTCATCACACCGGTCCGGGTGACGGAGGTGCCGTCGGCGGCGTGGGCGATGCCGAAGTCCAGGACCCTCGGCCCCGCCGGACTGAGGATGACGTTCTGCGGTTTCACGTCCCGGTGGACCACGTCCGCGCGGTGGATCGCGGCGAGGGCCTGCGCGGTGCCGGCCGCGAAGGCGTGCAGCGTGCCGCCCGCGAGCGGCCCGTACGCGTGCAGGTACTGGGCGAGGGTCGGTCCGGGCACGTACGCGGTCGCCAGCCACGGGGACCCCGTCTCCGTGTCGGCGGCCAGCAGGGGGACCAGGCAGGGCCCCTGGACGCGCGAGGACAGGGCGACCTCACGGCGGAACCGGGCCCGGAACTCCGGGTCCTGGGCCTGCGCCCGGTGCACGGCCTTGACCGCGACCCGTACGCCCCGGGGATCCAGACCGGCGTGGACGGTGCCCATGCCGCCCGTGCCGAGACGGCCGATGATCCGGTAGGGGCCGATCGTCGCCGGATCACCGGGGTGGGCGGGGTCGACCCGCCCGCCGGGGCCATGGGTGCTCACGGGTGCTTCCTTCTGTCCGCGCGGGCTCGCAGGCGGAGCGTCTCATTTCCGGGAGTTCCGATGGCGCGCTTTGGCGTTTTGTCCAGGCTGATCACCACCGAGCTCGGGGCCGCCGGGGATCGGATCGACGCGGTCACGCTCGCCAGGGGCGAGAAGGTCACCGGGGCCGTCACCGTCAAGGGGAAGATCACCGCGAAGACGGTCCGCTTCACGAACGGGCTGCTCGGGAGGAGCCGCAGCACCTCGGTGAAGCAGCCGCGGGCCCTGTTCCGGAAGCCGGGGAGGGATACGGCAGACGAGCCGGCCTGTACGCCGGGTTCTGTCGCCCGGAGACCTCGCGGTCGCCGGGGAGACGGCCATCCATCTAGGACCGGCGTTGCCGCCGGCCTCGTGCGGTCTACCCGCGAACATCGGGCGGGCAGCCCTCAAGCGTTCGCGCAGACCCGTCCGGGGACGGATCCTCTTGACCTTGCTCCAGGTGGGGTTTACCTAGCCGCCTGAGTCACCTCAGGCGCTGGTGGTCTCTTACACCACCGTTTCACCCTTACCGGGGACCGAAGTCCCCGGCGGTCTGTTTTCTGTGGCACTGTCCCGCGGGTCACCCCGGGTGGGCGTTACCCACCACCCTGCCCTGTGGAGCCCGGACGTTCCTCGGCGGGATCCTGGGACCCCGACGCGGCCGCCCGGCCGACTCGTCTGTCGTGTCGACCATGCTACCGGCTGTCCACGGCGGCTTGACCTTGACGCAGCGGCAGGGTTTCTACTGGGCGCCATGCGGATCGGAGAGATCGCCGCGCTCGTCGGGCTCACCACCCGCGCGATCCGGCACTACCACCATGTCGGGCTGCTTCCGGAACCGGAGCGGCGCCCCAACGGATACCGGACCTACACCGTGCGCGACGCCGTCCTGCTCGCACGGGTGCGCCGGCTCACCGAGCTCGGCCTCGGCCTCGACGAGGTGCGCGACGTGCTCGCCGACGACGCGGGGCGCGAGCCGGCCGAGGTACTCGCCGAACTCGACGCCGACCTCGCCCGCCAGGAGGCCGAACTGGGCTCGCGCCGCCGCAGGCTCGCGGAGCTGCTCGCGGCCGGGCCCGGGGAGGGGGATCCCGTCTCGCCCGCCCTCGACGCGCTGCTCGCACGGGCCCCGGCCACCACCTCCCCGTCCGCCGCCAAGGACCGCGAGCACCTCACCCTGCTCGACGTCACCGGAGCGGCCGGCGAGGAGATGTACGCCGCGCTCGCCCCGCTGGCCGCCGACCCGGGCGTCCTCGCCCTCTACGAGCGGCTCGACGAGCTGGCCGGGGCCCCCGTCGACGACCCCCGCGTCGGCCCCCTCGCCGACGCGCTCGTCGCGGCCGTCCCCGCCGGGCTGCTGGACGCGGTCCCGGCCGACGGACCGGTCGTGCCCGGCCTCCGGGAGGCGCTGCTCGCCGAGTACGCGCCTGCCCAGGCGGAGGTCGTCCGTCGCGTGATGGCGGCGTTCGTGGAACGGGGCCGGACGTGAGCGCCCTGCGTGCGGCGCGGATCGCGGCCGCCGCCGTGCTCCCGGGCGAGCTGCTCCTCGCCGCCTGCCTCGCCGCCGGGCTGCGGCCCCCCGGCTGGCTCCCGCCGGCCGCCGAGCTGCTGGTGTGCGCCGTACTGCTGCTGGAGGCGTGGGTGCTGCGGTCGCTGTACGCGGCGGCCCGCGCGCGGGGCCGGACCCCGCGCGAAGCCCGCCGGGACGCGGTCCGCGCCGCGGTCCCCGAGTCCGTGCGCCGCCTGCTGCTGCACGAGCTGCGGGCCATCGCCTCCCTCGGCCGCTGGGTGGTGCGCCGCACCCACGGGGTGCGTCCCGGGGACCTCGCCGCCGCGTACACCGGACCGCAGACGGCGATGATGTACGGACTGCTCTTCGTGTCGGTGATCGAGACCGTCGGGCTGGCCGTGCTGATCCCCTGGCCCGCGGTCCACCGGGTGGTGCTCGTCCTCGACGTGTACGGGGTGCTGCTGGTGCTCGCCCTGCACGCCGCCTGCGTGACCCGGCCGCACGTGGTGCGGCCCGACGGGTCGCTGCGGATCCGCTACGGAGCCCTGTTCGACCTGGCCGTCCCGCCGGACGCGGTGGCCTCCGTACGGGTGGAGCGGCGCTACCCGGAGGGCCGGCTCGTCACCCTCTCCGGGGACGGGGTGCTCGACCTGATCGTGGGCAGCCAGACCACGGTGACCCTGGAGCTGAACCGGCCGCTGGAGTTCCGCAGGCCGCTCGGCGCCCGCGCGTCGGCCCGTACGATCCGCTTCCACGCCGACGACCCGCGCGCCGTGGTCGGGGCGCTACGGCGACCCGCGCTCCCGTGACGGGCCCGGGTCCCTACACCGGGGCGAAGAGGATCTTCGAGGTGCCCGGGTCGGCCTGGGTGAGGCGGACCCGGATGCGGTCGCCGAGGGGCAGCGGTGCCGCCGGGGACTCGACGCGGCCCACCACCGCCGGGTCCTCCAGGTGGACGGTGCCCACCCGCGGCTCCTGCTCCTTGACGTCGATCACCGTCGCCTCGAAGGTCTCCCCGATCCGGTCCTTGAGCAGGGCCGCCTCCACCAGGTCCACGGACTCCCGCTCCACGGAGTTCGCCAGCCGGCTGCCCTCCGCCATCTCGTGCGGCAGCGCCTCCAGCGCCTCGACGGTCCACGACGGGGGCTCGGCCCCGGCCGACGCGGCCACGCACAGCTCGCCGGTGTACCGGTCGACCAGGCGGCGCAGCGGGGCGGTGCAGTGCGCGTACGGGGCCGCGACCGCGGCGTGCAGGGCCGGGTCAGGGGTCCGCCCGCCGGTGAACACCGTGTACCCGGCGCCGCGCAGCAGGGCCGTGCACTCCTGGAGGAAGGCGGCGTGCGCGGGCAGGCGCGGGTCGAGGGAGCGCACGAGCGCCGCGTACGGGACGTGGTGCGGCCAGTCGATGCGCAGGGCCTTCGCGGCCCGCCGCAGCCGGCCGACCGCGCCGTCGGGGGCGGCGGGGAGGGTGCGCAGGATGCCGGTGCCGGTGGCGATCATGAGGTCGGCCGCGGCCATGCCGGTCATCAGGGAGATCTGGGCGTTCCAGCCGTCGGCGGGCAGCGGGGCGCGGTAGGTCAGGGAGTACGAGCCGTCGGGCCCTTCGACGACCTCCTGCTCCGGGACGTTCAGGGAGATCCCGCCGCGCTCGGTCTCCAGGGCCTCCCGCAGCGTTCCGACGACCTTCAGCAGGGCCAGGGCGGGCTCCGCGGTGCCGGAGTCGATGGCCTTCTGGACGCCGTCGTAGTCGAGCCGGGCCCGGCTGCGGACCAGGGCCCGGCGCACCTCGGTGGTCTCGACGCGGCCGTCGGCGTCCAGGTCGAGGCGCCAGAGCAGGGCCGGGCGGGTCCGGCCGGGCAGCAGGCTGGCCGCGTCCTCCGAGAGGACGGCCGGGTGCAGCGGGATCCGCTCGTCGGGGAAGTAGAGGGTGTTGACCCGGCGGTGTGCCTCGGCGTCGAGGGCGCCGCCCGGGGTGACGAAGGCGGCGACGTCGGCGATGGCGTAGTGCACGCGGTAGCCGCCGGCCGGCCGCAGTGCCAGGTGCATGGCCTGGTCGAGGTCGACCGAGCCCGGGGGGTCGATGGTGAACACCGGCAGGTCGGTGGCGTCCTCGGCCGGCAGCCGCGGGGCGGCGGCGGCCCCTTCGGCCTCGGCGAGCACCTCGGCCGGGAAGGCGGCGGGCACCTCCAGCCGCGTGCGCAGGTCGCGCAGCGCGGCCCGCAGGGCAGCCCCCTCTGCGCCGGTCATGTGCAGGTGACGGCGTGGCATGGGTCGAGCGTAGGGCCGACGGGCCGGGGCGGCGCGGCGAGCGGTCTACCCTGGCTCGGGGGCCGCACCCCCTCGCGCCGCGTCTTGTCGAAGGAGAACCACCGTGCTCGTGCTGCTGCCGCCCTCCGAGGGAAAGGCCGCCGGCGGCTCCGGCGCACCGCTGGAGCCCGGTTCCCTGTCGCTGCCGGGGCTCGCGGGGGCGCGGGCGGCCGTCCTGGAGGAACTCGTCGGACTGTGCTCCGGGGACGAGCTGAAGGCGCGCGAGGTCCTGGGGCTGAGCGAGGGGCTGCGCGGCGAGGTCGCGAAGAACGCCGGGCTGCTCGACGCGCCGGCCCGGCCGGCCGGGGAGATCTACACCGGGGTGCTCTACGACGCGCTCGGCCTGGCCGGTCTGCCCGCCCCGGCGCGGGAGCTCGCGGAGCGGTCGCTGCTGGTGTTCTCCGGGCTGTGGGGCGCCGTGCGGGTGACCGACCGGATCCCGTCCTACCGCTGCTCGATGGGGGTCAAGCTGCCCGCGCTGGGCGCGCTGGGCGCGTACTGGCGCACCCCGATGGCCTCGGTGATGCCGGAGGCGGCGGGCGACGGGCTGGTGCTCGACCTGCGGTCCGCGGCGTACGGGGCGGCGTGGAAGCCGAAGGGGGAGACGGCGGGGCGGACGGCCACGGTACGGGTGCTGCACGCGCAGGTCGTGGACGGCGTGGAGAAGCGGTCGGTGGTGAGCCACTTCAACAAGGCCACCAAGGGGCGGCTGGTACGGGACCTGCTGCTGGCCGGGTCCGTCCCCGGGTCTCCGGCGGAACTCGTCACCGCTCTGCGGGACCTGGGGTACGCGGTCGAGGCGGAGGCGCCGGCGAAGCCGCTGAAGCCGTGGTCCCTCGACGTGGTCGTGAGCCAGATCCACTGAGGCCGGGGCCCCGGCCCGGCCGTGGACCCGCAGGCCGGAGCCCGGCCCCGTCGGCGGGCCGGGCGTGCGGTCGGGGGCGGCGGCCCCGGGGTCAGCGCCCCAGGGGCCAGGCGACGGTGGCGGGGGTCTGGTCGGCGGTGCCCGCGTACTGGGCGCAGGCGTCCGTGAGGGTTTCCAGGAGGGTCAGCGGGTCCGGGAGCGGGTGCCCCATGTCGCGCAGCCAGCCGACCGAGAAGTCCCCGGGGAGGGTGGCCGGGGGGAGGAGGACGTAGCTGCCGCGGCAGTGCCAGCGCAGGCCGGGGTGTTCGTCCATGGTCTCGGGGTGGCAGTCCAGTTCGCAGGGCCACCATTCGTCCTCGTCCTCCGGCGTCCCGCGGGTCGCCGTGAAGAAGAGCATCCGGGCCTGGTCCCCCGTGCCGCCCGATTCGGCGACCGGTCCGACCTCGATGCCGGCGGCCAGCAGGCGTTCCAGGGCGCTGCGTCCGGCTTCCAGCGGGACGTCGAGGACGTCGTGGACCATGCCGGTGGCGGTGATGAAGTTGGCCTGCGGCTGGTTGCGGGCCCAGCGTTCGATCTGCGCGCGGTCGGTGGTCGACTGGGTCTGCCAGGCGAAGGAGACCGGGTGCCGCGCGGGAGTGGGACAGCCGATGCGGTCGCAGGAACATCGGTAGCCGGCGGGATGCGCGGCCGGGGCGACCGGCAGTCCGGCGTCGGCGACGGCCAGGAGGAGGGCCTCGCGGGCACCCGCGGGGTCTTCGGTCGGGGCGGGTTTGCGGCGC
Organism: Streptomyces sp. NPDC031479; assembly: GCF_055581065.1. Classification (NCBI taxonomy): domain Bacteria; kingdom Bacillati; phylum Actinomycetota; class Actinomycetes; order Kitasatosporales; family Streptomycetaceae; genus Streptomyces; species Streptomyces sp. NPDC031479. The sequence continues at coordinate 22,726 of NZ_JBVIKC010000024.1, forward strand.
CGGCGCAGCCACTGGGACATCCTGCTCTGCTCGCCGCGTTTGACGCGGCCGGACTCGGACCCCATCTATCCCCTCACCTCAACGTTGCCCCGGAAGACCATCCCATCGTCCCACCATCCTGAGTCCCGGGTGACCGCACCCCCCGATCGAGGTCCTCCCATAACCGCAGAATTCGGCCATATATTCTCCGCCGCCGGGTCAGGCCCCGGCGGCGGCCGGGCGGGTGGTGACGTATCCCACCCCGCGCAGCGCCGCGTCCACCAGCGCGTCCGTGTGCGCGTGCGTGAGCGGCGCGGTCCTCAGCAGCCACCGGTACGTCAGCGGTCCCACCAGCATCTCCACCAACAGGCGCAGGTCGGTGTCCGCAGGAAGCAGTCCGCCGTCCACGGCCGTGCGCAACCGGGCTTCGTACAGTGCGAGCTGGGGTTCGAGGAGCTGCCCGGTGAAGCGGGCTCCCAGCTCGGGGTCGGTCGCACCGGCGGCGGTGAGGGCGCGGGTGGGTGCCTCGTACCGCTCGTCGAGGAACTGGTCCACCGTGGCCCGCAGGACCGTCTTGAGGTCGGCCGCCAGGTCTCCGGTGTCCGGGAAGCCGGCCCACTCGCTCTCCGCCGCCGCCTCCCCGGACAGCGCCAGCGAGGCGTCCAGCAGGACGGCGGCCTTCGAGGGCCACCAGCGGTAGATGGTCTGCTTGCCGACGCCGGCCCGGGCGGCGATGGCCTCGATGGTCAGCTTGTTGTAGCCGGTCTCGCCCACCAGTGCGAGTGCGGCGTCGAGGATGGCGCGCCGCGAGCGTTCGCTGCGGCGGGAGGCGTCGGGGGACTTGCTCATGGCGCCCAACGTATCAATGCGAGACGTCTCGTCTTTCATCCATTCCGTAAACCACCCAATCAGTTCACTGCGCGGCCCCCGTTGAGGAGAGACGATTCTTTCCACAGACGCACGCACGTGAGTCCGCAGTCGTGAGGAGCCTTCTTTGCGCAGAGACGCCACACCCCGGCGCTACCTGATGTGCCCACCCGCACACTTCAAGGTCACGTACTCCATCAACCCGTGGATGGATCCCACGAAACCGGTGGACCTGCCCCTCGCACACGCCCAGTGGGAAGACCTGAGGGACCGCTACCGCTCCCTCGGCCACACCGTCGAGATCCTCGAACCGCAGCCCGGCCTGCCCGACATGGTCTACGCCGCGAACGGCGCCCTCGTCGTCGACGGCCGGGTGCTCGGCGCCCGGTTCGCCTACCCCGAGCGCGCCGCCGAGGCGGAGATCCACCTCGACTGGTTCCGGGCGAACGGCTTCACCGAGGTCCACGAGCCGTCCCACGTCAACGAGGGCGAGGGCGACTTCGCCGTCACCGCCACCTACATCCTGGCGGGCCGCGGCTTCCGCAGCAGTCCGCTCTCGCACGACGAGGCGCAGGAGTTCTTCGGCCGCCCCGTCATCGGACTCGACCTGGTGGACCCGCGCTACTACCACCTGGACACGGCGCTGTGCGTCCTCGACGGCGACGAGATCATGTACCACCCGCCGGCGTTCTCGCCGGGCAGCCGGGCCGTACTGCGGCGGCTCTTCCCGGACGCCCTGATCGTGGACTCCGAGGACGCGGCGGCCTTCGGCCTGAACTCGGTCTCCGACGGGCGCCACGTGCTGCTCCCGCAGGCCGCGGCCGGGCTGCTCGCACCGCTGCGCGAGCGCGGCTTCGAGCCGGTGCCGATGGACCTGGGCGAGCTGCTCAAGGGCGGCGGCAGCGTGAAGTGCTGCACCCAGGAACTGAGGCCCCGGGAGCAGTGACCCCGCCGGACTACGGGGCCTCGGTGGGCGGCGGCCACTCCTGACCCCAGTCGGCGTCGCGCGCCGCCTTGTAGAGGTCGCCGTGGCGCTTGGTGACGGTGGCCCGGGTCAGGCCGGCCGCCTCGCCGCTCTCCGGACCGCACAGGTCCAGCAGGACGAGCCCCTTCCGGATCTGCGGCCTCCGCGTGATCCGGAAGGGGACCGGGGTGACCGGGAAGCGGGTCGCGGCGACGTAGCTGAACTTCTCGTCCTCGTACGGGAGGGAGCCGCCCTTGATCTGCCGGTGCAGGGAGGAGCGGCTGACCCGCGCCGAGAAGTGGCACCAGTCCCGGCCCACCTCGATGGGGCAGGCGCCGTCGTGGGGGCAGGGCGCGGCGACCCTCATCCCGGCCTCGATCAGCTGCTCGCGCGCCTCGCGGACGCGCAGGTAGCCCTCGGGGGTGCCCGGCTCGATCAGTACCACGGCCTGCCCCGCGCGGGCCGCCTCGGCGACGACCGCCCGGCGGGCCTCGGGGGTGAGTTCGCCGAGCACGTACGACACCGTCACCAGGTCCGCGTCGGGGAGGCCGATGCCGCTGCCGATGACGGCCCGGCGCCAGTCGGCCCCGCGCAGCGCCTCGGAGGAGGAGCGCCCGGCCAGTTCCCTGCCGAGGGCGAGCGCGGGCTCCGCCCAGTCCAGCACCGAGGTGGTGCGGGGGCCGTCCCAGGTGGCGTCCACCGCCCAGGTCGCGGCGCCCGTACCGCCGCCGACGTCCACGTGCGAGCCCGGGACCCACTGGGGTGCGGCCTCCGCCAGCCCGTCCAGGGCGGCCCGTACGGCCTCGAAGGTGGCCGGCATCCGGTAGGCCGCGTACGCCGCAACGTCGGAGCGGTCGCGCAGGACGGGGGCGTCGGTGGGGGTGGTGCCCCGGTAGTTGGCGATCAGCCGCTCGACGGCGGCCGCGGCCTGCTTCGGCGGGAGTCCGTCGAGCAGCCCGGCGAGGGCGCTGCGGAGGGTCTCGGCGGTGGTGGGGGCGGAGGCGTTCACCAGCGAAGTTTACGGCGCCGGGCCCCGCGTCCGCTCACGCGGTCAGCGGCTCCCGCGGCTGCCAGGGGCGGCACATGCCGAGGAAGCAGCCCACCGAGAGCAGCGAGCAGCTCAGCTGGACCAATGCCATGGGCACCGCCGTGTGCTCGCCCGCGATCCCGACCAGCGGGGAGGCGGCCGCGCCGACGAGGAAGGAGGAGGTGCCCAGCAGGGCGGACGCCGAGCCGGCGGCGTGCGGGGTGCGCATCAGCGCCTGCGCGTTGGTGTTCGGCAGCACCAGGCCCATCGCCGACATCAGCACGAACAGGGCGGCGGCGACGGGCACCAGCCCGACCTCCCCGAACACCCCGGTGGACATCAGCAGCAGCGCCACCGAGGCCACCGTGATGGTCGCGATCCCGGCACCCAGGGCCTTGTCCAGGCTGACCCGGCCGACCAGCAGCTTGCCGTTGATCTGGCCGACCACGATCAGCCCGACGGAGTTGAGGCCGAACAGCAGGCTGAAGGCCTGCGGGGAGGCCCCGTAGATCTCCTGGATCACGAAGGGCGAGGCGGATATGTAGGAGAAGAGGACGGCGAAGGCGAAGCCGCCCGCCAGGGTGTACCCGGCGAAGACCCGGTCGCCGAGCAGCCCGCGCATGGTCCGCAGCGCCGAACCCACGCCGCCGGTCTGGCGCCGCTCGGGCGGCAGGGTCTCCTCCAGACTGCGCCAGACCACCACGGTCAGGGCCAGGCCGACGACCGTGAGCACGACGAAGACCCCGCGCCAGTCGGCGAAGCGCAGCACCTGGCCGCCGATGAGCGGTGCGACGATCGGGGCGGCCCCGGATATGAGCATCAGGGTGGAGAAGAACCGGGCCATCTCGACCCCGTCGTACAGGTCGCGCACGACGGCGCGGGCGATGACGACTCCGGCGGCGCCGGCCAGGCCCTGGACCAGGCGGAAGCCGATCAGCAGCTCGGTGGTCGGGGCGAGGGCGCAGACCGCGGTGGCGAGGACGTAGAGGACCATGCCCGCGAGCAGGGGCCTGCGGCGGCCCCACTTGTCGCTCATCGGGCCGATGACCAGCTGGCCCAGCGCCATGCCGGCGAGGCAGGCCGTGAGGGTGAGCTGGACGGTCGAGGCCGGGCTGCCGAGCGCGTCGGTGACCTCCGGAAGCGCCGGCAGGTACATGTCCATGGACAGCGGGGGGAGCGCGGTGAGCCCGCCCAGGACGAAGGTGACCAGCAGACCGGTGCGGCGCGCGGCCGTCAGGGGGACGGCCGCTGCGGGCGAGGGGGGCGGGGATCCGGGGGCGGCGCCCTGCGTGGGGGCCGCCGAGGGGCCTCTCTCCGACATGCCGAACTCCAGTCTTCTCATCCGATGTACGCACCCCTGACCGACCCATGCTCTCAGCTGTCGGAACGTCCCGAGCCGGACGTGCGGTGTGACGTACCCTGCGGCCCCATGAACGCACCGCTGAAGAAGACCGCCGTCGTGACGGGTGCCGGCTCCGGGATCGGCCGCTCCGTCGCCCTCGCCCTGGCCGGGGCGGGCTGGTCGGTGGCCGCGGCCGGGCGCCGGACCGGGCCCCTGGAGGACACGGCCGCCGCCGCCGGGCCGGGCGCGGACGTCCTGCCCGTACGGGCGGACGTGAGCGACCCGGCCGACGTGGCCGCGCTCTTCGCCGCGGTCCGCGACCACTACGGGCGCCTCGACCTGCTCTTCAACAACGCGGGCACCTTCGGCCCGTCCGGGGTCGCGCTGGAGGACATCTCCTACGAGGCCTGGCGCCAGGTCGTCGACGTCAACCTCACCGGCTCCTTCCTCTGCGCCCAGGCCGCCTTCCGGGCGATGAAGGAGCAGGACCCGCAGGGCGGCCGGATCATCAACAACGGATCCATCTCCGCCCACGTGCCCCGCCCGAACTCCGTCGCCTACACCGCGACCAAGCACGCCATGACGGGCCTGACCAAGTCCCTGTCCCTGGACGGGCGCCCGTACCGGATCGCCTGCGGTCAGATCGACATCGGCAACGCGGCCACCGAGATGACCGAGCGCATGCAGACCGGCATCCTCCAGGCGGACGGCCGACTGGCCGTGGAACCGGTGATGGACGCCGCCGACGTGGCCCGTACGGTCCTGCACATGGCGGAGCTGCCGCTGGAGGCCAACGTCCAGTTCGCGACGGTGATGGCGACGGCGATGCCGTACATCGGCCGCGGCTGACGGCCTGACGGCCTGACGGCCCGGCTGCACGGCCGTACGGCTGTACGGGAACGGCGGCGGGGCCGCAGCCGGCAGGGGCTGCGGCCCCGCGGCACCGCTCCCGGGGTCAGACGGGGTCGACCTGCCAGATGAAGCAGTCGGCCACCCTCTGCGGCTCCTTGCCGAGCAACGAGGTGAGGGTGCCGCGCAGTTCGGGGGTGCGCTCCTGCTCGACGGGGAGGACGATCAGACCGGCCTTCCAGTGGGCGAGGTCCCCGCGGGCCTCGTCGCGCATCTGCGGGGTGACCTCCGGCGGCGGGACGGCGCCCCAGCGCATGTCGCGCAGCAGGGTGGACAGCATCCGGGGCCTGGCACCGTAGATCCCGACGCGGTCGGGCCCGTCGGGCCCGTTGAAGTAGCCGCCGGCCAGCTTGAACCCGAAGCCGGTGCCGCTCTGCCAGCGCAGGGAGGCCGCGTAGCGGGGGTCGGGCAGCGGCACCGGGACCAGGGACCGGCCGTCCTTGAGGTAGTCCTCGTACAGGCCCCGGGCGATGAAGGCCGGTACGGGGTCGCGCTCCTCGGTGACCAGCGGCAGCGGCAGGACCGGCACCAGCGCGGCGGCCACGGCCAGGTACCCGACCACGCGGTGCTCGCGGGCGCGGAAGCCCACGATCCGGTCGAGGGCGAGGGCCAGCAGGATGCCGAAGACGGGCGCGCACACCATGGCGACCCGGCTCTCGATGACCGATTCGAGCAGCGGCAGGTGCCGCAGGACCCGCCAGGGCGCGGGAACGGTGAGGCCGAACTTGTCGATCTCCACCCGGGGACCCAGGGAGAGCACGGCGGTGGCCAGGGCGGTGATGCCGAGGGCGCGCACCACGGGCAGCCGCCACAGCCAGAGGGTGATCCCGGTAGCCAGGGCGAGCAGGGGCCAGCCGTAGAAGGCGTTCTGCTCGGTGGTGTTCAGCGAGAGCCTGCCCGCGGTCTCGGCGTTGCCGAACAGCGAGCGGGCCGAGTACTCGGTCAGGGCGCGCAGCGGGTTGCCGGCCCCGCCCTCGCCGTGCAGCACCGAGTGGTAGCTCTGCGGGCCGAAGAACTGCCAGTACAGGGGGAAGGCGACGAGCGGTACGGAGACGGCCGCCGTGATCGCCAGCCCCTTGGCCAGCGGCCGCAGCGCCGCGCGGGCGGTCGCGCGGTCGAAGTACGCGTGGACGAGGGCGAAGATCAGCATGCCCATCGCGGCCAGCAGGAACGGCTCCTCGCCGAGGAAGATCTGGTAGGCGGAGAACAGCCCGAGCAGCACGCCGTCGCGGACGACGTTCTTGCCCTCGCACAGCCGCAGCGCCCGGTCGATGATGACCGGGATCATGAAGAGCACGACGAAGTTCGGGTGGGCGTTGGCGTGCGAGACCATCGGCGGCGCGAAGGCGGCCAGGGCCCCGCCGACGGCGGCCGCCCAGCGGCTCTCCGTGAGGCGGCGGTGGATCAGCCAGTACCAGGACCAGGCGGTCACGGCGATGCCGAGGGTGAACACCAGGGCCAGCGTGACGGTCGGGCCGAAGAGCAGCGTGACCGGGGTGAACGGGACCGAAAGTCCGAGCATCACCGTGTTCCCCATCAGATTCACGCCGTCCGGCATGTTCTGGAAGTCGGTGAACAGGGGGTTCCGCAGGTGCGCGACATTGTCGGCGGTGACCCCGAAGAACCATTCCCACTGATTCTGGTCCTGGAGGGAATGGGCGAGGATCGACCCGTCCAGATCCCCCCACCACCCCTTGTAGAGGTAGAGGGAGGCCAGCAGGTACAGCGCGGCCACGACGATGCCGCCGGCATTCAGGCGCATCAGTTCGCCGAGCGTGCGCAGGTAGTCCAGGAGCTGGACCTTGGAACCGTCCTGGTGCGCCCAGCGGACCGGGACCTCGGCGACCGGCCACCCCTTGCGGCGGAAGTACTGGAGGATCTCCACGTCGATGGCCCAGCCGTCGAGCTTGGCGGCCCCGAAGGCCGCGCGGGCCTGGTCCCCGTCGAACAGCTTGAAACCGCACTGGGTGTCGCGGATCCCGCGGACGGCGACCAGCCGGATGACCCGGTTGCCGACCCAGCCGAGCACTTCGCGCAGCGCGCTCTGCTGGCGTTCCACGGCCGAGTCGCGGTGGGCGCGCGAGCCGATGGCGGCGTCGAGCTTCGGGTCGTCGGCCAGGGCCTTCTCCAGCCGGGCGAGCTCCTCCATGGGAGTCGCCAGGTCCGCGTCCATGATCAGCACGCGCCGCCCCAGCGAGGCCGCGACGCCGAGCCGCAGCGCGCTGCCCTTGCCCCGGTTCTGCTCCGACTGCACGAGCCGGATGCGGTGTTCGTCCACACCGGCCTTCAGGGCGACGGTGGCGGTCCGGTCGGGGGAGCCGTCGTCGACGACGATGACCTCCCAGTCCTCCGTACCGGTGCCGACGTGGGAGTCCAGGTAGGCCCGGACGACGTCCAGGGTGGGCCCCAGACGGTCTTCCTCCCGGTAGGCGGGGATGACCACGGACAGGCCGACGGACCCCGGTCCCTGGTCGGCGGGTTCGCCCGTGGCGGTGGCACCGTGGGCCCTGAGTATGCCGTTCTGCACGTACAAGCCATTCGTCGAGTTGTCCGGTCCGGGCCTGGAGACGCACCGCGAGGAAACAGCCGGCCGGGCCCCGTCACCAGCGCGGACACGTCGGCGGTGGAGGGGTGGAGGCGGCGGGGAATGACTCGCGAGACCCGGTCCGGGAACACGTCGTACGACGGCAGTCACGGACAGGCCCATCGAATTCGGCCATGTTCATCGCGGGGATATCGGTTCTACCCCGTGCGACCACGCATCGTTACCCCCCTCGGCGCGCGGTTCCAACTGCCCTTTTTTGTGGTCGAAAGGACAGACGGCCCGGACCAATATAGATCAACCTTGAACGGACGGTCCGTCGATCGGCCCGGAACGACGGGCCGCCGCAGGCTTCCCGGTGGTCCGGCGCCGGTTTTCGGTAACGGTGTCCGTGAATAAAGGCCGGGCAAAGCGGGGGGCGGATGGCGGTGCGTGAAATGTGTAGGGCCGCATTCCGGTTGGACCCGTCATGACGACTGGAGACACGGGCGCACATCGCGCCGGGCCGCCGCCTTCCGCACTGCGGCTGCTCGCGTACCCGGAGGCGGAGCTGCCCGGGGGGCTGGCCCGTCAGGTGGCGGGGATCGAGGGGCGGGTGTGGCCCGGGAGCCGGTTCGGGCACGACCCCGCGCTGCGGCCGAGGACGCTGCTGCTCGTGGACGGGGACGGCACGGTCGGGGCCTGCCTGACGTTGCTGTACAAGGAGGTCCCGTGCGGCGGGCGGGTCCGCCGGGCCGCCGGGCTGAGCGGTGTGGTGACCCGGCCCGAGTGGTGCGGGCGGGGGCTCGGGAGCCGGCTGGTGGCCGGGGCGCGGGCGGAGCTGGCCGCCGATCCGGCGGTGGACGTGGCCCTGTTCAGCTGCGACCGGCCGCTGGTGCCGTTCTACGAGCGGGCCGGCTTCGAGCGGCTGCCCGGCAGCGTGCTCGTCGGCGGCACCCCGGCCGAACCGCTGCCCACCGACGGGCCGGGCTTCGACAAGGAGGTGCTGGCCGCCTTCTTCGCCCCGGGGGCGGAGGGGGAAGCGGACCGGGCCGCCTGGACCGGGACCAGGATCCCGCTCCATCCGGGCACCGTCGACCGGCTCTGGTAGCGGAGAACGCGAGACGCCCGGCCGGTGGCCGGGCGTCGGGCGGGACGGCGGACGGGCGTCAGCCGCGGGCCGGGGTCGGTTCCTTCGGAGCCGGGGCCGCCTTGGCGCGGGCCGGCAGGAGGAACAGGCCCAGGACGACGACCAGGTACAGGGACCACACCACCAGCTGGTGGACCGTCGGGTCCGGCTGGAAGTTGAAGACGCCCTTGAGCAGGACCCCGTACCAGCTGTCTGGCGGGATCGCCGAGCTGATGTCGAAGGCCTTGTCGTGCAGGCCGTTCAGGAAGCCGGCCTCCTGGAGGTCGTGGACGCCGTACGCGAGCACGCCCGCGGCCACGATCACCAGCATGCCGCCGGTCCACTTGAAGAACTTCGCCAGGTTGATCTTCAGCGCGCCCCGGTAGAACAGCCAGCCCAGGAGGATCGCCGTCGCGATGCCCAGCAGCACCCCGATCAGCGGGGCCGAGGAGCCCTCGCCGCTGGCGCGGACCGAGGCCCACACGAACAGCGCCGTCTCCAGGCCCTCGCGGCCCACCGCCAGGAAGGCGGTGGCCACCAGCGCGCCGGTGCCCATCGCGAGGGCGGCGTCCAGCTTGCCCTCCAGCTCGCCCTTCAGGTGCCGTGCGGTCTTCTTCATCCAGAAGACCATCCACGTCACCAGGCCCACCGAGATGATCGAGAGGCTGCCGCCCAGGAGCTCCTGGGCCTCGAAGGTGAGTTCCTGGGTGCCGAAGGTCAGCAGTGCGCCGAACGCCAGCGAGATCGTGCAGGCGATGCCGATGCCGAGCCACACCGGACGCAGCGCGGCCCGGTTCTCCGTCTTCACCAGGTAGGCGACGAGGATGCAGACGACCAGGCTGGCCTCAAGGCCTTCGCGCAGGCCGATCAGATAGTTGCCGAACACGGCGTTTCCTCTCCGGCGGGGACTACGCGAACAGCGTCCGGCCCCACCAGTCGTCCTTGTCGCGGACGCCCGGCGGGACGGCGAAGACGGCCGAACCCACGTGCTGGATGTATTCGTTGAGCGCGTCGTTCTTCGCCAGCTGCCGCTGGATCGGGATGAAGCCCTTGCGGACGTCGCGCTGGTAGGCGAGGAAGAACAGGCCCGCGTCGAGGCGGCCCAGTCCGTCCGTGCCGTCGGTGAAGGAGTAGCCGCGGCGCAGGATCGTCGCCCCGTCGTTGGAGTCCGGGTGCGCCAGGCGCACGTGGGCCTCCGGCTTCATCGCCTTCAGGAACGGCTCGTCGCGCTCCTTGGACTTGCCGACCGGCGCGCCCTCGCCCTTGTCGCGGCCGAAGACGTCCTCCTGCTCCTGAAGGGAGGTCCGGTCCCAGGTCTCGATGTGCATCCGGATGCGGCGGGCGACCAGGTACGAACCGCCGGTCAGCCAGGCGCTGCCGTCGTTCGCGCCGACCCACACGTGCTTGTCGAGGGCGGCGGTGTCGGTGCCCGAGACGTTACGGGTGCCGTCCTTGAAGCCCATCATGTTGCGCGGGGTCTGCGCGTCCGGGGTGGTCGAGGAGGTCTTGCCGAAGCCGAGCTGCGACCAGCGGACGGCGACCTTGCCGAAGCCGATGCGGGCGAGCTGGCGGATGGCGTGCACCGCGACCTGCGGGTCGTCGGCGCAGGCCTGGACGCACAGGTCGCCGCCGGAGCGGGCCTGGTCCAGGTTGTCGCCGGGGAAGGCCTCCAGGTCCACCAGGGCCTCGGGGCGCTTGCCCTCCAGGCCGAAGCGGTCCTTGGCGAACAGGCCCGGCCCGAAGCCGATGGTCAGGGTGAGGCGGGAGGGCTTGAGGCCCAGGGCCTCGCCGGTGTCGGTCGGCGGGGCCTCGGGCAGGCCCTCGTAGGCGTCGCCGACCGGCAGGCCGGCCGTCATCAGACGGGCCGCGGCGGTCCACTCCTTGAGGAGCTGGACCAGCTCGTCGCGGCTCTTGGTCTTCACGTCGAAGGCCGCGAAGTGCAGCCGGTCCTGGACGGCGCTGGCGATGCCGGACTGGTGCTCGCCGTGGAACGGCACCGCCGCCCCCGCGGAGGCCGCCGGGGCCATGTCCGAGCCGCCGCCCAGCGCGGCGACCGTGCCGCCGGCCGCGGCGGCGCCGATCGCGAGACCGGCTCCGCCCCAGCCCAGCACGGAGCGCCGCGAGGGGGTACCCGCGCCGGTGGAGGACTCTTGCGACACCTGGTCGGTCATGCTGTTTCTCCCGCCTCTGCCTGGATCCCGGTACTACTTGGCGACCGCTGCGGCGAGCTTGGAGAGCGGCTCGGCGAGGGAGTTGACCCCGTCCGAGAGCTCCTTGCGCTCCGCGTCACCGACCTTGTCGTAGGAGGTGAACTCGTAGCCGTTCTTGTCGGCGCGGTACTTGTCCAGCAGGGTGCTCAGCGACGCGAACTGGGTGTCGAGCTGCTTGACGAGCTCGGCGTCGTTCTTCTGGGCGGTCGGCTTGAGGAGCTCGTACGCCTTCTGGGCGCCTTCGAGGTTGGCCTTGAAGTCGACCAGGTCGGTGTGGGAGTAGCGCTCCTCCTCACCCGTCACCTTGCCGGTGGCGACCTCGTCGAGCAGCTCCTTGGCGCCGTTGGCCATCGAGGTCGGGGTGATCTCGGCCTGGCCGACCTTCTTCTGCCACTCGGTGAGGTCGGTGATCAGGGTGTCGGCGAGCTTCTTGTCCTCGTCGCCGATCTTGCCGTCCTGGAAGAGGGACTTCTCCAGACGGTGCCAGCCCGTCCAGTCCTTGGCCGGGTCCTGGCCCGCCTCCAGGCCGTCCTCGCGGACGTCGACCTTCGGGTCGATGTCACCGAAGGACTCGGCGACCGGCTCGGTGCGCTCCCAGCCCAGACGGGAGAGGGCGTAGGCCTTCTTCGCGGCGTCCAGGTCGCCGGCCTTGACGGCGTCGGCGAAGACCTTGGCCTTCGGCAGCGTCTCGTCGGCCTGCTCCTGCACGTACTTGCGGTACGAGGCGACCGCGGCGTCCAGCTCGGGGCTGCGCTTGTCGCCGCCGCCCTGGCCGGTGGCCTTGACCTTGGTGCGGATGCCGTCGCCCTTCATGCCGGGCTTGCAGGCGAACTCGTAGTCGCCCGCCTTGATCTCGGCGGTGATGGTGGCCTTGGTGCCGGGGCCGATGTTCTCGCGCTCGGCGACGATGCGGTCGTCCGGGAAGAGGACGTAGAGCTCGGTGACCTTGGAGCCCTTGTTCTCGACCTCGATGGAGACCTTGCCGGCCGGGAACTCGGTCTTGGAGACCTCGCAGGCGCTGTCCGTCGCGTTGACCTTGATGGCGCCGGAGCCGCTGTCGTCGCTCTTGTCCGCGCAGCCGGTGACGGCGGTGAGTGCGACGACGACGGCGGCCGCGGAGAGGACGGTGAGACGGGCGGGGCGCATGGGGGCTCCTGGCGGGGGTGGAGGCTGGTTGAGCCTCGGCGAGGCTCGGTGAGGCGGACCTAACTTAACCGAGGCTTACCTGACCGATACCCGCTCGTCCAGTGATTCAGCTCTCACCTTCCGGTCCCGGACACGAGCCCGTCACGGCCCCTCCATGACCGTCTCAAGCGAAGGTCAAGCGCGGGTCAAGTCGCCGTCGGCGTTCAGCGGGCCGGAAAGGTTACCGGCCGGTTCTCCCTTGGCCTCCTCCCGCACGGGGACCACCAGCGGGGTCCCGGTGCGGGGGTGCGGGAAGACCTCCACCGGCTGCCGGTAGACCCGGCTCAGCAGTCCGTCCCCGAAGACCTCCGAGGGGGGCCCGGCCGCCGCGATCCGGCCGTCGTGCAGCACGGCGGCCCGGTCCGCGTACGCCGCCGCCAGCCCGAGGTCGTGCAGGACGACGACCACCGCGTCCCCGGCCGCGGCCCGCTCCCGGCAGACCCGCAGCACCAGCTCCTGGTGGCGCAGGTCCAGGGCGGCCGTGGGTTCGTCGAGCAGCATCAGCGGAGCCCGTTGGGCCAGTACGCGGGCCAGCGCGACCCGGGCCCGTTCGCCGCCGGAGAGCGCGGAGAAGGGGCGTGCGGCGAAACCGGTCACCTCGGCGGCGGCCATCGCGTCGGCCACCGCCTCCTCGTCGGCGCCGGCCAGGTCGGTGCCCGCCCAGGGGGCGCGGCCCATCCGGACCACCTCCGCGACCGGGAACGGGAAGGACAGCGCGGCCGACTGGGGCAGCACCGAGCGGCGCAGGGCCAGTTCGGGGGCCGTCCACTCGGACACCGGGCGCCCGTCGACGCGTACGGTCCCCGAGTGCGCGGGCAGATCGGCGGCCAGCGCCCCCAGCAGGGTGGACTTCCCCGCGCCGTTGGGGCCGACCAGGGCCAGCACCTCGCCCGCGTACGCGCTCAGCCCGATCCCGGCGAGCACCTCGCGCTCCCCGAGCCGCACGTGCAGGTCCTCGGCCCGGGCCAGGACCTCGCCGGCGGCGGGCCGGGCGGGCACGGTGCGCGGGCGGCGGCCGAAGAGGGCGGCCCGGCCGCGGCGGAGGGCGCTCATGCCCAGCCTCCCTGCCCGCGCCGGGTGCGGCGCAGCAGCCAGAAGAAGAACGGACTGCCGATCAGGGCGGTGAGCACGCCCAGCGGCAGCTCGGCGGGCGCGGCGACCGTACGGGCGGCCAGGTCGCCGCCGGTCAGGACCACGGCACCGGCGAGCGCGCTGCCGGGTACCAGGAAGCGGTGTCCGGGGCCGTTCGCCATCCGCAGCAGGTGCGGGACGAGCAGGCCCACGAAGGTGATGACCCCGGCCACGGCCACGGCGGCCGCCGTCAGCAGGGCGACGACCAGGATCAGGGCCAGGCGCAGCCGTTCGACGTCGATCCCGAGGTGCCGGGCCGGGCGTTCGCCGAGGGCGAGGAGGTCGAGGCGGCGCGCGTACAAGGGCGCGGCGAGCAGTCCGGCGAGCGCGCAGGGCAGGACGGCGAGCACCTTGGGCCAGGTGGCCTGGGCGAGGGAGCCGAGTTGCCAGAAGGTGATCTGGTTGACCTGGCCGCTGTCGGCGAAGAAGACGAACAGGCCGATCAGGGCGCCCGCGAAGGCGTTGACGGCGATGCCGGTCAGGATCAGGGTGACGACCTCGGTGCGGCCGCCGTTGCGGGACAGCAGGTAGACGGCGCCGACCGTGACCAGCCCCGCGACGAAGGCGCATGCGGTGACGGTCCAGTTCCCGAGGAAGCCGAGGCCCAGTCCGATCGCGGCGACCGCGCCCACGGCGGAGCCCGCCGAGATGCCGATCACGCCGGGTTCGGCGAGCGGGTTGCCGAACACCCCCTGCATCAGGGCGCCCGCGCAGCCGAGGGCGGCGCCCACGAGCACCGCGAGCGCGACGCGGGGGAGGCGTACGTTCCACAGCACGCTCTCCCCGACACGGTCGAGGGGCGCGCCGCCGAGGCCCAGGTGGTGCTGGACGGAGGCGAGTACGTCGGTGGTGGGGATGCGGTACGCGCCCACGCCGGCGGAGACGAGGGCGAGGAGCAGCAGGACGAGCGCCAGCGCGCCGGTCAGCACCGGCGTCCTGCGCGAACGCGGCCGGTCCGGCTCCCCGGGGGCGGAGCCGGGGGCCGGGCCGGCCCCGGCGGTGCGCGGGGGATCGCAGGAGAGGGCCACCTCAGGCGCCCTTGCCGTAGAGCTGGGCGACCAGGGAGGAGAGCACCTGGTCGGTGCGGGGGCCGTAGTTGAGGAGGACGCCGTCGTCGACGGTGACCACGCGGCGGTCCGTCCCGGCCGGGGTCTGGGCCACGCCCGGGATCCTGACCAGGCCGTCGACGCCGCCTACGGATTCGAGGCCCTTGGTCATGACGAGGATCGCGTCGGGTGCGGCGGCGGCCAGCGCCTCGCTGGTGATCGGGGTGAAGTCCTTGCCGAGTCCGGACTCCTTGCCGGTGTCCACCGCGCCCGCCGCCTCCAGCAGCGGGGCCGCGCCGGAGTCGGAGCCGCCGAGGAGGTAGACGGACGCGGTGCCGCGCAGGTAGAGGAAGGCGACCCGGGGCTTCTTCGCCGATCCGGCGGGAACGCCCTTGCGGGCGGCGGCGATCCGGTCGGCGGTGCGTCCGTTCAGCCGCGTGCCCGCGTCGCCCACGCCGAGCGCGGCGGCCACCGCGTCGATCCGCTTCGGTACGTCCTCCAGCGATGTGGCGGGAGCGAGCACCAGGACGGGGACGCCGGCGTCACGGATCTGCCGGACGGCTTCCGCGGGGCCGGTGGTGGTCTCGGCGAGCACCAGTGTGGGACGCAGCGACAGGACGCTCTCGGCGGAGACGTCGTGGCCACGCGTCACCACGGGCAGGGCTGCGGCCTGTTCGAAGGTGGCGGTGATGTCCCGGGCGACGACCTGCCCGCCGAGGCCGAGGGTCTGGACGATCTCGTTGAGGCCGCCGGTCAGCGGGATGATCCGGTCCGCGGAGGTGACGGTGACCTGCGTCCCGTCGGCGGAGGGGACCGTCACCGGCAGCGCGGGCCGCGGAGTGCCGGCCAGCGGTTCCACCCGGTCCGGGAGGGCGGCGGCGGGACGGGCCGGGGAGTCCGCGGGGGCGGCCGTCCCCGCGCAGCCGGTCACGGCCAGTGCCAGGGCGGCCACGGCGCCGGCGAGGCGGGGGAAGCGGAGTGGCGTGGCGGGCGTGGGCACGGAGGCACCGTCCTGATCGTCCGGCTGGGGCGGGGAGGGAAGTGAGGTCGCGTCGACGACGGGGTTCCCCGCTCGACCGAGATAGCTTAGGTTAGCCTAACCTTACTTTCCGGGCCCTGGAAGGGGACGTCCATGTCCGCACGACCCACCCGCGCGTTCACCGTGGCCCTGCTGGCGGCCCTGCTCGGGGCGCTGCTCCCGGCCTCCGCCGCCCACGCGGCGAGCCGTACGGTGCAGGGGGGGGCGGCCCTGCTCGGGGCGCTGCTCCCGGCCTCCGCCGCCCACGCGGCGAGCCGTACGGTGCAGGGGGGCCGGCTCGACTGGGGCATCAAATCCTCGTTCCAGAGTTACGTCACGGGGCCGGTGGCGAAAGGCGGTTTCCAGCTGAAGAGCGGAGCCGCCACCGTGGGCGGCAGCCTGTTCCGCTTCCATTCGGCGGCCGGCTCCTACGACCCCGACTCCGGCGAGTTCAACGCCGCCTTCTCCGGCGGCGTGAGCTTCCAGGGCCACCGGAAGCCCGACGGCGCGTACGAGCTCGACATGACCGTCAGCCGTCCGTCCGTACGGATATCCGGCGGCACCGGCACCCTCTACCTCGACGTGGCCGGCAAGGCCAAGGACACCGGCGCGGTCACCGAGGAGTCCCAGGTGCCCTTCGCCACGCTTTCCCTCGGCGGCATCGACATGTTGGGGGGCGGCACCCCGATCGCCCTGACCAACGTGCCCACGACCCTCACGGCCCAGGGCGCCAAGGCCTTCGCCGGCTACTACCCGGCCGGCGCTCCGCTCGACCCCGTCTCGCTCTCCGCCGACGTCGTCACCGCCGCGCAGGGCGCCCCGTCCGGCCCGCCCCAGGCGCCCGCGCAGACCCCCGGCGCTCCGTCCGGATCCCCGCGGGGGCAGGGCGCGTTCGCCGACGCCGCCGTGGACTGGGGAGTGCGCCGCACCTTCCGCGAGTACGTCACCGGTTCGACGGGCCAGGGCGGGTGGACGCTCGCCGAGGGTGCCCAGGACGGCGGCGCGCTGTTCCGCTTCCCGCAGGGCACGGGGACGTACGACGGCCAAAAGGGAGCGCTCGACGCGGCGTTCGCCGGTACGGTCCACTTCACGGGGGCCCATCTCGACCTCATGCTCGGCAAGGTGAACGTCAAGGTCGAGAACGGCAAGGGGGTCCTGACCGCCGACGTGACCACCGGCGGCGAAACGAAGAGTGCCGTGGCGCTCGTCGAGTTCGACGCCAAGGGCCTGAAGACCGAGGGGAAGCTCGCCACCTTGACCGAAGCCCCGGCCACCCTCACCGAGGGCGGCGCCCAGGCCTTCAACTCCATGTACCGGCCCGGCACCGAGATGGACCCCGTCTCGCTGGCCGTCGCCCTCGACGGCGGCGCCACCCTGCCCGCCCTGCCCGACCTGGGCTCCACGGCCGCCCCGTCGCCCGCGCCGCAGACCGCCTCGGCCCCCGCCCCCGCCTCCCCGGCCCCGGGCGCCGCGCGCGACCGGTCCTCCCCGGCCGGGCCGTACCTCGGCCTCGCCGCCGCGGTCCTGGTCCTGGCCGGCGCCGGCGGGTTCCTGGTGCTGCGCAAGCGCCGGGCGGCGGCGGCCGACCCGGCGCCCGCCGATGCTCCGTAACGCCCCCGTCCCGCTTCGCGCCACCCGGCCCGACCCCGCCCGATCCTCCATCCCGCTCCGCCCGCCCCTCCATCCGCCCCGTGCACCCAGGGAGTTCCCGCCCATGTCGTCCCACCGCCGCCCGGCCGTCCTCGCGGCCGCCGTCCTCACCGCCGCGACCCTCGGCACCGCCGCCTTCGTCATACCCGCCACGGCGGCGGACGGCGCGCCGGCCGCCGGGGCGTCGGCCGCCGCCGCGCCGGTCCCGTTGACGGGCGGCACCCTCGACTGGGGCGTGCTGGGCAGCCTGCGCGCCTACGTCAAGGGCATCGGCTCGATCACCACGCACGACGGGGCCTCCGAGGTGCCGGGCGGCTTCCGCTTCGGCCAGGCGACCGGGCAGTACGACGAGACCGGAGGCCGCGTCGTGACCGCGGCCTTCAAGGGACGGGTCGTCTTCGACGGAACCGCCCACGGCTTCGTCGTCGCGATGGAGAACTTCCGCATCGACACCGGTACGAAGAAGCTGACGGCGGACGTCACCAGGAACAACGTCCTGACCCGCGACGTCCCGCTGGCGGACGTGGCCTTCACCGGAATGAACATGACCGGGCTCACCACCACCCTCACCCGCGAGTTCGCCGCGCAGTTCGACCGCCCGGCCTACGCGGGACAGGAGGCCGACAAACTGTCGGTGGCACTGGAGTTCCCGAAGCCCCCGGCCCCGAGCGACCCCCCGGGCACCTCGCCGTCACCGTCGGCCGGCAGCACCGCGCCGACGACGCCGAGCACCACCGTCAAGCCTTCCACGAAGGCCCCGACGAAGGCCCCGACGACGGCTCCGGCCGACGGTCCGCAGAAGATCCTGCGCGGCAAGCTGACCTGGGGGCTGAAGCAGTCCCTCCACGACTACGTCGGCGACCAGGGCGTCACGGCGTCCGGTGGCGCCACCAAGAACGGCAAGACCTTCGACTTCTCCTTCGGCAAGGGCGAGCTCGACGTCAAGAACCAGAAGCTGAACGCCTCCTTCGAGGGGGCCGTGCGCTTCGAGCTCCCCGCCCACCACCTCGACCTCGCCTTCGGCAACGTCCGGATCGCCGCCACGGGCAAGACGGGCACCCTGCTCCTCGACGCGAAGACGGCGCAGGGCACCGACAAGGACATCCCGTTCGCCACCCTCGACCTGTCGAAGGGCGACTACAAGACCAAGGGCGGCCTGCTGACGCTGGAAGGGGTCCCCGCGGTCTTCACCGAGAAGGGCTCCGCCGTCTTCGCGTACAACGGCGCCGTCGACGAGAAGTACAAGCCGGGCAAGCCGATGGACTCCCTCACCCTCTCGGTGGCGGTGGACAAGGACGTCGTCCTCCCGTCGACCGGGGGCGGCACCGGAGGCACCGGCAACACCGGGGGCTCGGGCACCACGGGCACCACCGGCGGCACCACCACCGGAGGGACGGTCGGCGGCTCCTCCGGCTCCTCCGGCGGCTCCGTGGGCGGGAACCTCGCCTCCACCGGCGCCGAGATCCCGGCCGGCGCCCTCCTCGGCACCTCCGCCGCGGTCATCGCCGCAGGCGCCGGCGCCGTGTACCTCGCGCGCCGCCGACGTACGGCCGGGAACTGACCCGTGCTTGAATGCCCGCGTGAACGATCTGGATGTGATCAAGGTCTTCTGCGCGGGTGACGGCCGGTTCGGCAACCTGCTCGGAGTCGTCCGCGACGGCCGGACCTGCCCCGAGGACGCGGACCGGCAGGCCCTCGCGGCCGAACTGGGCTACAGCGAGACGGTGTTCGTCGACGACCCCGAGCGCGGGGTCGTCGACATCCGTACGCCCGGCACCCGCATGTCCTTCGCGGGCCACCCGCTGGTCGGCGTCGCGTGGCTGCTGGACATCGAGGAACTCCAGCCGCCCGCCGGGTCCGTATGGGCCCGTGACGACGGGGAGTTCACCTGGATCACGGCCCGCCCCGAGTGGGTCACGGGCAAGCGCACCGAGCAGTACGCGAACCCCGCCGAGGTCGACGCGCTGCCCGCACCGCCGCCCGGCGAGGGCTGGCTGTACGCGTGGGCCTGGGAGGACGAGACCGCCGGGCGGATCCGCGCCCGCGGCTTCCCGCGCCGCCCCGACGGGGCCATCACCGAGGACGAGGCCACCGGCTCGGCGGCGATCCTGCTGACGGCCCAGCTGAACCGCGCCCTGAACATCACCCAGGGGGCCGGCTCCCAGATCCTCACCGCCCCGGGCCCCGACGGCACCGTCGAGATCGGCGGCCGCGTCCGCTTCGCGGAGCCCCGCCAGCCCTAGGGCCTCCGTCGAGTCCCGATCACCCCATCGTGGGCTTCGCCGTCTTCGCCGCCCTCCACCGCGGGACCCTGACGCCACTGCTCGAACACGGGTTCCGCTGGTGTCACTTCGAGGGGTGAAGCGTCAGCCCTCCGGCCGGGCCGGAGGGCTGATTCCCCGGGGGGCGCGGATCAGGCGCTCAGCCGGAACTGCTCGCCCAGCTCCCGGAAGACCGCGCCGTTGAAGTCGAAGGCGCGCTTGCACTCGTCGATGATCCGCTGCTTCTCCAGGTCGTCCGCGGCGATCGCGTCCAGCAGCTCGCGGTAGGTCCGCTTGAAGGCGGCCGGGTTCGCGATGTCCGCGAAGACGTAGAACCGCACGCCGTCGCCCTTGCGCTCGAAGCCCCAGGTGCGCTCCGCCTTGTCCCGGATGATCTGGCCGCCCGAGAGGTCGCCCAGGTAGCGGGTGTAGTGGTGGGCGACGTACCCGCCCGGCCAGGAGGCCGCGCACTCGGCCACGCGTGCCGCGTAGGCCGCGGTCGCGGGCAGCGCCACGACCGACTCGCGCCAGCCGGGGCCCAGCAGGTGGGCCAGGTCGCGCTCGATCTCGGCGACGCGCATCAGCTCGGGACGGATGAAGGGCCCGGCCACCGGGTCCTCCCGGAGCGCTCCGGCCGCGTCCTCCAGCGCCCGGTACACGAACCAGAGCTGCTCGGTGTAGCGGGCGTACGCGTCCACGCCGAGGCGGCCGCCGAGCAGGTCGCTCATGAACGTCGAGGTCTCGGCTTCGGTGTGCTGCTCATGCGAGGCGACACGGATGACCGTGGAGAAGGCGTCCAAGGCGGACCTCCGGAAAGAGGAATCGGGCGCGGCGGCACGGTGCCGCCACGCCCGATCTTCCTGCTTAGGCTTGCCTAAGTCAATGCGTTCCCGACGTCCTGTCGGTAAAAAACGGCCCGGCCGCGGACCGTCTCCCGCGCTAGGGAAGGGTCAGGATCTCGGTCCCCGAGTCGGTCACCACGAGCGTGTGCTCGAACTGCGCGGTGCGCTTGCGGTCCTTCGTGACGACCGTCCAGCCGTCCTCCCACATGTCGTACTCGTGGGTCCCCAGCGTCAGCATCGGCTCGATCGTGAAGGTCATGCCGGGCTCGATGACGGTGGTCGCGTGCGGGCTGTCGTAGTGCGGGACGATCAGGCCGGAGTGGAACGAGGAGTTGATCCCGTGCCCGGTGAAGTCGCGGACCACGCCGTACCCGAAGCGCTTCGCGTACGACTCGATGACCCGGCCGATGACGTTGATCTGGCGGCCCGGCTTGACCGCCTTGATCGCCCGGTTCAGGGCCTCGCGGGTGCGCTCCACCAGCAGCCGGGACTCCTCGTCCACCTCGCCGCACAGGTAGGTGGCGTTGTTGTCGCCGTGCACCCCGCCGATGTACGCGGTCACGTCGAGGTTCACGATGTCGCCGTCCTTCAGGACGGTCGAGTCGGGGATCCCGTGGCAGATGACCTCGTTGAGCGAGGAACACAGGGACTTCGGGAAGCCCCGGTACCCCAGCGTCGACGGGTAGGCGCCGTGGTCGCACATGAACTCGTGCGCGACCCGGTCCAGCTCATCGGTGGTCACCCCCGGGGCGATGTGCTTGGCGGCCTCCTCCATCGCCCTGGCGGCGATCCGGCCGGCGATGCGCATCGCCTCGATGGTCTCGGCCGACTGCACCTCCGGTCCGGTGTACGGGGTGGGCATCGGCTTGCCCACGTACTCGGGCCGGCGGATGTTACCGGGAACGGAACGGACGGGAGAGAGCTCGCCTGGTACGAGCAGCGACTGGCCAGACATGCAAGCGAGTGTATCCAGCGGGTATGGGGCAGCATGGCGGACAGAGGAAGGAGCCGACGATGGCCCTGTTCAAGAAGCGCCAGGTGGGAAAGCCCGGCGAGTGGTTCTACTGCCTGGTGCACAAGAAGGTCGAAGAGGGCCCGGAATGTCCGGCCAAGGACCGCTTCGGCCCGTACGCCACGCCCGAGGAGGCGAGGCACGCCATGGAGACGGCGCAGGAGCGCAACCTCGAATGGCAGAACGATCCCAAGTGGAACGACAAGACCCGCGAAGACGAAGAGGGCACGACTCCCTGACCGGCTCCCTGATCCCCTGACCCCCTGCGGCCCCCCGCCCCCCTGCCCCTCACCAGCGGCTGGGGGGCGGCGCGGTCAGCTGGTCGGCCAGCCGCGCCAGCCGCTCCCGCAGCCGCCGCGGTCCGCGCCGCACCGGCAGGCCGTTCTCCCCGGCCGCGGCGCTGACCAGGTGCTGCACCGTGTCCAGGTCCAGTTCCGCAGTGGCGGCGGGCACCGACAGCGCGTCGTGCGCCAGCGTGCCCAGATCCGGGTCCCCGCCGTCCAGGGACAGTACGGTCGCCCCCGCCCGGCGGGCGTCGTGGACCCGCTCCAGTAGCCCGGCGCCGGGCCGCTCCGGCGCCACCACCAGCAGCGTGTGCCCGCGCCGGGCCCCCTCCAGCCGGCCCAGCCCCGCCGAGAGGTGCGGCGGCGCGTCCGGCCGCACGTGGTGGCGCACCAGCGTCGGCGCCAGCTCCGGCAGCCCCGACCAGGCGGCCTCGTCCACCAGGTGGGCCGCCAGGTGCCAGGGCTCGTACTGCTCGGTGCCCACCAGGAGCAACGGCCCCCCCGACGGCACCACGGACCGCCGCAGCGAACCGGCGAACCGCCGCGCCTCGCCGGGCCAGTGCGTCCCGGCGAGCACTTCGCGCAGCAGCGCGACCCTCACGGCATCCATGGCGGCATCCTGCACCACACGGGCGGACACGGGGGGCGTACCGGCACTTCCCACCCCTTCGGACCTGGCGTACTCGGCAGTACCCTCGCCCCCATGACTTCCTCAGACAGCACGCAGAAGCCGCCGGCCAAGGACCCCTGGGACCTGCCGGACGTCTCGGGCCTGACCGTCGGCGTCCTCGGCGGCACCGGCGACCAGGGCCGCGGCCTCGCCTACCGCCTGGCGCGGGCCGGCCAGAAGGTGATCATCGGCTCCCGCGCCGCCGACCGCGCACGCGCCGCCGCCGACGAACTCGGCCTCGGCGTGGAGGGCGCCGACAACGCCGAGTGCGCCCGCCGCAGCGACATCGTGATCATCGCGGTGCCGTGGGAGGGCCACGCCAAGACCCTCGAAGCCCTCCGCGAGGACCTCGCGGGCAAGCTCGTCGTCGACTGCGTCAACCCGCTCGGCTTCGACAAGCAGGGCGCCTACGCCCTCCGCGTCGAGGAGGGCAGCGCCGCCCAGCAGGCCGCCGCCCTGCTGCCGGACTCCCGCGTCACCGCCGCCTTCCACCACCTCTCCGCCGTCCTCCTCCAGGACGCCTCGGTGGAGGAGATCGACACCGACGTCATGGTCCTCGGCGAGTCCCGCGCCGACACCGACCTCGTCCAGGCCCTCGCGGCCCGCATCCCGGGCATGCGCGGCGTCTTCGCGGGCCGACTGCGCAACGCCCACCAGGTCGAGGCCATGGTCGCCAACCTGATCTCCACCAACCGCCGCTACAAGGCCCACGCCGGCCTCCGCCTCACCGACGTCTGACCCCCCCCTCCCGGGGCCGCGCGTCCGCAGCGGGGCCCCGGGCGGCGGTTCAGGTTCAGCCCCTGCGCCCGGGACGCGCCTCCAGGGTCCCCAGATGGGCCAGCACACCGTGGTGGAACCGCTCCACGGCGTCGTCGACGCTGCGGATGAACCCGGACTCCGCGTTGCCCCTGGTGGTGCCCGTTCCCTTGACGAGGGTCAGCCGGAATCCGGTGAGCTGCGCGCCGTCCTTGGGCAGCAGGTCCGCCGGCTCGGGCCGCAGCCTTTCCAGGGTGCCGCGCGGCCCGTTCGTCCCCTCCACGAGGCTCTCCACGTGCAGATCGGCCGGGGCATCGGCCAGCAGCCGCAGCAGGCGCTTCGTCGTGGACAGCGGATAGGAGCCGGCCGGTGCCGGAACGTCCACGGAGGTACGGACCTTCGCCGTCCGCAGGTCCGCCGTCACCGCGATGACCCGTTCCGTCCCCTCGATCCGAAGTTCAGCCGTCAGCCGGCCCTCGGAGCAGAGCCTCTCCGCCGCCGCCACCCGCCTGGCCAGCGGATCGCTGCCGCGCCGTGCCCGCTGAACCGGCAGCGCCTTCTGCCCCAGCTCTCCGCCGAGGCGCAGACAGACCTGGCGGATCAGCCGCTCCCAGCTCTCGACGACCTCCACCGCACGCGGATCGCCGATGGTGAGGGTCTCGTCGTCGATCCCCCTGCGCACGGGAACCCACGAGGGCCCCATGTTCTGGAAGCCGTGGCAGCCGGAGTTCTCGTGCTGGAGGTACTCCAGAAGTTCCTGCAGCAGCCAGGCGTGGGCGGCGTTGGCCACCCCCTCGTGCCGGATCAGCATCTGCGTCTGGTGGGTCACCTCCGCCCACGACAGGTGCCACAGGCTCACCTTGTGCTTGCGCCGGCGGTCGATCTTGACGTCCACCACGGGGGCCCCGTCGAGCGCCACGTCGTTGGAGAGCGTGATCACGGCCTCGTAGCCGCGGCGCGCGGCGATGTCCACGTACTCCTGCACCTGCTCGGCCTTGAGCGGATTCCCGTTGGTCTTGGTCTCGACGAGCGCCGTCCACAGCTTGCCCGCGCGCTCGACCCGGATCACGCCGTCCGGGCGCCGGGGCGTCTCGCCGTGCGGCAGGGACACCTCGGTGAAGGTCTGCATCCGCCCGGCGGGCGCACCGAACCCAGCGGTCAGCCGACGGCCCAGCTCCGGCACCTGCGCCATGACGGCCAGCAGCACCGAGGTCGCACGCACCTCGCGTTCCCGGTCGCTCTTGAGGGCCGGGACGGGGAAGAGCCGCGCGGGCCGCCAGGAGTCGTTCTCGGCGAGGGTCTTTCCGGCCGCCTTGGGGAGCGTGACCTTCTTCCTGGTCGTACGGGCGCTCCTGCCGCGGGTCTGCGTCGGAAGGACGGGCACCGCGGGTTCCCCGGGCACGTCGAGGGTGCCTACCGGGTCGGCCACGGGGTCCGCGGCGTTCTCGACGGTTTCCCTGACGAGGTCCTCGTCAGTT
The DNA here is from genome assembly GCF_055581065.1 of Streptomyces sp. NPDC031479. Classification (NCBI taxonomy): domain Bacteria; kingdom Bacillati; phylum Actinomycetota; class Actinomycetes; order Kitasatosporales; family Streptomycetaceae; genus Streptomyces; species Streptomyces sp. NPDC031479. Next base: position 47,007 of record NZ_JBVIKC010000024.1, read on the forward strand.
GCCCCGGGGGCCTTCTCCATGGCGTCCGGGGCACCCGTCGAGGAGTCCGCAGCGCCGTCGGCCTCCTCGACCACGACGCCGAAGTCCGTGGCGAGTCCGGCCAGCCCAGTCTCGTATCCCTGTCCCACGGCGCGGAACTTCCACTCCTCGCCGCGCCGGTACAGCTCCCCGAAGATGAAGGCCGTCTCCACGCTCGCGTCGTTGATGGAGAATCCCACCAACGGCTCACCGGACCGGTCGGTGACCGTCATCCGCAGATCGTCGAGGTCGCCGAAGCGGGCGCCGCCGTACTGGCTGGCCGCCACCACGATCCGGGCCACATCCTTGGGTACCGCCGTCAGATCGACACCGATGCGGTCCTCGTCGCCGCTGTCGGTGGGGGTCTTCCCCAGGAGCTGCACGCTCCCGTCCGGGGCGGCGGGATTGTTGTAGAAGTAGAAGTCGTTCTCGCTGCGGATCTTGCCGCTCTCGTCCACGAGCAGCACGGAGACATCCGCGTCCCCGGCACCCGACGCGCTGGTCCAGCTCAGACTCACGACGACCGAGCCGACGTCCTCGCTGAGGGCGTTCAGACCAACGTTCGCACCCTTCTGGATCTCCTGCATGGTGTTCCCCCCACCCGCCCGGATCCGCCGGTCCGTGCGAACCGGGACGCGGGCGCTTGCTCTTCGCTCGCACGATCTGTTCGGCGCGCCGGGCGAACCGTAACCGGGAGCAGTGCGGAAGATCAGGCAAAGCGGGAAATCAGCCCCTCGACGATGGGGGACACTGGAAGGGTTCGACCCCCTTCCAGTGTCGCCGAGGAGCTGTTCCGGATGCCCCGCCTTGCCGTGTTCGCCGTTGTCGTCTGCCTCCTGGCCGTGGCCGCCGCCGTGGTCGCCTTCGTGGAGGGCAGCTTCCTCGGAATCGTCTGGGTGCTGCTGGCCGGGCTGACGTCCAACATGGCCTGGTTCTACGTGCGCAAGGCCAAGGCCGACGAGCAGCGCCGGGCGCAGCAGACCGCCTAGGACCCGCCCGCCGGGCTTGACCCTCACGTGGCGTGATGCCGCATCGTCGGGGGCGTGGAAGAGCACCTGACCGTGGGGCGCGTCGCCGAGCTGGCCGGCGTGAGCGTCCGCACGCTTCATCACTACGACGAGATCGGCCTCGTGCCGTCGTCCGCGCGGACCGCGACGTCACCGCGGTGGAACCGTCGGCCGTCGTGCGGGCGCAGCGGCCCCCGGGCGCGGCGCCGTGCGTGGCCGCCGGTGCGGAGAACCTCCCGTTCGAGGACGGGTCCTTCGACGCCGCGATGGCGGTCAGCACCGTCCACCACTGGCCGGACCCGATCGCCGGGCTGCGCGAGATGAAGCGGGTGGCCCGCCGCGTGGTGGTGTTCGCACTCCGCGACGACCTCGCCTCGGGCCGCTGGGCCGACCGCAACCGCGACCTCGTCGCCCTCGACGCGGCGGAGCTGGGCCTGCGCCTGCTCGTGGCCTGACCCCGGCCGGCGGGGCGGGGGCCATCTGGGGCCCGTCGGCAGAGTGGCGCCCGGTCCCGCCGCTTTGCCGAAAGGACCTCAGCCGCCGGAGACCGTGCAGAGGCCGTCCGGGTCCTGCCAGAAGCGGTACAGGTTGTGGCCGCAGTAGGTCTCCAGCTCCGAGACGCCCAGACCGCGCAGGATGCCGTCCACCGCGCCGAAGAAGAACGCGTTCACCTCCGGGATCCACAGCAGCGCGAAGACCCCGATCAGCGCGAAGGGCGCCAGCGGCGCCAGTTCGCGGCGGGCCCGGTGCGAGAGCCAGGGCTCGATCACGCCGTAGCCGTCCAGCCCCGGGACCGGAAGGAAGTTCAGGATCGCCGCCGAGACCTGGAGCAGCGCCAGGAACGCCAGCGCGAAGCGGAACGTGAACGGGACGCCGTCCAGGGCGTCCAGCCAGAACGGCGCGGTGCAGACGGCCGCGAACAGCACGTTCGTCAGCGGGCCCGCGGCGGAGACCAGGCTGTGCTTCCAGCGGCCCCGGATCCGGTCCCGCTCGATGTACACCGCTCCGCCGGGCAGGCCCAGCCCGCCCAGGATCACGAACACGACCGGCAGCACGATGCTGAGCAGCGCGTGCGTGTACTTCAGCGGGTTCAGCGTCAGGTAGCCCTTCGCGCCGACCGTTATGTCACCGCCGTGCAGGGCGGTGCGGGCGTGCGCGTACTCGTGCAGGCACAGCGAGACGACCCACGCGGACGTCACGAACAGGAACACCGCCAGCCCCGGGCTGGCGGCGTACCCGGTCCACACCGCCCAGCCGGTGACCGCCATGACGGCGACGATGCCGAGGAATACGGAACTGATCTGCCGCTCGCCGCGGCTGCCCTGGTGACCCATGCGGCGAAACCTATCCCGGTGACCGGGCGGGCCCGGCTCCGGGTCCGGGGACAATGGGCCGGTGCGCTACGCGATCCTCGGTACCACCCAGGCCACCCACGACGACGGGACCACCGTCGCCGTGGGCGGCGCGCGCCTGCGGGCGCTCCTGACCGCGCTCGCCCTGCGTCCGGGGCGGGCGGTACCGGCCGCGCTGCTCGTCGGCGAGGTCTGGGACGCCGACCCGCCGGCCGAGGCCGTGCCCGCGCTCCAGGCGCTGGTGGGGCGGCTGCGACGGGCGCTGGGGCACGCCGCCGTGCGCTCGGGCCCGGGCGGCTACCTGCTGGACGCGGAGCGCGAGGACGTCGACGCCTTCCGCTTCGAACGGCTCGTACGGGCCGCCGCCGACGTGCCGGACCCGGCCGGGGCGGCGGCCCTGTACGACGAGGCCCTCGCGCTGTGGCGGGGCCCGGCGCTGGCCTCGCTGCCCGAGGCGACGGCGGAGGCCGCGCGCTGGGAAGCCGTACGGATGGACGCGCGGCGGGGCCGGCTCGGTGTGGCCCTGGCGCTGGGCGAGGCGGAGGCGGCCCTGCCGGAACTGGCCGAGCTGTGCGCCCGGCAGCCCCTGGACGAGTCCCTGCAGGTGCTGCGGATCAGGGCCCTGCGGGCGGCGGGCCGGCCGGCGCAGGCACTGGCCGCCTACGAGGCCGTCCGCCGTGACCTGTCGGCCCGCCTCGGCACGGACCCGGGCCCCCAGCTCCGCGCCCTCCACGCCGAACTCCTGGACCCGGCCGCGGCGCCGGGCACCCCGGCCCGGCACGATCCCGCCCCGGGCCCCGTCCGGGGGGCCGAGGCGTCCGCCCCGACCGGTGCCACCCCGGCCCCGGCCCCCGACCGGGCACCCCAGCCCCAGCCCCCGCACCCGGCCGCCCCGCACCCGGTAGCCCAGGCGACGGCCGCCCCGCACCCGGTCACCCCGCACCCGGCCGCCCCGGCGACGGCCTTCGCGGCCTGGGGCAAGCCGTCCCGGGGCCCTGTCCACGGGACCGGGGAGTCCGTCCCGGCCCCGCCGGCCGAGGTCGCTGCCGACCCCGCGGCGGCCCGGCCCCCGGGCGGAGCCACCCCGCCGGCCGCCCCGGCGACGGGCACCGGCCGCGCGCACCGGGACCAGCCCCAGCCCCAGCCCCCGGCCCCCGCCGCACCCGCACCGCAGGCCCCCGCCGGGAACCTGCGGGCGCGGCTCACCTCCTTCGTCGGGCGGGAGGGGGACATCCGCGTGCTCGGGGAGGACCTCGGGCGGGCCCGGCTCGTCACGCTCCTCGGGCCCGGCGGGGCCGGCAAGACGCGGCTGTCCCAGGAGGCCGCCGAGTGGCACGCCCCCCGCTCCGGGGCCTGGCCCGACGGGGTGTGGCTCGTCGAGCTCGCACCCGTGGACGACCCCGAGGACGTCGCCGAGGCCGCCCTCGCCGCGCTCGGCGCCCGTGAGACGAAGCTGCGCGGCGCCGCCGCCGAGGAACTGCGCGCGCTCACCGAGCGCGCCGGGGACGCCCCGCTCGACCGGCTCGCCGAACACTGCTCCCGCCGCCGGCTCCTGCTGCTCCTGGACAACTGCGAGCACGTCGTCGGCGCCGCCGCCGAACTCGCGGAACGGCTGCTGACCCACTGCCCCGGCGTACAGATCCTCGCCACCAGCCGCGAACCCCTCGGCGTGCCGGGCGAGTTCCTGCGCCCGGTCGAACCGCTGCCCGACCCCGTCGCGCTGTCGCTCCTCGACGACCGCGGATCCGCCGTACGGCCGGGCTTCAGCATCGCCGACGACCCGGACGCCGCGTCCGAGATCTGCCGCCGCCTCGACGGACTGCCGCTGGCCATCGAACTGGCCGCCGCGCGGCTGCGGCTGCTCACCCCGCGCCAGATCGCCGACCGGCTCGACGACCGCTTCCGCCTCCTCACCGGCGGCGCCCGCACCGTCCTGCCCCGCCAGCAGACCCTGCGTGCGGTCGTCGACTGGTCCTGGGACCTCCTCGACGCCTCCGAACGGGCCGTCCTCGCCCGGCTGTCGGTCTTCGCGGGCGGCTGCGACCTGGCCGCCGCCGAAGCCGTCTGCGTCGAGCCGGAGGACACCCTCGACGTCGCCGACGTCCTCGGCTCCCTCGTCGACAAGTCCCTCGTCGTCGCCGAACCCGACGAGCGCGTCGGCGGGATGCGCTACCGCCTCCTGGAGACCGTCGCCGAGTACGCGGCCGAGCGCCTCGACGGGTCCGCCGGCGACCGCCCCGCAACCGAGCGCCGTCACCTCGTCCACTACCGCGAACTCGCCCGCACCGCCGAGCCCCTGCTCCGCGGCCACGGCCAGCGCGCCGCCACCGAGCGGATCACCACCGAGTACGAGAACATCCGTACCGCCCTGCGCTGCGCCGTCGCCGGCCGGGAAGCCGACGAGGTGCTCTGCCTCGTCCACGCCCTGAGCTGGTACTGGCACATGCACGACCTGCGCACCGAGTCCCGCCACTGGGCCGAAGCGGCCGCCGCCCTGGGCCCCGACCCCTTCGCGGCGCCCGTGACCCCCGCCGAGCCCGTGTACGAGCAGCTCGTGGCCTCGCCCCCGCCCTACTCAGACGAGGCGCTCGCCGAGGCCTGGCGGGCCCTGCACCTGGTGCGGCTGGCCTCCCGGGACCAGAGCAGCGCCGGCTGGGACGCCCCGGAGGTCCGCGCCCAGGTCAAAGGCGTCCTCGCCGCCTACCGGCCCGGACTCCCGCAGACCTGCCGCACCCCCGGCTCCCTGTGGGTCTACGCCGTCATGATCACGGGCGATCCGGGGCTGCTCCAGCGCGTCGTCGACGAGACCGTCAGCACCGCCCGCGCGCTCGGCTACCGCTGGGAACTGGCCACCGCCCTCCAGCTCCGCGCCAACATCCTCGCCAACCGCGCCGACTGGGCGGGCGACGCCACCCGCGACGCCGAGGAGAGCCTGGCCCTCTTCCGTGAACTCGGCGACGCCTGGGGCTGCGCCGAGGCGCTCTCCGCGCGCGCCGAGGCCCTGGAGAAGCGCGGCGAGTTCGCCCTGGCCGGGCAGTGCTACGCCGAGGCGGTCGCCTACGCCGAACGCCTCGGCGCCAAGGCGCAGGTGACGGTCCTTCGGGTGAGGATGGCCGGAGTGCTCGCCGAGGGCGGCCGGACGGAGGAGGCCGAGGAGCTCCTCGACGAGATCACCGCCACGGCGCAGAGCTACGGCAACGAGGCCGTGCCCGCCGCCCGGATGTTCCTCGCCGGCATCTTCGGCCGCACGGGCCGGATCCCCGAGGCGCGCGCACAGCTGCAGAGCCTGCGGGAGGAATTCGCCTTCGGGGCGTTCGCCGTCTTCGACGGGTTCCTGCTGGGCACCATGGCCTGGCTCGACAACCAGGAGGGGCTGTACGCGGAGGCCCTCGAACGGCTGCGCCCGGCCATGGGGATGGTCCAGGACCCGATGGCCCGGCTGATGGCCCCGCACATGCCGGCGGTGTACCTGCTGATCGCCGCCTGCTCCCTGGTCTCGCTGGGCGGCTCCGGCGGCGCGTACGACGGCGCGCGGCTGATGGGGGCCTACCGGGCGCTGCTGCCGCCCGAGCACTTCTCCGTGGCCACCGAACGCGAGGACGCCGCCCGCACCGAGGAGCTGGCGCGGGCGGAGCTGGGGGACGCCGGGTACGAGGCCGCGTACGCCGAAGGCGGCGGCCTCACCCTGGAGGAGGCCACCGCCCTCATCTGATCCCCCGCCGTCCCCCGTGGGGTCCGTCCGGGACGCGATCCGAACGGACCGGCCGGCCTGGATCAGGTCTTCTGGCGGAACTTGCGGACGGCCAGCGGCATGGTGACGGCGGTGAGGCCCACCGACCAGGCCAGGGTGATCCACACGGAGTTCCCGAGGGGGGTCCCGTTGATCAGGCCGCGGGCCGCGTCGGCCAGGTTCGAGAGCGGGTTGACGTCCGTGAAGCTCTGGAGCCAGCCCGGCATCGTCGTCGGCGGGGCGAAGATCGAGCTGCCGAACTGGAGCGGCATCAGCACCAGCATCGCCATGCCCTGCACGGCCTGGGCGGTCTTCATGGTGAGACCCAGCAGGATGAAGATCCACATCAGCGAGGCGCCGAAGACGGCCGACAGCCCGATGGCGAGGAACAGGTCCAGGACCGAGGACTTGATCGACAGTCCGAGCAGGAAGCCCATCCCGAGCAGGATCGCGATGGCGACCATCATCCGGCCGAGCTCGACCACGATCTTGGCGATGAGCACCGAGGAGCGGGCGATCGGCATGGACCGGAACCGGTCCATCACGCCCTTCTTGAAGTCGTCGTTGACCCCGGTCCCGACACCCATCGCGATGTTCATGCCCATCATCGCCATCAGGCCCGGGACCACGTAGTTGACGTATTCGCCCTGGTTGCCCTTGCCGGAGATCGCACCGCCGAAGACGAACACGAACAGCAGCGTGAAGATGATCGGCATGAACAGGACGTCGAACATCGACTCAGGGTCCTGCTTGATCTGCAGGACGTTGCGGCGGGCCAGGGCGCCGATGTGCCGCAGGTTGCCGCGCAGGCCGATCCGGCTCTCGGCCGGGTGCGGCGGCCCGGCGGCCGGGGAGGCCGCCGGGGTGCTGGGCTTCGTCGTGGTTACGGTGCTCATGCCGCGACCTCCTCGGTCTGCTCGGTGGAAAGGGAGTCCTCGACGCTGGGCTTCTGGCCGGTGATGGACAGGAAGACCTCGTCGAGGCTGGGCAGGTAGGTGCCGATGTCGGAGATGGCGTACCCGCGGGCCGCCAGCAGGCCGACGACGGCGGTCAGCTGCTCGTCGGCCAGGATCGGCACCAGCAGCGTCCCCTCGTCCGGGACGGCCTGGGAGCCGGCGACGCCGTCCAGCCCGGTCTCGGCGAGGGCGCGGGCCATGCCCGGCAGGTCGGCCGGATCGGCCGGCCGGATGCGCAGGGTGCGCCCGCCGACGCGCGCCTTCAGCTCGTCGACCTTCCCGTTGGCGATGACCTTGCCGCGGTCGATGACCGTCAGCTCGCTCGCGAGCTGCTCGGCCTCCTCCATGTACTGGGTGGTGAGCAGCACGGTGGCGCCCTCGGCGACCATCCGCTGCACCTCGTCCCACACCTCGTTGCGGGTACGGGGGTCCAGGCCGGTGGTCGGCTCGTCCAGGTAGAGCACGGCCGGGCGGCCGATCATCGAGGCCGCCAGGTCGAGGCGCCGGCGCATGCCGCCGGAGTAGTTCATCACGGCCTTCTTCGCGGCCTCGGTCAGGGAGAACCGCTCCAGCAGCTCGTCGGCGCGGGTCCGGGCGTCCTTGCGGGACAGGTCCAGCAGCCGCCCGATCATGTAGAGGTTCTCCCAGCCGGAGAGCTTCTCGTCGACCGAGGCGTACTGGCCGGTCAGGCCTATGGTGCGGCGCAGCTGCCGGGGCTGGCGGACCACGTCGAAGCCCGCGACCCGGGCGGTGCCGGCGTCCGGGACGATCAGGGTGGACAGGCAGCGGACCAGGGTGGTCTTGCCCGCCCCGTTGGGGCCGAGGACACCGAGGACGGTGCCTTCGCGCACGTCCAGGTCGACCCCGTCGAGGGCCTTGGTCTCGCCGTAGTGCTTGACCAGTCCCCGGACCTCCACGGCGTGGGGAGCGTTGTCGTTTCGCGTCATGTCCACCATGGGACCACCCGCCGCTGACAAAGCTCCGACAGCCGACCGACAGGTGACCGACGGGAAGCCGACGGCCCGCCGACGTCGTGTCGGCGGGCCGTCGGTCACCACCCGGCGGGGCCGCGCGGCCCCGGCGGACTCAGTGGAAGGCGTGCTCCGGCTGCGGGAACGTTCCGCCGACCACGTCCTCGGCGAAGGCCTTCGCCGCGTCCGTCATCGTGCTCCGCAGGTTCGCGTACTGCTTCACGAACTTCGGCATCTTCCCGCCGGTCAGGCCCATCATGTCGGTCCACACCAGGACCTGCGCGTCGCACTCCGACCCGGCGCCGATACCGACGGTCGGGATGTGCAGGGACCGGGTGACCTCGGCGGCCAGCTCGGCCGGGACCAGTTCCAGGACCACCGCGAACGCGCCCGCGTCCTGCGCTGCCTTGGCGTCGCGCAGCAGCTGGTGCGCGGCCTCGTCGCTGCGGCCCTGCACCCGGTAGCCCATGGCGTTCACGGACTGCGGGGTCAGGCCCAGGTGGGACATGACGGGGATGCCGGACTGCACGATCAGCTCGGTCTGGGCCAGCGACCGCTCGCCGCCCTCCAGCTTGACCGCGCCGACCCCGGCCTCCTTGACCAGCCGGGTCGCGCTGCGCAGGGCCTGCACGGCGCCTTCCTGGTACGAGCCGAAGGGCAGGTCGCCGACGATCAGGGCCCGGCTGGTGCCCCGTACGACGGCCGCCGACAGCAGGGTCATCTCGTCCATCGTCACGGGGACGGTGGTCTCGTAGCCGAGGTGGCAGTTGCCCATCGAGTCACCGACGAGCATCACCGGGATGCCGGCCTCGTCGAAGACGGACGCCGTCATGGCGTCGTAGGCGGTGAGCATGGGCCACTTCTCGCCGCGCTCCTTGGCGAGGGCGAGGTCGCGGACGGTGATGCGCCGGGTGCCCGCACCTCCGTACAGGGTGGGGGAGGAGGCTTCGCGGGCAGGCGAAACGGCGTGCGTCATTGCAACTGCTCCTTGTGTCATCTCGAGGCGCCCTCACGGCGTCCCCGGACTCACCCACCATGGTGGCACCCTCGGCGCCGTGCGCGGAAGTGGCCGGGTTCCGACGCGCTGACCCGTACGTCACACTCCTGGCCCGCCTCCGGGCGCGCACGAGCCAATGTGCGCGTTTCGTGACAAGCGGAACCCTTGCCGCACGGCCGTTCGTCCTCCCGGTCGTACGGCCGCGAGGACGGCACGGAAGGCTCCGTACATCGCCTAGGGTCAAGGGGCGGAGACGGAGCGCGAGCACGGCAGCGAGGACATGGCATGGCACAGGCGTACATGACGGAGACGGGGAACGGCGGCGCAGAGCCCGGACCCTCCGGATCCCGTCTCCGACGCCGACTGGCCGGGCTGCGCCACGACCGGGGCATCTGGCGGCGCGGGATCGTCACCGCCGCCCTGGCCGCGCTGATCTCCCTGATCATGATCTTCCACGCGGAGCTGCCCAACGACATCGGGAACCTCGGCAGCCTCACCGAGACCTTCCTGCCCTGGCTGGGCCTGGCCGTGCCGCTGCTGCTGGTCGCCGCCGTGGTCCGCAAGTCCGCCACCGCGCTGATCTCGATACTGCTGACCGCCGTGGTGTGGGTGAACCTCTTCGGCGGGCTGATCACCGACAAGTCGGGCGGCGGCGGCAACCTCATGGTCGCGACCCACAACGTCGACGCGGACAACCCCGACCCGCGCGGCACCGCCGCGTCCGTCGCCAAGTCCGGGGCGGACGTGCTGGCCCTGACCGAGCTCACGGGCGACGCCGTCCCCGTCTACGAGAAGGCCCTGGCGGACACGTACAAGTACCACGCGGTCGAGGGCACCGTCGGCGTGTGGAGCAAGTACCCGCTGACCTCCAGCAAGCCCGTCGACATCCGCCTCGGCTGGACCCGCGCCATGCGCACCACCGCGGCCACCCCCTTCGGCGAGGTCGGCGTCTACGTCGCCCACCTGCCGTCGGTGCGCGTCAAGCTCAACGCCGGGTTCACGGCCAACCAGCGCGACAACAGCGCCGACGCGCTGGGCGCGGCCCTCGCCTCGGAGGGGCTGAAGAAGGTCGTCCTGCTCGGCGACCTCAACGGCACCATGAACGACCGCTCCCTGTCCGAGGTCACCTCGCAGATGCGCTCCACCCAGGGCGCGGCCGGCCACGGTTTCGGCTTCAGCTGGCCCGCGCAGTTCCCGATGGCCCGGATCGACCAGATCATGGTGCGCGGCATCAAGCCGGAGGCCTCCTGGACCCTGGCCCGCACCGGCAGCGACCACCTCCCGGTGGCGGCCCGGCTGACCGTCCGGCCGTAGCCCGTCGCCTGTCGCCCGTCGCCCGGTCCACGCCGAGGGCCCCGGCCGCTCCTCTCGGGAGCGGCCGGGGCCCTCGGCGTACATACGGGCGCAGGAGCTACGCGTGCTCGCGCCAGCCGTTGGTGATGGGCAGGCGGCGGTCCTTGCCGAAGCCCTTCGCCGAGATCTTGGTGCCCGGCGGGTACTGGCGGCGCTTGTACTCCGCCGTGTCCACCATGCGCAGGGTCTTCGCGACCAGCTCGCGGTCGAAGCCGGCCGCGACGATCGCCTCCAGGCCCTGGTCGCGGTCCACGTACAGCTCCAGGATCGCGTCGAGCACCGGGTAGTCCGGCAGCGAGTCCGTGTCGACCTGCCCCGGGCGCAGCTCGGCGCTCGGCGGCTTCACGATCGAGTTCTCCGGGATCGGCGGGGTCTCGCCGCGCTCGGCGGCGGCCCGGTTGCGGTACTCGGCGAGCCGGAAGATGTCCGTCTTGTAGACGTCCTTGATGGGGCCGTAAGCGCCGACCGAGTCCCCGTAGAGGGTGGAGTAGCCGACGGCCAGCTCGGACTTGTTGCCCGGGGCCAGCACGATGTGTCCCTCCTGGTTGGAGACCGCCATCAGCATGGTGCCGCGCAGCCGGGACTGGAGGTTCTCCTCGGCGAGGCCGGTGAGGCCCAGCGAGCCCATGTACGCGTCGAACATCGGCTCGATCGGGACGGTCCGGAAGTTCAGGCCGGTCCGCTCGGCCAGGTCGGCCGCGTCGCCCTTGGAGTGGTCCGAGGAGTACTTCGAGGGCATCGAGATGCCGTACACGTTCTGCGCGCCGATCGCGTCGCAGGCGATGGCCGCGACGAGGGCGGAGTCGATGCCGCCGGAGAGGCCGATCAGGACGGAGCGGAAACCGTTCTTCTTGACGTAGGCGCGCAGGCCCACGACGAGCGCGTCGTAGATCTCCTCGTCGTCGTCCAGGCGGTCGGCGTAACCGCCGGCCACCACCGCCTCGGACGGGGCCGGCGGCTCCTCGGAGAGGATCACGCGGTCGATGCGCAGGCCGTCGTCGACGACGCCCTCCGGGGCGTCGGACCGCGCGGCCGGCAGGTCGAGGTCGACGAGGACGCAGCCCTCGGAGAACTGCGGGGCGCGGGCGATGACCTCGCCGGCGGCGTCCACGACGATCGAGTCGCCGTCGAAGACCAGCTCGTCCTGGCCGCCGATCATCGCCAGGTACGCCAGGGTGCAGCCGGCCTCCTGGGCGCGCTTGCGCACCAGTTCGAGGCGCAGGTCGTCCTTGTTCCGCTCGTACGGGGAGGCGTTGATCGAGACCAGCAGCCCGGCCCCGGCGGAGCGGGTGGCGGGCACCCGGCCGCCCTCCTGCCAGAGGTCCTCGCAGATGGCCAGCGCCACGTCGACGCCGTGCACCCGGATGACCGGCTGCGTGTCGCCCGGAACGAAGTAGCGGAACTCGTCGAAGACGCCGTAGTTGGGGAGGTGGTGCTTGGCGAAGCGCAGGACGACCTCGCCCCGGTGCAGTACGGCGGCCGCGTTCTCCGGGGAGCCGGCGGGCCGGCCCAGGCGGGGCGCGGCCTTCTCGGTGCGGTCGAGGTAACCGACGACGACCGGCAGCTCGCCGAGACCCTCCTCGGCGAGCCGCCGCGCGAGGTCGCGCAGCGCGGCGCGGGAGGCCTCGACGAAGGAACCGCGCAGGGCGAGGTCCTCGACGGGGTACCCGGTCAGCACCATCTCCGGGAACGCCACCAGATGGGCGCCCTGCTCGGCGGAGTGCCGGGTCCAGTGGACGACCGAGTCGGCGTTCGCGGCGATGTTGCCGACGTGCGAGTCGATCTGATTCAGAGCGAGGCGTAGTTGAGGCACGGGGCCCAGTGTAATCGTCTTTCTGACGCGATGTCCTGGGCCCCGGGTGCTTTCACAGGGTCGGATGCGTCACCCGACGGGTCCGGTGAACTTCGCGTCCGGCATCAGGATGCCGGGGGAGAGCTCGGCGCTGACGCTGCGCGTGCCCTCGGGGACCTCGAAGGCGGCGGTGCCGGTGGCGGACTCGCCCGGCTGGATCGTGCCCTGGATCCGCTTGGGCAGCCGGCCGTCGAAGACGAGCCTGCCCTCGGCTCCCTTGTCGTCCGTGAGGCTGGGCATGGCGTAGATGACGTCGTGGGGCTGCTTCGAGGTGTTGGTGATGGTGAAGGACACCTCCACCGCGTTGCCGACCGGCAGGTACTTGTTCGAGCTGACGTACTGCTTCGGGACGGAGAGGCTCACCTTGATCCCGTTCGGGTACGTGAACGTCTGGCCGAACGCGATCGGCGTGCTGATGCCGGGTCCCGTGGAGGGCATGTCGGGCGGCAGGGTGAAGCCGGACGGGGAGGACCGGGGGCGCGGGGACGCGTCCGGGTCGTACTCCGGGTCGTACTGGGGGTCGTCGTACCAGTCCGTGTCCTGGTGGTGGTCGGTGCGGTCCCGCGACGTGTCGACGATGGCCATGGTGAAGAGGAACCCGCCGACGGTGGCGGCGAGGCCCAGCAGGCCGAGGGCGATGCCGACGATGGACATCACCTTGCGCGGGGCGCCGCGGTTGGCGCGCACCAGGCCGGCGATGGAGATGCCGATGCCGGTGAGGGCGATGCCGGCGCCGGCCCAGAACACGAAGGGGACCAGGCCCACCCCGACGGCGAGGGTGGAGAGGATGAGGCCCGCCACGGCCTGGCCGTTGGAGGGCGCGGCGGGTGCGACGGGGTAGCCGGGGACGCCGTGGCCGTAGCCGGGGTGGCCGTGGGCGGGGTGGCCGGGGCCGGCGAATCCCGGCTGGCCGGGCGCTCCGTAGCCGGGGCCCCCGTAGCCGGGGTGCCCGCCGGGCGGCGGCGGGGCCCAGGCGTTGGCCGGAGCGCCGTACGCCCCCGCGTCGGGCGCGGACGGGGCGGCCGGGACGGGGGTGACCGGTGCGAACGCCGACGGGGCGGGCGCGGGCTGCGGGGCGCCGGGGCCCGGGGTCGCCCAAGGATCCGCAGGCGCGGCGGGGGGTGCGGCGGGCATCCCGGCCGGGGGTGCGGCAAAGGGCGCGGCGGGCGTCCCGGCCGGGGGTGCGGCGGGAGGCGGGGTCTGAGACGGGGCGGGCTGCGGCGACGCGGCCGGGGCCGCGGGGGCCGTCTCGGGGGCGGGCGGCGCCTTGTCCAGGGAGGGGGTGGGGGCCTCGGGGGCGGGCGGCGCCTTTTCCAGGGAGGGCTTGGCCGCTTCCGGGGCGGCGGGCGCCTTTTCCAGGGAGGGCTTGGGGGCCTCCGGGGTGGCCGGGGCCTTGTCCGGGCGCGGCTCGGTCGCCTCGGGTGCCGGGGTCGTCCCGGGCGTCGCCGGAGCCGGGGCCTTCGCCAGGGACGGCCCCGGCGGCGGTATCGGCGTTCCCTCGGGCTCGGTCGGGCGGTCGGGCGGGTTCGGGGGCGTGCTCATGCCTTGCGGAGTCCCTCGGAAGTGCGGTGTACGGCGTACAGGGGCCTGCGCCAGCCTGCCACGCGCTCCGCCCGCCTCCAACCGGATACCCCGTCCGGCCCCGGCCCCCGGGGGAAATCGACCGAACTGCCGCCGATCGGGCCCGGCGCCCCGGGAACGCTCCCGTACCCTGGCACGTTTCCCGGTCGGGGAGGCCGGCGGTCCCGCGAGGAGTCCCCGCGTCCACCCCGGATCTGCTGAGGATCACTCACACTATGCGCATGAATGCCCCCACAGGTGCCGGAAGCGCCGGCCGAGGCAAGGGCGCCGGCGGAGGGGGCGTGCAGGCCGTCGCCGTCCTCATCGGACTCGGCGCCGCCGCCTACACCGCCTGGGTGCTCGAAGTCGTGTTCTCCACCGGCGTCAATCCCATCGAGACGTACGTCAGCGAGCTCGCCGCCCAGGACCAGCCGCTCGGCGGCCTCTTCCGGGCCACCGACTTCACCGCCGGCCTCCTCGCCTTCCTCGGCGGCCTCCTCGCCCTGGCGCGCCTGCCGCGACACCCCGAGTCCCGCGGTCCCTGGGCCGTCGCCGGCTGGGCGGGCATCACCCTCTTCGGCGCCGCCACCGCCGCCGACGCCTGGCTGCCGCTGAGCTGCCAGCCGACCGTCGATCCCGTGTGCGCCGCCCGTGAGACCGCCGGTCTCGTCCCGGCCACCCACCAGGCGCACGCCGTCAGCAGCAGCCTCGCCATGACCGGCGCCCTCCTCGGGATAGTGGCCCTCACCGTCGCCGCCCGCCGCTACGGCCGCCTCGCGCCGCTCGCCCGGTTCGGCCCCGCCCTCGTCGCCCTGGAACTCCTCGCCACCGTCTGGACCCTGACCGCCATCGCCCTGTTCACCGCGGGGCACGGCACGTGGGCGCTCGGCGCGGGCCAGCGGCTGCAGGTGCTGCTGGTGGCGATCTGGCTCGGCGTGCTGGCCCACTCCGTGCACCGCGAGGGCCGCACATGACGCGAGGACCCCACGCGACGCGAGGACCGCACACCGGGACGGCCCCCGGCACCTTCGTCCGGGTCGACGGGATCCCCCTGCACGTGGTCGTCGAGGGCCGCGGCCCCGTCGTGGTGCTGAGCGCCGGGCTCGCCCTGGCCTGGTTCGACTGGGACCCCGTCGCCGCGCTGCTCGCCGCCCGGGGCCGCACCGTGGTCCGCTTCGACCGCCCCGGCCACGGGCTCAGCGCCCCCGCGCCCGGTCCCACGGGCGCCGCCGACGAGGCCCACCGGATGGCCGCCCTGCTGGACGCGCTCGGTCTGACCGGCCCCGTCACCGTCGCCGGGCACTCCCTCGCCGGGTTCCACGCCGAGGCCTTCGCCCGTCTGCACCCCGGCCGTACCGCCGCGCTGGTCCTCGTCGACTCCAGCGTCGAGGAGAGCCCCCGTACGAGGCTGCCCGCCGCCTGGCGCACCGGCGCCGCCCGTGCCCTCGGCCGGGCCGTGACCGCCGCCGGGATCCCGGCCGCGCTGGGACCCGCGGTCCGGCGCGGCGTCGTACGGGCCGGCCGGACGGGCGGGGCCGCGGACCCGGCCGCGCGGGACCTCGTGCGCCGCTGCTACCGCTCCGGCCGCGTCTGGCAGGGCGCGCTGCTGGAGAACGCCCGCTACCCCGACACCGCCGCCGAGCTGCTCGCCCTGCGCGCGGACCACCCGCTGGCCGCGCCCGCCACCGTCCTCGCCGGCCACGACGGCACCGCCGGCCGCGCGGCCCTGCGCTGGCTCGCCCGCCAGGCGGACCTCGCCGACCGGATCGGCGCCCGCTTCGAGGTGGCCGAGCCCTCGGGCCACCTCGTCATGCTGGACCGCCCGGACCACGTGGCCCGGGCGCTCCAGCACGCGGCGGCCCCGCCGGAGGCCCCGGACCCGCCGGACGCGACGACCCCGACGGACCCCGCGGACTGACCCGCGGGTACGCCGTTCACCCGCGCGGGGCCGCCCCGCGCTGCTTGAGCATGTCCGCCATCAGGGTGAGCTCCGACTGCTGCGCCGCGACCATGCCCTGGGCCAGCGCCCGCTCCGCCGGCGTCCGGCACTGCGCCGCGCAGCCCTGGGCCATCGCGACGCCTCCCTTGTGGTGGTCGGTCATCAGCTGGAGGTAGAGCACCTCTGCGTCCCGGCCGTTCGCCGCGCCGAGCCGGTCCAGCTCCTCCTTGGTCGCCATGCCGGGCATCAGCGCCCCGGGCTTGGTCGCGTGCTCCATGTGCCCCGCGTGCTCGCCGCCCCCTTCGGAGGCGGACATCCAGGACATCGGCGGCTCGTCGGCCAGCACCTTCGGCAGCCCCCACAGGTCCAGCCAGCCCAGCAGCATGCCGCGCTGGTTGGCCTGGGTGTTGGCGATGTCGTAGGCGAGGCCGCGCACCGGCTCGTCCTGGGTGCGGTCGCGGACGATGAAGGACATCTCCACCGCCTGCTGGTGGTGCACCGCCATGTCCCGGGCGAAACCGGCGTCCGGGGAGAAGAGCGCCGGAGTGGAGGAGGGGGCGGAGGAACCGCCCGAGCCGCCGTTCGCGGTGGCGACCGTGGCCCCCACCGCGAACAGCACCGCGAGGACTACGGCCGCGCCCGCGGCCCAGTACGTACGGGTCACTTGTCGGCCAGCCCGTTGGTGCAGGCGGCGCCCGGTTCGGGCGTCTGCGGGCCCTGCACGTACTTGGTGAAGAACTGCGCCACACGGGGGTCGTCGGCCTTGTCCACCGTCAGCTGCTTGCCCCACGCGCTCAGCATGATCGTCCCGGCCTGCTCCTTGTCCGGGCTCATCAGCGTGTACGGGGTCTTGCCCACCTTCCCGGCGAGCGCCTCGACGTCGCCCGGGGCGGCCTTCTCGTTGTACGTCACCCACACCGCGCCGTGCTCCAGCGAGTGCACGGCGTTGACCTCGGGGATCGGGTTCTTGTAGACGTCGCCGTTGCAGTTCATCCAGCGGGGGTTGTGGTCGCCGCCGACCGGCGGGTTCATCTCGTACTTGACCGGGGTCTCGACGTGGTTGCGGCCGAGCTTCTTGACGTCCCACTCGCGCTCGCCGCTCACGGGCGCCTTGCGCGCGGCGACCGCGTCCTTGTCCTTCTGCTTCTGCTCGATCAGCAGCCACGACCCGAAGCCGACGAGTCCGGCGACGATCACCGTGGAGATGCCGATGGCGAGGAACTTGTTGCGCCGGTCGCGTGCTTTCTCGGCGCGCCGCATCTCGGCTATGCGGTTCTGGCGGGAGGTGTTGTCCGACGTCCTGCTGGCCATGTGCCCTGGTTCCTTCTGCTGAGGGGGGTGTCGTGGTGGAGCCGTGGATGCGCCCGGGGCGCCGCGGCGCTCACGTCCGCAGTACTTGCAGGGAGTACAGGCCGGGCGCGCGCGCCAGGGTGCCGTCCGGCCGTACCGGCCCGGCCGCGGCGGCCGGGCGGACGGCGGGTGCCACCCGGTCCTGCGGCAGCGCCACGGCGGGCGGCGGGGCGGGCAGCACGGCCGGGGTCACGTGGGCCAGCGGGGAGCAGCCCGGCAGGTCGTACGGGGACACGCAGGCGGCGTGCGCGGAATGCGCTCCGGAACCGCCCGGGTGCGGTGGGTGCGCGGCGGCGGGCCGCGCGCACAGGAAGGCCACGCAGGCGGCCACGCCGAAGGAGATCAGCAGCAGGAGGGCAGCGCGGCGCACGGGCCGCCCGTGGCTCCCGCTCCGCGTGTGCTCCCAGCCCCCCATGGGCGCAGATGGTAATGCTCATGACGGCTCGGTGGTCAGTGCGGGGGTGTCATCGGCTTTCGGGGGTGCGTAATGTGGCGGAAACCACCAATGGCGATACTGGGCGGGCCCGACTGTGCGCCCCCCCGGTCCTTCGGGGCGGTGGTGCACGGATCGTCTGAACTGCGAGGATGAAGGCATGGACAAGCAGCAGGAATTCGTCCTCCGGACGCTGGAGGAGCGGGACATCCGCTTCGTGCGCCTGTGGTTCACCGACGTGCTCGGCTTCCTCAAGTCCGTCGCCGTCGCCCCGGCCGAGCTGGAGCAGGCCTTCGACGAGGGCATCGGCTTCGACGGCTCGGCGATCGAGGGCTTCGCCCGGGTCTACGAGTCCGACATGATCGCCAAGCCGGACCCGAGCACCTTCCAGATACTGCCGTGGCGCGCCGAGGCCCCCGGGACGGCCCGGATGTTCTGCGACATCCTGATGCCGGACGGCTCCCCGTCCTTCGCGGACCCGCGCTTCGTCCTCAAGCGCATCCTGGCCAAGACCTCCGACCTGGGCTTCACCTTCTACACCCACCCGGAGATCGAGTTCTTCCTGCTGAAGGACAAGCCGCTGGACGGCTCCCGCCCGGTGCCGGCGGACAACTCCGGCTACTTCGACCACACTCCGCAGAACGTCGGCATGGACTTCCGCCGCCAGGCGATCACCATGCTCGAATCCATGGGCATCTCGGTCGAGTTCAGCCACCACGAGGGCGCCCCCGGCCAGCAGGAGATCGACCTGCGCTACGCGGACGCGCTCTCCACGGCCGACAACATCATGACGTTCCGCCTGGTCATGAAGCAGGTCGCCCTCGAACAGGGGGTCCAGGCCACCTTCATGCCCAAGCCCTTCTCGGAGTACCCGGGCTCGGGCATGCACACCCACCTGTCCCTCTTCGAGGGCGATCGCAACGCCTTCTACGAGTCGGGCGCCGAGTACCAGCTCTCCAAGGTCGGCCGCTCCTTCATCGCGGGCCTGCTCAAGCACGCGGCGGAGACGGCCGCGGTCACCAACCAGTGGGTCAACTCCTACAAGCGCATCTGGGGCGGCTCCTCCCGCACGGCAGGCTCGGGCGGCGAGGCCCCCTCGTACATCTGCTGGGGCCACAACAACCGCTCGGCCCTGATCCGAGTCCCGATGTACAAGCCGGGCAAGACGGGTTCCTCCCGGGTCGAGGTCCGCTCGATCGACTCGGGCGCCAACCCGTACCTCACCTACGCGGTCCTCCTCGCGGCGGGCCTCAAGGGCATCGAGGAGGGCTACGAACTCCCGGCGGGCGCCGACGACGACGTCTGGGCCCTCTCCGACGCCGAACGCCGCGCGATGGGCATCGAACCCCTCCCGCAGAACCTGGGCGAGGCCATCTCCCTGATGGAACGCAGCGAACTGGTCGCCGAGACCCTCGGCGAACACGTCTTCGACTTCTTCCTGCGCAACAAGAAGCAGGAGTGGGAGGAGTACCGCTCGGAGGTCACCGCCTTCGAACTCCGCAAGAACCTCCCGGTGCTGTAACGCGAGCAGGGGCCGGCGGCGCTCGGCTGCCCGCCCCTGCTCGCCTCACCGGGGCCGGGCCGTATCCGGACTAGGTGAGCCAGGCCAGCAGCGCTTGCTTCTCATCCTGTTCGAGATTCATGAGATTCTCTGCGCGCTTGATGACCAGTGACGAATAGAGGCTCTTGATCTGCTCGACCGACAGTGGGCCGCGAAGGTTCTTCGAGTAGAGAATGCCCTTCGTGATGTAGTCGAGATGAGCACGCGAGACGGCGATGGGGAAATCGGCCTGCCTTGCGCGCCGAGTCATGTCGTTCACCCGGGCGAGGTCCAGCACCTGTTCGGACCAGTCGATTTCCCGAGAGGCCTGAGCGAGCCTGTCGTAGGCGGAGAGCAGCTGTTCTCGGTTGATCAGGGGGAGGTTCTTGTCCACCTGCTTGAGGGTGCGCGCTGCCTGCGGAATGCCCGTGTCGGATGCCGTTGCTCCGGCCGCGGCCGATGCGACGAAGTCTGCCGGCATGACGTATGCGGGAGGGCGGTCCGTGATGGTTACTCCCGTGGACGACGCTCGCACGAGTGATTTGAATGATTCGAACCCGAACCACCCGTGACTGACTTCCTGTCCGAATTCACGCTGGAGCTCCCACGCCAGGCTGGCCAGGTCGATCGGGCGGCTCAGGCCCTCCAGGCGCTCGCGCAAGTAGCGTCTGGCGGCTTCCTGCGACCCGGCCCCGCTCGCCACCTCGGCGTCGACCCGCTCCGGGGTCTTCTCCTGAGGCTCCTCGGAAGTGCCGTCCAGCGGCTCCTCGATGGCGACACTCGACAGCCTGTCGAGTTCCTCTCGGAGGTCCTGCGCGATGTCGTCCACGGCGGCCAGCAGGTCGGCCATCCTCTTGCTGAGGGTTCTCACCAGGGCGGGGGGCTCGCTTCCCGGCTTGTACGTGTCTTCGTGCGTCAGTTCCCCCCATCCGTCCTGGAGGAGCGTCCTGACTTGCAGCTCGCACGTCACGAGGTGCCACTCGACACTCAGGGAGATCGCGGTCTGGAGGTTCACGTGAACTGCCCTGTAGCCGCTGGGCTTCGGGGCGGCGGCATAGTCCTTCCAGGACTGCTCCTCTTGAGTGAGGACCGATTCGAAAGCTCCGCCTGCGACGGGAAGCGCCCTGATGAGCTCTTTCACCCTGGAGACGTCTGACTGGTTGTTGCAGGTGATCCGAAGTCCGACCAGGTCATCGATGATCTCTGGAATCTGACCCAAGCGTTGAATTGAATCCCGGTATTTTGGGAGGCTGAGCTTCCGCCAGGTTCGGGCCTTGCTCTTGACCCTCCGCCCGGTGATCCGCACACGGGCGCCTTCCATCTCGCTCAGGCTGTCTTCCAGATACTCGGAGAGTGCTCGTGCGGCGGCATCGCGGGCGGTGTCCAGGTATTTTTTCCTGTGCGCGTCGTACCAGTCGCTGAATTCCTGGTAGGAGAAAGGAAGCTCGTCGGCCAACTTGTACCCCTCACCTGAAGAACTGATCAAATGAAGAAAAGCGCGGCATCGCCCCGAATAAATCCGAATATGGGACGGTCGCCAGATAGCTTCACAGGCTACAGGGTGATCATGGTTTGAATAGGCCGATCGACAGGAAACGACGGAGCCCCGGCGGCCCGGAGTCGGTTCAGGGCTTCGCGCAGGTGAGGGTGACCGGGTCGCTGCGGCCCGTCAGGTTCGCGGACGGGACGTGGAGGGTGACGAAGCCGATCTGGGGGTCGCCGTTCACCGTGGGCGGGAGGTCGACCACCTTGAAGAGGGAGACGCTCTCGATGCCGGGGTCGAAGTGGGCCTTGCCCGATCCGATGGGGTCGGAGCCGGAGGCGAAGGTCCAGAAGTAGGGGACGTCGCCCTTGCCCGTGCCGCTGATCTTGCCGTCGAACTCGGCCCTGTTCGGCTTGGAGCAGTCGACCGTGGTGCCCGGTTTGGTGAGGGTGGCGACCGAGACCCGGGTGACCTGCACCTTGCCCTGCTTGCCGCCGCCGCGGTCCGGCTTCTGGCGGGGCGGGGTCAGGCAGTCGATGCGGGTGCCGTGGCCGGAGCCGCCGGCCTTGAAGCCGACGCTGTACCTGCCGTAGCGGACGTTGTCCTGCTGGAGGGAGCCCTCGTCGCCGATCCGGGTGCGCTGGCTGGTGCGCGGGCCGTTGATCGTGACGGACTGGCCCGGGTCGAAGCCCTCCAGGACGAGGGTGTACGAGGTGCCCCCGCCCTGCCCGCCCTGCCCGCCCTCCCCGGTCGCCACCAGTTCGCAGGACGCGGCCGCGGGCGGGGCCGCCGCCGGGGCGGCGAAGGCGGGGGTGGCGGCCGGGGCGGCGAGGAGCGGGGCGGCCAGGAGCGTGAGGAGGCGGTGCCGGTTCATCGTGCTGCCCTCCGTGCGGAGAAGCCCCCGATGCTCCCTCCAGGATATCGGCGGGCAGGTGGGGCGCACCTGCCCGCCGGGAGGTCAGGACGGTGGGGCCGGGGCGACGGCAGGATGCCAGGTGGCGGGGGGTGCGGCCGGGCGGGTGGTCGCCGTGTGGAGCAGGGCGTCCAGACCCAGGACCGCCGTGGTCGTGGTGCCGGCGGGGCCGAGGACCGCAGTGGGGGCGCCCGCGTACAGCATCCGGGACTCGGTCCAGGCGGGCGGCCCGCCGAGGGCCGCGGTGGCGACCGTACCGGTGTCGGCGCGGCCCGTCAGGGCGCGGCCCGCGGCGGCGACCGCCCCGTAGCCGGCCCGGCCGCCGGACTCGCCGAGGCCGGTGACCTGGGGGGCGCCCGGACCGGCCGTGACCAGGGCGGTCCGTACCACCCCGGAGTCGGGGCGGCGGAAGTAGAGGCGGACGCCCGCGCCGTCGCGGGCCGCCGAGAGGGGCACGGTGGTGGCGGGCAGGGCGGTGGGGTGGGGCCCGGTGAGCGGGGCCCCGGGGGACGGCTGGGTCCAGGCGAGGACCGACGTGGTCGTGGTGGCGTAGACGTGGCGCCGCCCGGCCGCGTCGGTGAGGGTCACGGGGTCGCTCTGCAGGTCCTCGCCGCCCAGCCGCTCCCAGTCGCCGAAGGCGCCCGACGGCTGCTGGACCCGGGCGCGCAGGGTGCGGTGGGTGTCGCGGAGGTAGACGGTGAGGCGCCCGCCTGCGTCGGCGACGGCCGCCGGGGCGCTGATGGCGGAGGTGCCGGGCTCGTCTCCCGGCTCGGGGGTGCCGAGGGACTGCCAGGGGCCGAAGGGGCCGTCGGGCGCGGACTGCAGGGCGCAGACGACCTCGCGCCGGTAGTCCGCCGGCCGGGGTCCGAGGGTGGTGCGGGTGGCGAGGACGGCGACGCGGCCGTCGGGGAGGCGGGCGGTGGTGGCGCCGGGGTCGATGCCGGTGCCCGGCAGCAGCGCGGGCCCGGTCCAGGTCCCGGCCGGGTCCCGGGACCACAGCGCCATCCGGCCGTCGAGCGCGGCGAAGGCCCACAGGCGGCCCGGGGTGCCCTCGACGAGCCAGGAGGTGGTGTCGGCGCGGGCGTAGCGCAGGGACTGGGCCCAGTTGCGGCCGGTGGGGCTGCCCGCCACCTTGCGGTCCCCGCAGCCCGAGGGGCTGCCGCAGTAGTCGGTGCGGTCCTGCCAGGCGTACGTCTTCAGGAAGCCGATCTTGGTTTCGGCGGTCTGCGGGTCCAGGGCGTGGGGGAGGGTGCCGTTGTGGTAGCCGAGGTAGTTCTGGACGGTGAAGCGCGGCCGGTCCGAGACGCGCTCGGCGTAGGCGGCCGTGGCCGCCTGCACGAAGCGGGCGCCGTACATGTGGTCCTGGTGGTCGGTGTACTTGCCGGTGTCCGCGTACCGGTTCGGCGTCGGGTCCTGCATGCGTATCGTCGTCGGCCGGTACCGCTCCAGGATCCCGGCTATCGAGTCCACGACCTGGTCCTTGGTGTACGTGAACGACTGCCGGACCGGGGTACCGGTGGTGAGCTGGGCGCCGAGCGCCGGTATCCGGCCGTTCCACAGGCCGCGCAGGCTGTCGGGGTTGTCGCCGGCCGGGCTGCGGGCCTCGCGCAGCTGCAGCCAGACGAGGTTGACGCGGGGCCGGGCGACGAGGACGTCCAGTTCCGCCTGTCCGCCGCCCGCGGTCGGTATGACCGTACGGGTCCACGCGCTGGTGCGGTCCCCGGTGGCCATCTGGGCGTACGCCGAGCGGATGCCGTTCTGCCGGGCCTCCGCGTAGCGCGCGCGGTCGGCGGGCTGCTCGGGGTCCCTGGCCTGGCCGCCGTGCGCCTCGTTGCGGCCGTCGGCCTCGCCGGAGGTGAGGTAGACGGTGGTGAGCGGGAGGCCGGCGAGGAGGGACCTGCTGAGGTCGGGGTTCATGAAGAACAGGTCGTCGTCGGGGTGCGCGACGATCTGCACCACCGTGCCGGAGGTGGTGCTGGCGGGGAGGACCGGGGTCCGGCCGGGCCGGTCGTTCTGGGTGGCCTCGGCCGAGGTCTGCCGGCCGGAGGCGATGGAGAGTGCGCCGGAGGCGCCCACGGTGAGCATGGGCACCACGGCCGCGAGGAGGAAACGGCGGCGGGATACGGGCATCGGTCACGCCTCGGGGTCGTTCCGGACGGGCAGGAAGAACCGCTGTGCAGTCAATGAGAGGCCAAAACGGGGGAGTTGGTTCACCGATTTCGCCGATGACGCGTGCTTTCCGGAAATGACCGGTTGTGATGCTGCACGGTGCGGGTGCGGACGTGCGCAAGTGCCCGGATCGTGGACGTGGTTGGCGGGCCCGGAACGCAAACAACACCCCGGGATGGGGTGTTGGAGGCGTTATGCGGCTTATGTGCCGCCTGTCCCGGATGTCTTCGGGTGATGTGCTACGGGGCCGTGCTGCGCGGGCCCACCGGCTGCCACGGCGCCAGGTACGCGTCGGCCTCGTCCGCCGACGAGGTGACGTAGAGGCGCGCGTCGAGCCCGACCACCGCCAGGCTGACCATGTTCTTCCCGGTCATCGTGCTGGACGGTGCGCCGGCGAACATCAGCGGCGAGCGCTGCCACGGCTGTCCGATGCCCACGTCCGAGCCGAGGCGCCCGCCCGCCGTGCGGCCGGCCAGCACGTGCCCGCTCGCCGTCACCGAACCGAAGCCCTGGAGCCCGCCGAGGTCGGTGAGGTTGTTCACCTTCAGGCCGCCTTCGCCCGTCATCAGGGCGGTGCGGACGTTGCCGGAACCGGGCTTGCGGAACCACAGCCGTACTCCGCCCTCGCGGGCCTCGGCCGTCAGCGGGAGCGTGGTGTCGGGCAGTCCGGTATGGGTGGCCGGGCCCAGCGGTGCACCCGGTTCCGGCTGCGTCCAGCCGATCACCGTCTTGGTGGTGGCGGCGAACACCATCCGGCGTCCGGCCCCGTCGGTCGCGGTGGCCGGGGTGCCGTGCAGGTCGGTCCCGCCGTGGTTCTCCCAGGGGCCCCAGCTCCCGTCGGCCCGCTGCGCGCGGCCGCGCAGACCGGAGGCGCCGTCGCGGACGTAGACGGCCGCGAGTCCGGTGCCGTCGACGGACACGGCGGGGGCGCTGATGTCGGAGGTCCACGTGTCGTCGGCGGCCTCGGGGGTGCCGAGGGACTGCCACTCCCCGAACTCCTCGGAGCCGGGGTCCCGCTGGACGGCGTAGACGACCTCGCGCCGGTAGTCGGCGGGCCGGGCGCCGAAGGTGGTGCGGGTGCCGAAGGCGGCTATCCGGCCGTCCGGCAGGGTGACGGTGGAGATCCCCTGGTCCATGCCGGTGCCCGGGAGCAGGCGGGGGCCGCTCCAGCTGCCGATCAGGCCGGCGCGGTGCCAGAGGGCGACCTGGCCGTCGAGGACCTTGAAGGCCCACAGGCCGTGGTCCCGGTCGGAGGTCAGCCAGGAGGTGCTGGTGTCGCGGGCGTAGTTGATGGAGTCCGTCCAGCGGTTGCCGGAGGGGTGGTCGGCGACCTTGAGGTCACCGCAGCCGGCCTCGCTGCCGCAGTGGTTCTGCCGGTCGAGCCAGGCGTAGGTGTCCAGGATGTCCAGCTTCTCCTTGGCCTCGCCGGGGTCCAGGGCGAGGGGGAGGGAGCTGTTGAAGTAGCCGACGTAGTTCTGCACGGCGAAGTGCGGGCGGTCCTTGACCTCCCGGGCGTAGTTCTCGGCGGCCATCTGCACGAACCGGGCGCCGTAGAAGTGGTCCTGGTGGTCGGTGTACCGCTTGGTGTCCGGGAAGCGGCCGGGGGTCGGGTCCTGCATCCGGATCGTCGTCGGCCGGTAGGTCTCCAGGACGCCCTCGATCGTCCGGACGACCTGCTCCTTCGTGTACGTGAACCGCTGCTTGACCGGGGTGCCGGAGGCGAGCATCGACTCCAGGCGCGCGACCCTGCCGTCCCACAGGCCGTGAAGGCTGTCGGGGGCGTCCCCGTAGACGTTGCCCGCCTCGCGCATCTGCAGCCAGACGAGGCTGACCTCGGGCTTGGCCTCCAGGACGTCGACCTCGGCGTGGCCGCCGCCCTTGGTCGCCACGACGTTGCGCTTCCAGGGGCTGCTGCGGTCGCCGGTGGCCATCTTGGCGTAGGCGGCGCGGATGCCGTTCTGCCGGGCCTCGGCGTAGGCGGGCTTGTTGGGCGGGGTGGAGGCCTCCTTGGCGGCGCCCGCGTTGATGCCGTCGGCCTCGCCGGAGGTGAGGTAGACGGAGGTCACGGGGTGGCCGGCGGCTATGGAGTACCGCAGGTCCGGGTTCATGAAGTACAGGTCGTCGTCGGGGTGCGCGACGATCTGCAGCACCCGGCCCGGGTCGGGGGTGCCGGCCGCGGTGGCGGTGGTCAGCCGGGAGTCGGCGCCGGTGGGCGCGTCGAGCGCGGCGTAGGCCTCGTTGCCGCGGAGCACGAGCATGCCGACGGCCGCGGCGGCCGCGCAGGCGGCCACGGCCTTGACGGTCCGGGCCCGGTGGAGCGCGGGGTGCGCGGGCCGGTGGTGGGCGGGCCGCCCGGAGGGGTGCGGGTACGCGGCCGGGCCCGGCCCGGTGGCCTGGCGGGGTACCTCGGGACGACCGGAACCGCCGCGGGGTACCCCGGGACGGCCGGAACCGCCGCGGGGTCCGTTCGCGTCGGAGGGTGCGGTGGTCGGTTCCGGTTCGAGACGCGGTGCCGCCGCGGTCGAGGGCGACCGGGGAGCGGGCGCGGCGGGCCGGCGCGGGGCCGGGACCGGAGGCGGCGTCGGGGCGGAGTACGGACGTCCTTCGGACATGGGGCTCCTCGCAACCGGTCGCACGGGGACCGGGCCCCTGACGCATAGATCTAAAAGTAACCAGAAAATCTGATAATCCGCCTCATGATATTCGCCACGACACGCCGGTGAGTCGAACGCCTGCTCCGGCTAGGCTCGCCCCAGGCCGGCCACCACCACCGGCAGCGCCGGCCGACCACCGGCGGCGACGCACTCGGGAGGCGGCGGGATGACAGTCCCGGGACGCAGGAGCAGCACCTTCATCCGACTGCTGCGCAGCGGGTTCACCGACCCGTCCGCCGCGGCCCGGCTCCTCGACGCCGACGCGCTGGCCGCCGTACGCACCGACCCGGTGCTCCTCGACGCCCTCGGCGCCACCGCCGACCCCGACCTCGCCCTCCTCGGCCTCGTCCGGCTCGCCGAGGCCCAGCCGGCCGAGCAGCTGCCCGTGCTCCTCGACACCCTGGTCAGCGCCAAACCCCTGCGCGACCGCCTCCTCGGCGTCCTCGGCGCCTCCGAGGCCCTCGCCGACCACCTCGCCCGCCACCCCCGCGACTGGCAGGCCCTGGTCACCTACGAGGCCGCCGACCTGCACCC
The DNA here is from genome assembly GCF_055581065.1 of Streptomyces sp. NPDC031479. Lineage (NCBI taxonomy): Bacteria > Bacillati > Actinomycetota > Actinomycetes > Kitasatosporales > Streptomycetaceae > Streptomyces > Streptomyces sp. NPDC031479. Next base: position 73,818 of record NZ_JBVIKC010000024.1, read on the forward strand.
CGGCCTCGCCGAGTTCGAGCAGGGCCTCGCCGACGCCCACGACCCCGTCGAGCTGCGCGTCGCCTACCGCCGCTGCCTCCTGTCCATCGCCGCCCGCGACGTCTGCGGCACCACCGACGTCGCCCAGGCCGCCGCCGAACTCGCCGACCTCGCCACCGCCACCCTCCGCGCCGCCCTGCGCATCGCCGGCGCCGCCGCCCCCGAGGACGCGCGCCAGTGCCGGCTCGCCGTCATCGCCATGGGCAAGTGCGGCGGCAACGAACTCAACTACGTCTCCGACGTCGACGTGATCTTCGTCGGCGAAGCCGCCAACGGCACCGACGAGGGCAAGGGCATCCAGGCCGCCACCCGCCTCGCCTCCCACCTCATGCGGATCTGCTCCGAGACCACCGTCGAGGGCACCATCTGGCCCGTCGACGCCAACCTCCGCCCCGAGGGCCGCAACGGCCCCCTGGTCCGCACCCTCTCCTCACACCTGGCCTACTACCAGCGCTGGGCCAAGACCTGGGAGTTCCAGGCCCTGCTCAAGGCCCGCGCCGTCGCCGGCGACGAGGCGCTCGGCGCCGAGTACATCGCGGCCATAACGCCCCTGGTCTGGCAGGCCGCCGAGCGCGAGAACTTCGTCGCCGACGTCCAGAAGATGCGCCGCCGCGTCGTCGACAACATCCCGGCCGCCCAGATCGACCGGGAGCTCAAACTCGGCCCCGGCGGGCTGCGCGACGTCGAGTTCGCCGTCCAGCTGCTCCAGCTCGTGCACGGCCGCAGCGACGCCACCCTGCACTCCGGCAGCACCCTCGACGCCCTCCACGCCCTGGCCGCCGGCGGCTACGTCGGCCGCGCCGACGCCGCCCAGCTCAACGACGCGTACCGCTTCCTGCGCTCCATGGAACACCGCATCCAGCTCTACCGGCTGCGCCGCACCCACCTCGTCCCCGAGGACGAGGCCGACCTGCGCCGCCTCGGCCGCTCCCTCGGCCTGCGCACCGAACCCGTCGCCGAACTCAACAAGGCCTGGCGCCGGCACGCCTCCGCCGTGCGCCGCCTCCACGAGAAGCTCTTCTACCGGCCCCTGCTCGACGCCGTCGCCCAGCTCGCCCCCGGCGAGACCAGGCTCTCCCCCCGCGCCGCCGGACAGCGCCTCGAAGCCCTCGGCTACGCCGACCCGGCCTCCGCCCTGCGCCACCTCGAAGCCCTCGCCTCCGGCGTCAGCCGCAAGGCCGCGATCCAGCGCACCCTGCTGCCCGTCATGCTCGGCTGGTTCGCCGACTCCGCCGACCCGGACGCCGGGCTGCTCAACTTCCGCAAGGTCTCCGACGCCCTGGGCAAGACCCCCTGGTACCTGCGCCTGCTGCGCGACGAGGGCGCCGCCGCCGAGAACCTGGCCCGCGTACTGTCCGCCGGACGCCTCGCCCCCGACCTCCTCATGCGGGCCCCCGAGGCCGTCGCCCTGCTCGGCGACGCCGGAGGCCTGGAACCGCGGACCCACGAGGCCCTCGAACAGGAGGTGCTCGCCGCCGTCGGCCGCGCCGAAAGCGGCGAGGCCGCCGTCACCGCCGCCCGCGGGGTCCGCCGCCGCGAACTCTTCCGCACCACCGCCGCCGACATCATCGCCTCCTACGGCACCGAGGACAGCCCCGCCGAGGAGGACCCCGGAGCCCTCGTCGACCGGGTCGGCGGCGCCGTCTCCGACCTCACCGCCGCCACCGTCGCCGGCGCACTGCGCGCCGCCGTCCGCGACCACTGGGGCGAGACCCTCCCCACCCGCTTCGCCGTCATCGGCGTCGGCCGCTTCGGCGGACACGAACTCGGCTACGGCTCCGACGCCGACGTCCTGTTCGTCCACGAACCCCGCGAGGGCGTCGACGAACAGGAAGCCGCCAAGGCCGCCCAGACCGTCATCGCCGAGATGCGCCGCCTCCTGCAGCTCCCCACCGCGGACCCGCCGCTGCTCATCGACGCCGACCTGCGCCCCGAGGGCCGCTCGGGCCCCCTCGTGCGCACCCTGTCCTCGTACGCGGCCTACTACCGCCGCTGGTCCCTGACCTGGGAGAGCCAGGCCCTGCTGCGCGCCGAGCCGGTCGCGGGCGACGACGACCTCGGCCGCCGCTTCATCGAGCTGATCGATCCCCTGCGCTACCCCGTCGAGGGCCTCGGCGAGGACGCCGTGCGCGAGATCCGCCGGCTCAAGGCCCGGATGGAATCGGAACGGCTGCCGCGCGGCGCCGACCCGACCCTGCACACCAAACTCGGCCGCGGCGGCCTCAGCGACGTCGAGTGGACCGTCCAGCTGATCCAGATGCGTCACGCCTGGGCCGAACCGGGCCTGCGCACCACCCGCACCCGCCAGGCCCTGGCCGCCGCCCACGCCGCCGGGCTGATCCCGACCGAGGAGGCGCAGGTGCTCGACGAGGCCTGGGTGCTCGCCACCCGGGTCCGCAACGCCGTCATGCTGGTCCGCGGCCGGGCCGGGGACACCTTTCCCGCCGACGCCCGCGAACTGGCGGCGGTCGGCCGCTACCTCGGCTACCCGGAGGGCAGGGTCGGCGAGATGCTCGACGACTACCGCCGCATCACGCGGCGCGCCCGCGCGGTGGTGGACGAGCTCTTCTACGGGGCGTAGGCGCCATCCTACGGAGCCTGGGAGCGGGCGGGGTCCAGCAGCGTGGCGAAGGGGATCTCGGTGACCGCGGAGTCGTACTGGTCGACGCCGTACCTCTCCGAGGACTCGGCGTCGGCCGATACGTGACCCTTGGAATCGCGCGGGGAGATCAGAACGTAGATGCCGCTGTTCGGCGCGCCGAACGACCGGTACGTATTGACGTACCGGGGCCTGCGCGTCACGTTGATGATGTTGTTGTTGTGGCGCACCCTCGCGTGGTACATGACGTAGTCGAGGCATCTGACGGCGGCGCAGTCGAAGAACCTGTCCGTCTTCTGCTGCCAGGAGAAGACCGGATATCTGAGTTCGTCGTTGACCTTTCCGCGGTCCCCCCTCATGAAGATGACCGTCACGGTGGCCATGACGAGGTCGTACGGTGCGCCCGTGGGGATCTGGACCACTCGCTCCGTGGTGTAGTCGGCTCCCGGCGCAGCCCAGGAGTCCACCGGTACGACCAGGCCGCTGTTGATCACCTGGTACCCGGTGGGCTGCACGTGGAGCTCCAGGTCCGCCCGGCCCTCCGTGTCGGCACGCCATTTCTTCTGCTCCACCGCGGTCTTCTTCCCGTCGAACACGGATTCCCGGCCGTACACCTGGTAGCCGCTGTTGAGGATGTAGGCCGGAACGGCCCCGTCGTTCGCCACGTGGAGCTTCACCGGAAGGTAGACGACGGGACGGTTCGGATCCCGCTTCGGTGTTCCGAACGTCGCCTGGACCTTGAAGTGGAAGAGCGCGGCGTGCGGCTGGTACAGGGCCGAGTAGGCGAAGTTGGCCGAAGCCAGCAGGGCCGTCGCCGCCACACCCGCCGTGAAGCTCCTGGGATAGGGGATCCCCTTCCATGTCCGCGCCCGCCAGACCGTCCACGCCGCCCAGACCGCCCAGAGCGACAGCGCGAGGAACACCGGCAGGTACGGCGTCCACTCCCGCTCCTGGAACCAGACGGCCAGCAGCAGCGCCTGCGTCGCCACCGCGATGAGTACGCCCACCAGCACGAGGGCGCCCGAGTACCGCAGCGTCCGTTTCCCCCAGAAGTCGCACACCGCGGCCGCCGCGACCACCTGGAGCGCTCCGGAGAGCACGAGGAGCATCCCGGTCAGACGCCCCGAGAAGGTCAGTGCCCCCAGCGCGTCCACCATGCCGATGTCGGCGAGCAGGAGGGCCGAGACGAGCAGCCCGGCCGTCAGGAGCGCGATCGTGGCGCGCCGGCGTCCCGTGCGGTCGGGCCAGACGGTGCCGTCCGCCCCGCGCCAGGTGACCGAGGCCCGGTCCTCCAGGTCCATGCCGGGCGGCAGCCCCGCGCGGCACAGCTGTCTGCGCAGATCGCGTCGCGACCAGGCGCTGCCCGCCGGCCCGCCGTCGACGGTCACCGCGCGCAGACCGCGTTGGTCCGGCGCCTGGACCACCACCCTGTGCGTGCTCATGGCCCCAGGCTCACGGCCCCGCCCGGGGCGCGCACCCGGGGTTACTCCGACCGCCGGGTCCCGGCCCGACGGCCTCGCCCCCGCCGTCGGCATCGTCCTCGTGGCCCTCGTCCCGGCCGTCTTCCCCACCCGAACCCCCTGAAGGAGCAGAGCCGTGCCCACTGCCGACACCGTCCTCACCGGAGCCCGCGTCCGCACCCTCGACCCCGCCCGCCCCGAGGCCGGCGCGGTAGCCCTCGGCGGCGGACACGTCCTCGCCGTCGGTGACGGGAGCGACGTACGCGACTGGCGAGGACCCGGCACCCGGGTCATCGACCTCGGCGGCGCCACCCTCACCCCCGGCCTCACCGACGCCCACAGCCACCCCGTCTGGGGCATCGAGATGTCCACCGGTGCCGACCTCACCGCCGTCCGGGACCTCGACCAGCTCCGCGCGGCCCTGCGCGCGGCCCCCCGCACCGGCGGCTGGGTCCTCGGCTGGGGCCTCGACCACAACGCCTTCGGCGGCCGCCCCGTCCACCGGGACCTGATCGAGGACTCCCTCGGCGGAGCCCCCGCCTTCCTGCGCCTCTACGACGGCCACTCCGCCCTCGCCAACGGCCCGGCCCTCGCCGCCGCGGGGATCACCGGCCCCCGCGCCTTCGCCCAGCGCTCCGAGATCGTCTGCGACGCCGGCGGAGCACCCACCGGACACCTCGTCGAGCACGCCGCGATGTCCCTCGTCGGAGCCCTCGCCCCCACACCCCGGTCCGCCGAGCGCCGCGCCCGCCTCCTCGCACTGCTCCGCGACATGGCCGCCACCGGCCTCACCGGCGCCCACGTCATGGACCTCGGCGACGGGGACGTACCCGCCCTGCTCGCCACCGTCGAGTACGAGGGCCACCTCCCGCTGCGGCTGCGCCTGGCCCCCTGGTGCATGCCGGGGGCGGACGGGGACGCCCTCGCGGAACTGATCGCCCTCCAGGGCCGGGGCGGACGCCACTGGCAGGTCGGCGGGGTCAAGCTCTTCATGGACGGCACCGTCGAGGGCGGCACCGCCTGGCTCGGGCACGCCGACTGCCACGGGCAGGGCACCGAGGCCTTCTGGCCCGACCCCGACGCCTACTCCCGGGCCGTACGGGTCCTCGACGCGGCCGGGGTGGGCACCGCCACCCACGCCATCGGCGACGCGGCCGTCCGCCACGTCCTGGACACGGTCGCCGCCCTGGGGCCCCGGGCGCGCATGCGGCACCGGATCGAACACATCGAGACGGTCCCCGACGACCAGCTGGAGCGGTTCGCCGAGATCGGGGTGATCGCCTCCATGCAGCCCCCGCACACCGCCTACACCCGGGCCGACCACACCGACGAGTGGTCGAAGCGGCTCGGTGACGAACGCGCCGGACGGGCCTGGCGCTGCCGGGACCTGCGCGACGCGGGAGCCGTCCTGGCCCTCGGCTCGGACTGGCCCATCGCCCACCACGACGCCCGGCAGGTCCTCGCCACGGCCCTGCGCCCCCGCGGCGCGGCTTCCCACGGACGGGCCCTGACCGGGCTGATGGCCCTGGAGGGGATGACCTCGCACGCGGCGCTCGCGGCCGGAGAGCAGGCGGTGGCGGGAAGGATCGCGCCCGGTCTGCGCGCGGACCTGACGGCCTTCACCGTCGACCCGGTCACGGCGGGCCCGGACGAGCTGGCCGAGGCCCCGATCCGGCTGACGGTGTCGGGCGGCCGGATCACCCACGGGGAGCCCGGAGCCGACACCCCCTAGCGGCGGAAGCGGTTCAGCAGTGCCGCCGACGCGGGGTGCGGGCCGGTGTGCACCGGCTGGCGCGGCAGCCGGTGCGGCAGCGAGCCGTACCAGATCCGGGTGACGGCGAACCCGAAGGCCAGGCACGTCATCCCGCCGACGGCGTCGAGCCAGAAGTGGTTGGCGGTGGCCACGATGACGACGAGGGTCGCGGCCGGGTACAGCAGGCCCAGGATCCGGGCCCACGGCGCGGACGCGACCGCGAAGATCGTCAGCCCGCACCAGAGCGACCACCCTATGTGCATGGACGGCATCGCGGCGTACTGGTTGGACATGTGCTTGAGGTTGCCCGAGGCCATCGAACCCCAGGTGTGGTGGACCAGCACGGTGTCCACGAACCGCTCCCCGTTCATCAGCCGGGGCGGCGCGAGCGGGTAGAAGTAGTAGCCGACCAGGGCGACGCCCGTGGTGGCGAACAGCACGAGCCGGGTGGCCGCGTAACGGCCGGGATGGAAGCGGTAGATCCACACCAGCACGCCGATGGTCACGACGAAGTGCAGCGTGGCGTAGTAGTAGTTCATCCCCACGATCAGCCACGTCACTGAGTTCACCCCGTGGTTGATCGAATGCTCGACGGCGATCCCCAGACCGCGCTCGACGCTCCAGATCCAGTCGGCGTTCGCGAGGGCGGCGGCCTTCTGCTCCGGTACGGCGTTGCGGATCAGCGAGTAGGTCCAGTAGCTGACCGCGATCAGCAGGACCTCGAACCAGATGCGCGGCCGGCGCGGCAGGCGCAGCCGTGCGAGGAGGGTGCGCTCGGACTCCCGGCGGACCTCGCCCTCGCTCACGATGGGCGACGAGACGTCCGTCCGGGTTTCCAGTGTCTTCACGCTCGCTTCACCCATGGGGAGAGAGTCTGCCAGATGCCTTCTCGCCTCCGATCATCCCTCCGGACGGTCTTCGGCGCCCGCGCTCAGCCCTGCGGACTACCCGCGGACCCGGGGCCCCCTAGGGCCTGCGGCGCTGCCCCGGCCCGGAGGCCGTGGAACCGCGGACCACCAGTTCCGGGAGGAAGACGAACTCGCTGTGCGGGGCCGGCGTACCGCCGATCTCCTCCAGCAGCGTGCGCACGGCGGCCTGTCCCATGGCCAGCACGGGCTGGCGGATCGTGGTCAGCGGCGGATCCGTGAACGCTATGAGGGGGGAGTCGTCGAAGCCGACCACCGACACGTCCCGCGGGACCGCGAGGCCCTGCTGCCGGGCGGCCCGGATCGCCCCGAGCGCCATCATGTCGCTCGCGCAGACGACGGCCGTGCAGCCCCGCGCGATGAGCGCGGACGCGGCGGCCTGCCCGCCCTCCAGGCTGTACAGGGAGTGCTGGATCAGCTCCTCGACCTCGGAATCGTCGAGCCCGAGCCGTTCCCGCATCCCGAGCCGGAAGCCCTCGATCTTGCGCAGCACCGGCACGAACCGCTTGGGCCCGACGGCCAGGCCGATCCGGGTGTGCCCCAGCGCGGTCAGGTGGGTCACGGCGAGCTGCATCGCCGCCCGGTCGTCGGGGGAGACGAAGGGCGCCTGCACCTTGTCGGAGAAGCCGTTGATGAGGACGTACGGGACGCCCTGGCCGCGGAGTTGGTCGTAGCGGCCCATGTCGGCGGTGGTGTCGGCGTGCAGCCCGGAGACGAAGATGATGCCGGAGACCCCGCGGTCCACCAGCATCTCGGTCAGTTCGTCCTCGGTGGACCCGCCGGGCGTCTGCGTGGCCAGCACCGGCGTGTACCCCTGCCGGGTCAGCGCCTGTCCGATGACCTGCGCGAGCGCCGGGAAGATGGGGTTGTCCAGCTCGGGGGTTATCAGCCCGACCAGACCCGCGCTGCGCTGGCGCAGCCGCACGGGCCGCTCGTAGCCGAGCACGTCGAGCGCGGCCAGCACGGACTCGCGGGTGCCTGCGGCCACACCGGGCTTGCCGTTGAGCACGCGGCTGACTGTGGCTTCGCTGACCCCCGCCTGGGCTGCGATGTCGGCTAGCCGTGCGGTCACGGGATTGGACTGTACCGGTCCCCGGCTCACAACGCCCACCACGTGCAGGAATCCGTCGGGAGCAGAACCGTGCGGCCGTCCGTCTCCACCGGTGAGCTGGAGAGGACGGGCCGGCCGGGGGAGGGGATCTCCAGTGCGGTCGGGCGGGTGTTGAGGGTGCAGGCGAAGCCGGGGCGGGTGAAGAGGAGGACGCCCGCGGGGGAAGGGAGCCAGGTCAGGGGGCCCGCGTCCGGGGAGCCGAGGCCGGGCAGGGCCCGGCGCAGCTCCAGCGCGGCCCGGTACAGCTCCAGCGTGGAGTGCGGGTCGCCGGTCTGCGCGGCCACGCTCAGCCCCGCCCAGTCCGCCGGCTGCGGGAGCCAGCTGCCGCCGGGCCCGAAGTCGTACGGCGGACACGGCCCGGACCAGGGCAGCGGGATCCGGCAGCCGTCGCGCAGACCCTCCTGCCCGGCGGAGCGGTGGAAGGCCGGGTCCCGGCGGACCTCGTCGGGCAGGTCGGTGACCTCGGGCAGGCCCAGCTCCTCGCCCTGGTAGACGTACGCCGACCCGGGCAGGGCCAGCATCAGCAGCGCCGCCGCCCGCGCCCGCGCGAGGCCCCGGGCGCCGCCGCCGTAACGGGTCACGTGCCGCACCACGTCGTGGTTGGACAGCACCCACGTCGTCGGCGCCCCGACCGAGGCGGTGGCGGCGAGGGACTCGTCGATGACGGTGCGCATCCGCTCCGGGTCCCAGGGGCAGTTGAGGAAGCGGAAGTTGAAGGCCTGGTGCAGCTCGTCGGGGCGGACGTACAGGGCGAGCCGCTCGGAGGTGGGTGCCCAGGCCTCGGCGACGCCGATCCGCTGGCCCCCGTAGGAGTCGAGCAGGCGGCGCCAGGAGCGGTGGATGGCGTGGACGCCGTCCTGGTCGAAGAAGGGGAGGGCCTCGGTGCCGATCAGGGTCGCCTGGGCGCCGCGGCCGATGTCGGGCAGGCCGGGGGCCTTGACCATGCCGTGGGCGACGTCGACGCGGAAACCGTCCACGCCCAGGTCGAGCCAGAACCGCAGGACGGAGGAGAACTCCGCCGCCACCTCGGGGTGCTCCCAGTCGAGGTCCGGCTGCTCGGGGGCGAACAGGTGCAGGTACCAGGAGCCGTCCGGGACGCGGGTCCAGGCGGGGCCCCCGAAGACCGACTCCCAGTCGTTGGGCGGCAGCGCGCCGTCGGCACCCCGGCCGGGGCGGAAGAGGTAGCGGGCGCGGGCGCCCGGCTCGTCGGCGAGGGCGTCCAGGAACCAGGGGTGGCGCTCGGAGGTGTGGTTCGGGACCACGTCGACGATGACCCGCAGGCCCAGCTCGTGCGCGGCCCGTACGAGGTCGTCGGCGGCGGCGAGGTCCCCGAAGAGGGGGTCGACGGCCCGGTAGTCGGCGACGTCGTAGCCGCCGTCCGCCTGCGGGGAGACGTAGAAGGGGGTCAGCCACACGGCGTCGACGCCGAGCCGGGCCAGGTGGGGGAGCCGCTCGCGCACCCCGCGCAGGTCTCCGACGCCGTCGCCGTCGCTGTCGGCGAAGGACCGTACATACACCTGATAGATGACGGCATCGCGCCACCAGCCGCGGCTCGCGGTCGGGTTGCTGGAAGCGCTTGCAAGCGGGAGGGCCGTCAGCTCATGGGTCATATCGGGGTCAACGCGGGTACACACCCCCTGGTTGCGGGCCCGTGGAATCGAAGCGGGTTCGAACTAACAGCAAGCTGCGGCAACCGTAGGGACACACGGATGTAACGATCAGCTCGTCTTGCAGAAATTTGCCGCAAGGTCTTTCGGTCGGCTTTCAGGCTTGTTACGTTCTCGGCAACTCGGGACCGCGAGGGCGCGGCCGGGATCATCGAAGGAGTTCATATGCGGCGTGGCATAGCGGCCACCGCGCTGGTCGCGACCCTGGCGCTCGCGGCGACGGCTTGCGGCGGTGACACCAAGGGCGACGGTGGCGACACGAAGGCCGGCGGCGAGCTCTCCGGCACGGTCACCTGGTGGGACACCTCGAACGACGCCGAGAAGGCGAGCTTCCAGAAGATCGCCGAAGCCTTCACGGCGAAGCACCCCAAGGTGACCGTCAAGTACGTCAACGTGCCCTACGGCGACGCCCAGAACAAGGTCAAGAACGCCTTCAGCAGCGGCTCCGAAGCCCCTGACGTGATCCGCGCCGACGTCGGCTGGGTCGCCGACTTCGCCTCGCTCGGCTACCTCGACGAGGTCCCGGCCGACACCGCGAAGAAGGTCGACGCCGAGTTCCTGTCGCAGGCCGCCGCCAGCGGCAAGTACGAGGGCAAGACCTACGCCGTCCCGCAGGTCATCGACACCCTCGGCCTCTTCTACAACAAGAAGATGCTCGCCGACGCCGGCGTCCAGCCCCCCAAGACCCTGGAGGAGCTGAAGACCGCCGCCGCCGCGATCAAGGCCAAGACCGGCAAGACCGGCCTCTACCTGCGCGGCGACGACTCCTACTGGTTCCTGCCCTTCATCTACGGCGAGGGCGGCGACCTGGTCGACGCCAAGTCCAAGACGGTCACCGTCGACAACGCCGCGGGCGTCAAGGCCTTCAAGGCCGCCCGCGACCTGGTCACCTCGGGCGCGGCGGTCACCAACGCCACCGACGGCTGGACCAACATGCAGACCGCCTTCAAGTCCGGGGAGGTCGCCATGATGATCAACGGCCCCTGGGCCGTCGCCGACAGCTACGCGGGCGACCAGTTCAAGGACAAGGCCAACCTCGGCGTCGCCCCCGTCCCCGCGGGCTCCGCCAAGGCCGGCGCCCCGCAGGGCGGCCACGACCTCGCCGTCTACGCCGGGTCGAAGAACACCGCCGCCGCGCACGCCTTCGTCGAGTACATGACCTCGCAGGAGGTCCAGGTGCAGTCCGCCAAGGAGCTCAGCCTGCTCCCGACGCGCACGGCCGCCTACGAGCAGCCCGACGTCAAGGCCAGCGAGATGGTCCAGTTCTTCAAGCCCGCCGTGGACAAGGCCGTCGAGCGCGCCTGGATCCCGGAGAACGGCTCCCTCTTCGAGCCGCTGAAGGTCGAGTACACCAAGGCGGTCACCGGGGCCTCCAGCCCCGAGGACGCGGCCAAGGCGGCCGGCGTCGAGTTCCGCAAGATCCTCAAGGGCTGGAAGTAGCGAGGACGATGGCTGCCGACACCAGCCAGTCGGTGGCGAAGGCCGCGGGCGCGGACGCCGGGGAGAACTCCGGCGCCGCCCGCGGCCCCAGCCGCGCGACTGCCAACGGAAATCCCCGGCCCGGCCGCGGCCTCGGCCGCGCCCTCGCCACGCACTGGTACGCCTGGGCCATGGTCGCCCCGGTGGTGCTCGTCCTCGGCGTGATCATCGGGTGGCCGCTCGTCCGGGGCGTCTACCTGTCGCTCACCGACGCCAACGAGCGCAACGTCTCCCGCACCATCGGCGTGCGCCACATCGAGGCGACGTACGAGTTCGTCGGGCTCGACAACTACACGGCCGTGCTCGGTGACCCGGTCTTCTGGCAGCGGCTGGTGTGGACGGTGCTGTGGACCGTCGCCTGCGTCTCCATCACCTTCGTCCTGGGCCTCGCCCTGGCCACCATGCTCAACCGGCAGTTCCGGGGGCGTGCCGCCTACCGGATGGCCCTCATCCTGCCCTGGGCCGTCCCCGGCTTCGTCTCCGTCTTCGCCTGGCGGTTCCTCTTCAACCGCGACAACGGCATCCTCAACAAGGTCCTCGACGGCGGCGGCATCTCCGCCGTGCCGTGGCTCGACGACCCCACCTGGGCCAAGTTCTCCGTCATCGCCGTCAACGTCTGGCTCGGCGTCCCCTTCATGATGGTCGCCCTGCTCGGCGGCCTGCAGTCCATCCCCGGCGAGCTCTACGAGGCCGCCGAGATGGACGGCGCCCGGCCCTGGCAGCGGTTCCGGCACATCACCCTGCCCGGACTGCGCGCCGTCAGCATGACCGTGATCCTGCTCTCCACCATCTGGACCTTCAACATGTTCCCGGTGATCTTCCTGCTGACGCGGGGCGGTCCCGGCGACTCCACCGAGATCCTGGTGACCCAGGCCTTCCGCGAGGCCTTCATCGCGAGCCCCCGCGACTTCGCCGGCTCCGCGACCTGGGGCGTCCTCATCCTCGCCCTGCTCATGATCTTCGCGCTGGTCTACCGGCGCTCGCTGCGCAAGCAGGGAGAGGTGTGGTGACCGTGACCACCGCCGACCAGACCGCCCGCGAGAAGACCGCCCGCGACGAGGGTGCCCGCGGCAAGACCGCCCGTGCCCGCGGCAGCCGCTCCCCGCTCGCCTCCGTCGGCCTGCACGCCACGCTCCTCGTCGCGTCCGTCGTGGCCGTGTTCCCGGTGCTGTGGATCCTGCTGACCTCGCTCAAGCCCGCGAAGTACGCGATCACCACGGACTTCGTGAAGGAACCCAACCTCGGCAACTACCGCTACCTGCTGGAGGACAGCCACTTCCTGGCCTGGTTCGGCAACTCCGTCCTGGTCGCCGGCGTCACCACCGTCCTCGGCGTGTTCATCGCCGCCACCACCGGATACGCCGTCAGCCGCTTCAAGTTCCCGGGCATGAAGCCCCTGATGTGGACGCTGCTCATCACGCAGATGTTCCCGATGGCCATCCTCATCGTCCCGCTCTACAACCTCATGGGCGACCTCGGGCTGCTCAACCAGCCCCTCGGCCTGATCATCACCTACCTCACCATCGCCGTGCCGTTCTGCGCGTGGATGATGAAGGGCTTCTTCGACACCATCCCGGTCGAGATCGACGAATCCGGCCGGGTCGACGGACTCAACCCCTTCGGCACCTTCTGGCGCCTGATCCTGCCGCTCGCCAAGCCCGGCCTCGCCGTCACCGGCTTCTACGCCTTCATCACGGCCTGGGGCGAGGTCGCCTACGCCTCCGCCTTCATGGTCGGCGACGAGAACCTCACCCTCGCCGGCGGACTCCAGACCTTCGTCACCCAGTACACCTCCAACTGGGGTGCCATGAGCGCGGCCTCCGTACTCATCGCCATCCCGGCGGCGATCTTCTTCCTCTTCGCCCAGCGTCACCTCGTCGCCGGGATGACAGCGGGCGCCACCAAGGGCTGACCACCCGCGCCCGCCCCCGCATCACCGGCCCGATCTCTCCAAGGACGACATGACCCAGCACCTCGCCGAAACGCTCTCCACCTCCAGCGGCACCCTGCCCGGCTGGTGGAGAGAAGCGGTGATCTACCAGGTCTATCCGCGCAGCTTCGCCGACTCCAACGGGGACGGCATGGGGGACCTCGAAGGCATCCGCACCCGCCTGCCCTACCTCAAGGAACTCGGCGTCGACGCCGTCTGGCTGAGCCCCTTCTACGCCTCCCCGCAGGCCGACGCCGGCTACGACGTCGCCGACTACCGGGCCATCGACCCCATGTTCGGCAGCCTGCACGACGCGGACGCCGTGATCCGCGAGGCCCACGCGCTCGGGCTGCGCATCATCGTCGACCTCGTCCCCAACCACTGCTCCGACCAGCACGAATGGTTCAAGCAGGCCCTCCGTGAAGGCCCCGGCAGCCCGCTGCGCGAACGCTTCCACTTCCGCCCCGGCCAGGGCGAGAACGGCGAGCTGCCGCCCAACGACTGGGAATCCCTCTTCGGCGGACCCTCCTGGACCCGCGTCGCCGACGGCGAGTGGTACCTGCACCTCTTCGCCTCGGAACAGCCCGACTTCAACTGGGAACACCCGGCCGTCCAGGACGAGTTCCGCTCCATCCTGCGGTTCTGGCTCGACCTCGGCACCGACGGCTTCCGCATCGACGTCGCCCACGGCCTCGTCAAGGCCCCCGGCCTGCCCGACCTCGGCCGCAACGAACAGCTCAAGCTGCTCGGCAACCAGGTCCTGCCCTTCTTCGACCAGGACGGCGTCCACGAGATCTACCGCTCCTGGCGGACCGTCCTCGACGAATACGCCGGGGACCGCATAGGCGTCGCCGAGGCCTGGACCCCCAGCGCCGAGCGCACCGCGCTCTACCTGCGGCCCGACGAGCTCCACCAGGCCTTCAACTTCCACTACCTGAACACCGGCTGGGACGCGGACGCGCTGCGCGCCGCCATCGACGACTCCCTCGACGCGATGCGGCCCGTCGGCGCCCCCACCACGTGGGTGCTGTCCAACCACGACGTGGTGCGGCACGTGACCCGCTACGGCGGCGGGGAGCAGGGCCTCGCCCGCGCGCGGGCGGCGGCGCTGCTGATGCTGGCCCTGCCCGGGTCGGCGTACGTCTACCAGGGCGAGGAACTGGGCCTGCCCGAGGTCACCGACCTGCCCGACGAGGTCCGCCAGGACCCGTCCTTCTTCAAGGAGAACGGCCAGGAAGGCCTGCGCGACGGCTGCCGCGTACCGATCCCGTGGTCGGGCGCCGAGGCCCCGTACGGCTTCGGCGACGGCGGCAGCTGGCTGCCCCAGCCCGCCGCGTGGGCGGGGCTGAGCGTCGAGGCGCAGACCGGCGACCCGGCGTCGACGCTGGAGCTCTACCGGACGGCGCTGCGCATCCGCCGCGAGCGGCCGGAACTGGGCGCGGGCGACGCCGTGGAGTGGCTGCCCGCCCCCGCCGGGGTGCTGGCCTTCCGGCGCGGCGGCTTCGTCTGCACCGTCAACACCACGGGCGAACCCGTACGGATGCCCGCGCCCGGGACGGTGCTGCTCGCCAGCACGGCCCCGGCCGGGGACGCGGACCTGCTCCCGGCCGACAGCGCGGTGTGGTGGCTGGGGTGACCTCCCCGCTCCGGCTGACGGACATCGCCGCGCAGGCCGAGGTCAGCGAGGCGACGGTCAGCCGTGTGCTCAACGGCAAGGCGGGCGTGGCGGCCGGCACCCGGCACCGGGTGCTGGCCGCGCTCGACCTGCTCGGCTACGAGCGGCCCGTACGGCTGAAACGGCGCAGCAACGGGCTGGTGGGCCTGCTCATCCCCGAGCTGACCAACCCGATCTTCCCGGCGTTCGCCCAGGTCATAGAGCAGGCGCTGGCCGGGCACGGTTACACGCCGGTGCTCTGCACGCAGACCCCGGGCGGGGCCACCGAGGACGAGCTGGTGGAGCAGCTGGAGGAACGCGGGGTCACCGGCATCGTGTTCCTGTCCGGGCTGCACGCGGACGCGTCGGCCGACCCCGCGCGCTACCAGCGGCTGGCGGCGCGCGGGGTCCCGTTCGTCCTGATCAACGGCTTCAACGAGGCCATCAGCGCCCCCTTCGTCTCCCCGGACGACCGGGCGGCCGCCGACATGGCCGTGCGGCACCTGGAGGAGCTGGGCCACCGCCGCATCGGCCTCGCGATCGGGCCGACGCGCTACGTCCCCTCCGCCCGCAAGGAGCAGGGCTTCCTCGCGGCGGTGCCGGGGGCGGCGGCCGAGGGGCTGGTCCAGCGCACCCTGTTCACGGTCGAGGGCGGCCACGCGGCGGGCGGCGCCCTGCTGGACCGGGGCTGTACGGGGGTGGTCTGCGCGAGCGACATGATGGCCCTCGGCGTCATCCGCGCGGCCCGCGAACGGGGGCTGCGGGTCCCGCAGGACGTCTCGGTGGTCGGCTTCGACGACTCCCCGCTCATCGCCTTCACGGACCCGCCCCTGACCACGGTCCGCCAGCCGGTCCGCGCGATGGCCACGGCGGCGGTCGGCGCCCTCCTGGAAGCGGTGGCCGGCACCCCGGTCCAGCGCACGGAGTACGTCTTCCAGCCGGAACTGGTGGTACGCGGCTCCACGGGCCCGGGGCCGGAGGGGGGCTGAGGGGGCTGGGGGGGGGCTCCGGCGCGGGCTCGCCATCGCCCCCTCGACCCCCTGGGACGGGTCGGGGCCTGCCCACCCGCCCCCGGGTGCGGGTCGGGGCTTCGGGGGGCGGGGCCTTACCCGGCCCGGATCAAGGAGGGTTTGGGGGTTTCCCGTCAGTCTCATCGTCCTTCCGCGTCGGGCCGGGCTGTCAAGGGCGCTCCTTCGTCGCGTCACTTCGCGATGGCCTTCGGCCACCCTTGACAGCCCGTCCCGCCACGGAATGCCAAAGACTGCCGGGAAACCCCCAAAAGAACGGTTACCGGGGAAGTGAGGGAGGGGCGAGTGTCCCAGAGATGTGCGAGCGGTCTCCGCCCAGTCCCGTATTCCGGCCCCGAATAGCCATCGGTCTTTGGCCCGGGGCGCGCCAGACCACCCGACACGCTCCCTCCATCACGCGAGCGCGGCCTTTCGGGGGGCCTGACGGGTCGCTGCAGGAGCGTGAGGACGACGAAGCCGTCGTCAGAGTCCGGCAAAGCGCCCGTCGACCTTCAGGCGCGCGCCCGAGCGCCGATCGACGCTCTGGGCGGCTTGAAGCGTGAACCCCTCAACCGAGGCTGTCTGTGCGCTCGGCCAACGCGCGGAGTTCGTCCGATGCGGCCCGACCCGCGACGAGCAGGAGGTCCCTCACGACCGCACGCGACTCCGCATGCGTATGGATCATCTCGGGTGCCAGTTCCTCGGCACGCAGCAGACAGTCCAGGGAGTCGGCGTACTGACGGCGCTGGGCGTGCGCTCGCCCCAGGTCCATCAAAAGGCGTGCCTGCCGCTCCGAGGACAGCCCATCCGTGCGGAGTTCCTTGGCGATGTCGAGCGCTTCCCCGGCGTCGCCGAGGTCGACTGCGGTCGAGACGGCCTGGACCTCCACGTTCGTGGGGCCGAATTCGAGATTGAAGTCGTTGCGATCTTCGCCCAGTTGTCGGCCGACGCTGCGGGCCGCATCGATCTGCTGCCGGGCGGACGACCTCTCGCCCGAGCGGGCGTGCACGAGTGCCAGCATCAGGTGCAGTGAACCCAGCAGGGAAAGGTGTTGAGGATGGGGCTCGTTGGCCTCCACGTGGCGCTGAAGGACGCCTATCGCGGTGGCGGCGGCATGTTCGGCCTGGGCGAGGTGGTTCAGGCGAACGAAGGCGTGGCACAGCCGGTAGGTGCCGGCGAACACACCCAGTGGATCACCTGACAGCTCTGCTGCGCGGATCGCCCGGTCCGCCGCGATCCACGCGGCATCTGCCTCGCTCTGGCGGACGAAAGCTGCCGAGAGGGCTTGGTACGTCCGGGCCAGCAGGTCATGCAGTTCGGGTTCGTGTTCGGTCGGCGCCGTTCGGCAGGCCCGTTCCAACCTGGTAACCAGCGGGCCGATCGACGCGCTCAGTTCGGCGAACCGGCCGCTGTGCGTGAGTTCCCAGATCCTGTCCACCGACGATCGGAGGTCGGGGAGGGTGTCGGGATCGAAGCCTTGGTGCGGCTTCAGGAGAACATCGAGGGCGGGGTGCCCGGTGAGCACCAGGCGGGCCTGATCAAGGTCGTTCGTTCCCGGCTCGGGCGCCGGCCCGGCCTCGGGCGGCGGTGGGGCGTCGGGTTGGAGGACCTGGAGCGGCACGCCGAGGCCGTCAGCGAGGAGACGCAGCACATCCAGGCGGTTCACGGGCTGGATGCCCCGCTCGACCTGGGAAAGCCAGCTCGCCGTGCGGCCGATGGCCGCGGCGAGTTCCCCCTGCGTCTGGCCGTTCTGTTTGCGCAGATCGGCCACTCGCGCGCCGAAGGCGCGCCGCTCCTCGGAACTCACTGTTGTGCTGCCACCTTCCCGGCGATCGCGTTGAGGAACGCGACCTCGACACCGGCAAGATACTGCTCCCGCTCGGCGAGGAAGTGCTTCGTGTGCGGCTGCGCCTCATGGGCGTCGAACGCGGCGCGATCCGCGTACAGCTCGTAGAACACGCGCACCAAGGGCTCGCCCTCCGGTACGTGCACCACGTAGGTCAGCGTTCCCGGTTCGGTGGTCTTGATGCCCTCCAGGGTGATCGCGCACAGCTCGTCGAACGCCATCGCGGCTTCCTGGTCGCGCAGCGAGAAGCGCACCACCAGGCCGAATCCATCGCTCATACGTGCTCCTTTCGAGTCGCAGACAGTCTCGCAGGCGCACAGGTCTTCTGCGAGTAGCAGAAATTCTTGACTCACAGAAATGCTGCGAGTAATTTCGTAGTCATGCTGTTACTCGATGTGATCGGGCGCTTCCCCTCCACTCACCTCCGACTGATTTTGCAGTCCCGTATCGACAGGAGTCTCACCATGTTCTGTGCCTCGGCCCCCTCGGGGTCGGCGTGATGACGGCGGAACCCGCCAGGTGGCATGAAGAGCCCGTGGTGCTGCCCGTGAGGGGCGGTCGCCCCGTGCCCCGGCCGGTAGCGGGGTGCCCGGAGTGCGAGCGGTTGGCGGTCCTGCGGAAGGCCGCCGTGCAGGAGAGGGACGAATCCGTGGTCGTCGACTGCAACGTGCTCCTGAGGATGCACGGGACGGGGCACTGATGGACATGCAGACGTGGCGGGACGGGTGGGTGCGGGCCGCCGACGCGGCCGAGGCCGTACGGACTTCCCTGGCCGCGCTCGGGGTTTCCGAAGACGCGTGGCGCGGCCTCCGTCCCCTGGTCACGGAGGCCGGTGGGCCGTTGGTCGATCTCGGCACCGTCCGGGCAGAGGCGGCGGAGCGGCTCGCCGAGGCGCTGCGGGCCGTGATGACCACCGACGTCGACACGTACCCGTAGGGTGCCGGCGGCCTCGGTCGGGTCAGGGCTTCCGGGGCGGGGCCGGTGCCGGGGTGGGAGGGGTTTCGCAGGTCAGGTCGTGGGGCGGGAGGGTGCCCGTGGTCAGGTAGGTGGTGAGCGCGCGGGTCGCGCAGGGGTTGGTGCCGTTGACGATGTGGCCCTCGCCCCCGGCGACGGTGACCATCCGGGAGCCGTGCAGGGCGCGGTGCATGGCGAGTGCGCCGGGCAGGGGGGTGCTGGGGTCCCACTCGTTCTGCAGGATCAGGGCGCCGGCCTCGTTGTCCACCGTCGTCGGGGGTTCGCTGCCCTGCCCCCAGAAGGCGCACGGCTTGATGTTGGACGCGAAGTCGCCGTAGAGGGGATGGCGGGCCTTGTCGCGGACCGCGTCGAGGCGGTACCGCTCCGGATCGTGCGGCCACGTGCGGCTGTCGCCGCACAGGACGGCCCAGGCGCTCGCCGTGTCGTTGTCCGGGGGGACCTCCCGGGTGGCGGTGGCCGCTGTCGAGGGGGCCGCCGCCTTCAGGGCGGCGATCCATTCGGCCGCCTTCTCGACGTGGGCGAACCTGGCGTGCTGCGCGCGGATGCCATCGCCGGTGAGGGGTGTGCCGGCGGAGTCGACGGGCTCGCGGTCGGCCCGCGCGACCAGGTCCCAGAAGGTCCTGCGGACCTCGGCGGGCGTGCTGCCCAGGCCGTACGTCGTGTGCCGCAGGGCGGTCCATTCGCTCCAGCGGGCGAAGGCGGCGTCGGCCCCCTCGGCCATCCCCTGGAACATGCCCTGCCAGACCCGTGTGGGGTCGGCCGCGCTGTCCAGCACGAACCGGTCGGTGCGTCGGGGGAACATCTGTGTGTAGACGGCGCCGAGGTAGGTGCCGTAGGAGAACCCGAGGTAGGAGATCTTCCGCTCGCCGAGCGCGGCCCGGACGGCGTCCATGTCGCGTGCGGTGTTGCGGGTGGTGAGGTGGCGGAGGGTGTCGCCCGCCTTCGCCCGGCACTTGTCGGCCACCGTACGGGCCCACTCCACGTCCTTCGCGAACGTCTCGGCCCGGTACGGGCGTTCGTGGTCCTGCTCGTCCGCGGTCAGACCGCAGCCGACGGGAGAGCTCCGCCCGACGCCCCTCGGGTCGAAGCCGATGAGGTCGTAGCGGCTCCGCACTTCCTCGGAGAGGTCCACCGCCGGGTCGACGGGCAGGTCCAGGCCCGGTCCGCCGGGGCCGCCGGGGTTGAGCAGGAGGACGCCCCGGCGTTCCTCCGGGTGGCTCGCCCTCAGGCGGGACACCGCGATGTCGATCTTCCTGCCGCCGGGATCGGCGTAGTCCAACGGCACCGTGAGCGTCGCGCACTGCAGGGCCGCGGGGGCCGGCGCGCCGCAGCGCTGCCACCGGAGCGGTGCCGGGGCGGAGGAGGCGGCCGCGGGGGTGAGCGTGGAGAGGAAGGCCGCCGCTGCGATGCCTGCCGCGAGGAGGGGTGTTGTTCGTCCGGTTCGCATGAGGGGTCTCCTGGTCTGCGGGGTGGACGCCGATCCTGGCCCGCCGGGCGGCGGGTGCGCATCGCGGCAACGCGGGAGGAGGAGTTCCCCCGATCGGGGGAGGCCGGTGGGGAACTGGCTGGCCATACTGGCGGATCATGATCAAAGCAATCCGGCCGCTGCTGCGCGGCTCCACGTACACGGGTGCGCTCTTCGCCTACGGCGGCCTGCTGTCGGGCCTTGCGCTCCCGCCCCTCATCGCCGTCACCTGGGCGCTGGCTCCGGGGCCGGTGGGGACCGCCCTGGCCCTGGTGGTCTGGGCCGCGCTGATCGGCGCGGCGGGGCTGGCCCGCACCACGCGGCGGGTGCTGATCGTGGGCGCCCGCAGGCTGCTGGGGGTCCCGTTGCCGGATCCGGTGGCCGCGGACGCGGGCCGTCCCGACCGCTGGCGGACCCCGCTCTGGGTGCTGCTGCACGTGGCGCTGGGGTGGACGGGGGCGCTGGTGAGCGGGGTGCTGCTGTTCGCCGGGCTGACCCTTCCGGTGGGCTGGTTCCGCGCGGAGGCGGGGCTGAGCCTGTTCGGCCGGACGGTACGCGTGGCGGGCGGCGGCTGGGGAAGCTGGGCGACGGCGTTCCTGTGCCTGCTGCTGGCGGCGGCCGGGTGCGCGGCGGTGACCGGTGCCCTGCGGTGGCTGGCGCCGAGGCTGCTGGGGCCGTCGGCGGCCGAGAGGCTCGCGCTGGCGGCCGAGCGGGAACTGCGGCTGGCCGAACGCAACCGACTGGCCCGGGAGTTGCACGATTCGATCGGTCACACGCTGACCGCCACCACCATCCAGGCGGCGGTCGCGGGCGAGGTGATGTCCGCCGACCCTGCGGCGGCGCGGGCCGCCCTGCGCAGCATCGAGGAGTCGGCGCGGGCCGCGCTGGAGGACCTGGACCACGTACTGGGCGTGCTGCGCGAGGAGGAGGCGCAGACGGCGCCGACCCGGACCCTCGCCGACCTGCCCGAGCTCCTGGACCGGTTGCGGCACGCGGGCGCGGTGGTGGAGCCGGACCTGTCCGGCGATCTGGCGGGGGTGCGCGGGGCGCTCTCCCGGGCGGCGTACCGGATCCTGCAGGAGGCCCTGACCAACGCGTTGCGGCACGGGGCGGGCGGGCCGGTGGAGGTCCGGGTGGCGCTCACGCCGGCCGCGCTGGAGATCGGCGTGGTCAACCGGACCGGGCCGGCCCGGGGCTCCTTCCCCACGTCGGGGCACGGTCTGCCCGGCCTGACCGAGCGCGTACGGCTGTTGCACGGTGAGATGGAGGCGGGCCCGGACGGTCCGGGGCAGTGGAGGCTGGCGGTCCGGCTGCCGGTCCGGGCGGCGGCGTGAGCGGCGCCGACGGGAGTCCGGCCCCCGTCACCCTCCTGATCGCCGACGACGACGAGGTGACCCGCAGCGGTCTGTGCACGCTGCTCGCGGCACAGCCGGGGATCGCGGTGGCCGGGGAGGCCGCCGACGGGGTCGAGGCGGTCGAACGGGCCCGGCTCCTGCGGCCCGACGTGGTCCTGATGGACGTGCGGATGCCGCGCCGCAACGGGATCGAGGCCACCCGGCTGCTGCTGGCCGGGCCGGAGGAACCGCCGAAGGTCGTGGTGATCACCACCTTCGAGAACGACGGCTACGTCACCGCCGCGCTCGGCGCCGGGGCCAGCGGGTTCGTCCTCAAGCGGCTCCCGGTCCGGCAGATCGCCGAAGCGGTAAGGGTGGTCGCCGCGGGCGAGGCGGTCCTCTTCCCGGCGGCGCTGGGCCGGATGGTCGCCGCGCGCCCGCGCGGCTCCGCCGAGGCGTTGCCGAAGGCGGCGCTGACGGTCCGTGAGGAAGGGGTGCTGCGGCTGATGGCGACCGGCCTGTCCAACCCGGAGATCGCCCAGTCGCTCACGGTGAGCCTGGAGACGGTGAAGACGCACGTCGGGAACGTGCTCACCAAGCTCGGCGCGCAGAACCGGACCCACGCGGTCGTGATCGCGTACGAGTCCGGTCTGGTGGTGCCGGGGTTCGCCGGCTGACGGGCAGGGTCGGGGGAGCGGACCCGGAAACAATTCTGCAATCTCTTGCGCAAGCTCTTGCAACACGCCTGGGCGGCCCCTACGGTCAGCGGCAATCCCCCACCTCTCCGCCAGGAGGCCCCCGTGCCCCGCACCGCAAGAGCCCGCAGAGCCCACAGAGCCCGCAGGGTTCCCAGGAGCCTGGTCGCCGCAGTCGCGCTCACCGCCGCCACCCTCACCGTCCAGGCCCCGCAGGCGCAGGCGGCGCCGCCCGGCGGGAAGGACGTCACCGCCGTGCTGTTCGAGTGGCGGTTCGACTCCGTCGCCGCCGCCTGCACCAGCACCCTCGGGCCCGCCGGGTACGGGTACGTCCAGGTGTCGCCGCCCCAGGAGCACATCCAGGGGCCCCAGTGGTGGACCTCGTACCAGCCCGTCAGCTACAAGATCGCCGGACGGCTCGGGGACCGGGCCGCCTTCCAGCGGATGGTCGGCGCCTGCCACGCCGCCGGCGTGAAGGTGGTCGCGGACTCCGTCATCAACCACATGGCCGCCAACGACGGCGTGGGTACCGGCGGTTCCCCGTACACGAAGTACGACTACCCCGGCCTCTACTCCGGCGCAGACATGGACGACTGCCGGGCGACGATCTCCGACTACCAGAACCGCGCCAACGTCCAGAACTGCGAGCTGGTACAGCTCGCGGACCTCGACACCGGCGAGGAGTACGTGCGCGGGCGGATCGCCGGGTACCTCAACGACCTGCTCTCCCTGGGCGTGGACGGCTTCCGGATCGATGCCGCCAAGCACATGCCGGCCGCCGACCTCGCCGCCATCAAGTCCCGGCTGACCAACCCGGGTGCCTACTGGAAGCAGGAAGCGATATACGGGGCCGGGGAAGCCGTCCAGCCCACCGAGTACCTGGGCAACGGGGACGTGCAGGAGTTCCGCTACGCCCGTGACCTCAAGCGGGTGTTCCAGAGCGAGAACCTCGCCTACCTGAAGAACTTCGGGGAGGCCTGGGGCTACATGCCGGGCGGCCAGGCCGGGGTCTTCGTCGACAACCACGACACCGAGCGCGGCGGCGACACCCTCAACTACAAGAACGGGTCCGACTACACCCTCGCCAACGTCTTCATGCTGGCCTGGCCCTACGGCTCGCCCGACGTCCACTCCGGCTACGAGTGGACCGACAAGGACGCCGGACCCCCCAACGGCGGCACCGTGAACTCCTGTTACACCGACGGATGGAAGTGCCAGCACGCCTGGCGGGAGATCTCCTCCATGGTCGCCTTCCGCAACGCCGCCCGGGGCCAGGCCGTCACCGACTGGTGGGACAACGGCGGCGACCAGATCGCCTTCGGCCGCGGCGCCAGGGCCTACGTGGCGATCAACCACGAGACGGCCCCCCTCACCCGCACCTTCCAGACCTCCCTCCCCGCCGGCTCCTACTGCGACGTGCAGAGCGGCCGTCCGGTGAGCGTGGACTCCGGCGGCCGGTTCACCGCCACCCTAGGCGCGGGCACCGCCCTCGCCCTGCACGTGGACGCCCGTAGCTGCGCGGCCGCCCCGGCCGCCGGCGCCTCGTTCGCCGTCAACGCCACCACCGTGCCCGGCCAGGACGTCTACGTCACCGGCGACCGTCCCGAGCTCGGCAACTGGAACACCGGGGCCGCCCTCAGGCTCTCCTCCGCCGCCTACCCCGTCTGGAAGCTCGACGCGGCCCTCCCCGCCGGGACCGCCTTCGCCTACAAGTACGTCCGCAAGGACGCCGCCGGGAACGTCACCTGGGAGAGCGGCGCCAACCGTGCCGCCACCGTCCCGGCCAACGGCACGGTCACGCTGACCGACACCTGGCGCAACTGACCCGCCACCCGGCCCACCCCGCCCCGTACCCGAGGAGACCCGCCTTGATACGCCCCGCCGCAGGAGCGCTCGCCGCCGCGCTGGCCGTGACGCTCCTGCCCGCCCTCCCCGCGACGGCGGTCGCCGCCGACCGGGCGCCGGCCCCGCCCCCGGACGCGAAACTGGCCGCCGAGCCGGCCCGGCACGACCTCACCCGCGAGCAGTTCTACTTCGTGCTCCCGGACCGCTTCGCGAACGGCGACCCGCGCAACGACCGGGGCGGCCTGACCGGCAGCCGTTCACAGACCGGCCTGGACCCCACGGACAAGGGCTTCTACCAGGGCGGGGACCTCAAGGGACTCACCGACCGGCTCGACTACATCAAGGGGCTCGGCACCACCGCGATCTGGATGGCGCCGATCTTCAAGAACCAGCCCGTCCAGGGCACCGGCAAGGACGAGTCCGCCGGCTACCACGGCTACTGGATCACAGACTTCACCCAGGTCGACCCGCACTTCGGCACCAACGCCGATCTGACGCGGCTCATCGACACGGCGCACCGCAAGGGGATGAAGGTCTTCTTCGACGTCATCACCAACCACACCGCCGACGTCGTCGACTACCGGGAGGGCTCCCACGACTACCTGTCGAAGGGGGCCTTCCCGTACCTGACGAAGGACGGGGTGCCCTTCGACGACTCCACCGCGTCCGCCGCGGGAGGGGCCGGAAAGGACTTCCCCAAGACCGGCCCCGGCACCTTCGCCCGCACCCCCTTCGTGCCCGAGGCGAAGAAGAACCTCAAGGTGCCCGCCTGGCTCAACGACCCGGCGATGTACCACAACCGGGGCGACTCCACCTTCGCCGGGGAATCCTCCGGCCAGGGCGACTTCTCCGGTCTCGACGACCTGTGGACCGAGCGCCCCGAGGTCGTCAGCGGGATGGAGAAGATCTACGAGAAGTGGGTCCAGGACTTCGCCGTCGACGGCTTCCGCATCGACACCGTCAAGCACGTCGACACCCCCTTCTGGACGCAGTGGGCCACCGCCCTCGACGCGTACGCCGCCCGGCACGGCCGGAAGAACTTCTTCATGTTCGGCGAGGTCTACTCCGCCGACACCGCCGTCACCTCCCCGTACGTGACGCGGGGGCGCCTCGACGCCACGCTCGACTTCCCGCTCCAGGACGCGATCCGCGCGTACGCCTCCCAGGGCGCGGCGGCCCCCCGGCTGGGCTCCGTACTGGCCGACGACTACCGGTACACCACGGACAAGGCGAACGCGTACGAGCAGGTCACCTTCCTCGGCAACCACGACATGGGCCGCTTCGGGACCTTCCTGAAGCAGGACCGGCCGGGGGCCGGGGAGCAGGAACTGCTGGACCGCTACCGGCTCGCCAACGAGCTGATGTTCCTCTCCCGGGGCAATCCGGTGGTCTACTCCGGAGACGAGCAGGGCTTCACCGGCTCCGGCGGTGACAAGGACGCCCGCCAGCCGCTGTTCGCCACCCGCATCGCCGACTACCTCGACGACGACCAGCTCGGGACGGCGCGCACCCACGCGAGCGACGCCTACGATCCGGGACACCCGCTCTACCGGCAGATCAGCGCTCTCTCGAAGCTGACGAAGGACCACCCGGCCCTGCGGGACGGCGTCCAGAGCGAACGCCTCTCCGACGGTTCCGTCTACGCCTTCGCCCGCACCGACACCCGCAGCCGTACCGAGTACCTGGTCGCCGCCAACAACGGCGCCGAGGCCCGGACCGTCGAGCTCGACGCCCCGGCCGGGGCCGAGTACCGCACCCTGTACGGCGGCACCGCCCTGATCCGCGCCTCCGCGGCCGGCAAGCTCACCGTCACCGTCCCCGCCCTCGGCTCGGTGGTCCTCCAGGGCGCCGCCCCCCTCGCGCCCCCCGCCACCAAGCCCGCGCTGACCCTCAAGGCCCCGGCCGCCGGCGCCGCAGGCACCGTCGAACTGTCCGCCGACGTCACCGGCGGCGGCCTGAACCGCGTCGTCTTCGCGGCCCAGACCGGCACCGGCCCCTGGCAGGTCCTCGGCTCCGCCGACCACGCCCCGTACAAGGTCACCCAGCACATCACGGCCCCGGTGGGTACCGCCCTGCGCTACAAGGCCGTCGTGGTCGACGCCTCCGGCCGCACCGCGAGCGCCCTCGCCGGATCCGTCTCCGGCCAGGTCCCGCCCGCCCCGGTCCCCACCGCCACCCAGCGCGACTACGCCGTCGTCCACTACAACCGCCCCGACGGCGACTACACGAACTGGCGGCTCTACGCGTGGGGCGACCTCGCCGACGGCGAGGCCACGACCTGGCCCGAAGGCCACGCCTTCACCGGCCGCGACGCCTACGGCGCCTTCGCGTACGTCCGGCTCAAGCCCGGTGCCTCCTCCGTCGGCTACCTCGTCATCGACAAGGACGGCACCAAGGACGTCGCCGCCGACCGGACGGTCGACCTGACCAAGACCGGGGAGATCTGGCTCGAACAGGGCAAGGAAGCCGTCCGCACCGACCGCCCCGCCTACCCGCCGCAGGACCGGACCAAGGCCGTCCTGCACTACCAGCGCCCCGACGGCGCATACGACGGCTGGGGCCTGCACGTGTGGACCGGCGCCGCCACCCCCACCGACTGGTCCAAGCCGCTGCTCCCCACCCGCACCGACTCCTACGGCGCCGTCTACGAGGTCCCCCTCGCCCCCGGCGCCACCAGCCTGAGCTACATCCTCCACAAGGGCGACGAGAAGGACCTCCCCACCGACCAGTCCCTCGACCTCAAGGCCACCGGCCACGAGGTGTGGATGCTGGGCGGCCGCGCCCCCTACCTGCTCCCGCAGCCCGCCGGATCGGCCGCCGCCCTCGACCTCACCAAGGCCGAAGCCGTCTGGATCGACCGCGACACCCTCGCCTGGAACGCCCCCGCGGCCGCCGCCTCCACCCAGCTCCTCGCCTCCCCGCAGGGCCGGATCACCACGGACGGCGGCGTCCTCCACGAGGGCGGCGCCGCATGGCTGCGGCTGACCCGGACCGAGCTCACCCCCGCCCAGAAGCAGAAGTTCCCGCACCTCGCCCCGTACACCGCCTTCACCGTCGACCCCCGCGACCGCGGCCGGGTCCGCGAAGCCCTGCGCGGACAGCTCGTCGCGAGCGCCCGCGCCGCGAACGGAGCCGTCCTCGCCGCCACCGGCGTCCAGCTCGCCGGCGTGCTCGACGACCTCTACAGCACCGACGCCCCCCTCGGCCCCGTCTTCAAGGACGGCCGCCCCACCCTCTCCGTCTGGGCCCCCACCGCCCGGCAGGTCTCCCTCGAACTCGACGGCCGCACCGTCCCCATGCGCCGCGACGACACCACCGGTGTCTGGTCGGTGCGCGGCGAACGCTCCTGGACCGGCAAGCCCTACCGCTACGCCGTCACCGTCTGGGCGCCCAGCACCCGCCAGATCGTGCGCAACCTGGTCACCGACCCCTACTCCACCGCCCTGACCACCGACTCCACGTACAGCCTGGCCGTCGACCTGGCCGACCCGAAGCTCGCCCCGCCCGGCTGGCGCGATCTGCGCAAGCCCGCACCGGTGCCCTTCAACAGCGCGCAGATCCAGGAGCTCCACATCCGCGACTTCTCCATCGCGGACGCCACCAGCAAGCACCCCGGCCAGTACCTGGCCTTCACCGACACCGACTCCGCCGGCATGCGCCACCTGCGCGAACTGGCCGCCTCCGGCACCTCGTACGTCCACCTGCTGCCGGCGTTCGACTTCGGCACCGTCCCCGAGGACCCCAAGGACCGCACCGCACCCGCGTGCGACCTGAAGGTCTACGCCCCCGACTCCGAGTCCCAGCAGGCCTGCGTGGCCGCCGCCGCCGCGAAGGACGGCTTCAACTGGGGCTACGACCCGCTGCACTACACCGTCCCCGAGGGCTCGTACGCGAGCGATCCCAACGGCACCGCCCGCACCGTCGAGTTCCGCAGGATGGTCCAGGCCCTGGGCGGGGCGGGTCTGCGCACCGTGATGGACGTGGTCTACAACCACACCGTCGCCTCCGGGCAGTCCGACAAGTCCGTGCTCGACCGCATCGTGCCCGGCTACTACCAGCGCCTCCTTGCCGACGGCAGCGTCGCCAGCTCCACCTGCTGCTCCAACACCGCCCCCGAGAACGCCATGATGGGCCGCCTCGTCGTCGACTCCGTCGTCACCTGGGCCAGGCAGTACAAGGTCGACGGCTTCCGCTTCGACCTGATGGGCCACCACCCGAAGGCGAACATCCTGGCCGTCCGCAAGGCCCTCGACGAGCTCACCCCCGCCAAGGACGGGGTCGACGGGAAGAAGATCGTCCTCTACGGGGAGGGCTGGAACTTCGGAGAGGTCGCCGACGACGCCCGCTTCGTCCAGGCCACCCAGAAGAACATGGCCGGCACCGGCATCGCCACCTTCTCCGACCGCGCCCGCGACGCCGTGCGCGGGGGCGGCCCCTTCGACGAGGACCCGCGCGTCCAGGGCTTCGCGTCCGGACTGTTCACCGCCCCCAACGGGTCCCCGGCGAACGGCACCCCGGCCGAACAGCGCGCCCGCCTCCTGCACGACCAGGACCTGATCAAGATCGGGCTCTCCGGCAACCTGGCCCCGTACGTCTTCACGGACTCCGCCGGCCGCCGCGTCAAGGGCTCCGACGTGGACTACAACGGCGCCCCCGCCGGCTACGCGGCCGCCCCCGGCGACGCCCTCGCCTACGTGGACGCCCACGACAACGAATCCCTCTTCGACGCGCTGGCCTACAAGCTCCCGGCGGGGACGTCCACCGCCGACCGGGCCCGCGCACAGGTCCTCGCCATGGCCACGGCCGCCCTCTCCCAGGGCCCGGCGCTCTCCCAGGCCGGCAGCGACCTGCTCCGCTCGAAGTCCCTGGACCGCAACTCCTTCGACAGCGGAGACTGGTTCAACGCCATCCACTGGGACTGCCGCGCCGGCAACGGCTTCGGCCGCGGCCTGCCGCCCGCCGCCGACAACCGCGCCAAGTGGCCCTACGCGAAACCCCTGCTCACCGCGGCCGTCCCCGGCTGCGCCGACACCGACGGGGCCTCGGCCGCCTACCGCGACCTGCTGCGCGTACGGACGACGGAACCGGCCTTCGCCCTGACCACGGCCGCCGCCGTCCAGGAGCGGCTGGGCTTCCCGCTGTCGGGCCCCGAGGAGACCCCGGGCGTGATCACGATGACCCTCGGCGACCTCGTCGTGGTCTTCAACGCCACCCCGGACGCGCAGACCCAGCGCGTCCCGGCCCTCGCCGGGACCCGCTACGCGCTGCACCCGCTCCAGGCGGGCGGCTCGGACCCGGTGGTGAAGCGTTCCGGGTACGACGCGGGGACGGGAGCGTTCACCGCCCCGGCGCGTACGGTCGCCGTCTTCAAGAGGGCCTGACCGCAGGGCGGGACGGGACGGTGCCGGCCGCGGTCCGGCACCGTCCCGCCCGCCCCCCCCGGGGTCAGACCCAGATGCGGACGGCTTCCATCCGCCGCGACTGGCCGGTGGTGCCCACGTAGACCGGGTTCCCGCCGGCCGCGTTCAGCCAGCCGTAGTCCGCCACGTGCGCCTGCGCGGCCACACTGCCGTTGCCGACCTGGAGGCCCAGCGCCTCCATGCGCCGCGACTGGCCGGTGGTGCCGACCGTCACCGCCTTGCCGTCGGCGGCGCACGCCCAGCCCTGCCACCCGATGTCCGCCAGGTGGGCGTTGGCGCAGACACCGCCCGTGCCGCTGGTCGCGATCACCGCCGCCTCCATCCGGCGGCTCTGCCCGGTGGTCCCGGCGACCGCGCCGTCGCACACCGCGCCCTGCCATCCGATGCCCTCGACGTGGGCGGCGTAACAGACCTTCCGGGCGGCCGGGGCCAGCGACTTCTGCCGGGCGGCCGCCGCCTGTACGTCCGCGATCACCGACGCGGGCGCCTCGACGGCCGAGGCGGGAGCCGCCGCCGAAGGAGCCGGGGCGGGCGCGGCCGGCTGCGTCTGGGCGGTGGCCACCCCCGTGGCCCCCAGCACCCCCGCCAGCGTGACGCCCAGTAGGACCCCGGCGGCCCTGCTCATGGAATTCCTCATGGTGTTCCCCTCCTGGTACCGACTGGTCGGGACCATCTCTACCGGCGCCCCGGAGCCCGCCGATACCGGTTGCGGACCCTGCGGCCGAGAGGGGACGGAGCATGGCGCACGCCGGACGGTTGCGCCCGCGGGACCGGCTGTGCCTCAGACGTCGAGCCGGAGCTCCAGCAGGACCACCCCGTACACCCGGCCGTCCTTGCCCTGCTTCGAGGGGAACTCACCGACGACCCGGTAGCCCGCGCCCTGGTAGTACGCCAGCAGCCGCGGGTTGCTGGACACGCAGTCCAGGCGCGCCCGCTCCCGCCCGGTCCGGGCGATCCGCCGCTCCGCGTGATCGAGGATCCGCAGTCCGGTTCCCGGGGGAGCGGCCTCCCGCTCCACCATCAGCCGGTGCACGTAGCCCGCCACCGGCGGCTGGACCCCCCAGGCGTCCTCGTCGGACCACCACAGCTCGTACGCGCCCACGACCCGGCCGTCGGCGTCCTCGGCGAGCCACACCTCGCCGTCGCGCATCACGGCGCGGAAGTGCGCGGTGTCCTTGTCGCCCGGCTTCCACTGGTCGATCCCCTGCTTGCGCATCCACCGGGCCGCCTGGTCGTACAGCTTCACCAGCGTGCCGGCGTCCTTCTCCCCGGCCTGCCGGAACAAGATCCCGTCGTCAATGATCACGCGGGCATTATCGCCTCCGGGACCCGGCCCTCACCCGCCCGCGGCAGGACCCGGCACCAGCCCGGCCAGCCGCCCCACCAGCTCACCGAAGGGCCCGTCGGCCGGCTCGTCGGCCAGGATCCGTACGAGGATGCCGGCCATCTCCGCGTCGTACGCGGCGCTCACGGCGGCCAGCGCCGCGAAGTCGTGCACCAGCTGCAGCTCCAGCTCGGCCCGCGGGATCCGGCGGCCGTCCAGCCAGATCAGCGCCGTCGACTCGGCGAGCGACACCCAGGACCGCACCACGAGCTCCAGCCGCGCGGGCGGCGCCACGATGCCGAGGTGGCTGACGATCTGCTCGTACGCCGCCTGCCGCACCTCGTCGATCATCGCGTTGGTCCGGCTGCTGCCGACCGCGGGACCGCCGCGCATCAGCGCCGAGAAGCCGGGCCCGTGGTCGTCGACGAACGCGAAGAACCGGCCCATCACCCGCAGCAGCCGCGCCCCCAACGGGCCCTCGTGGGGCTCGCGGAACCGATCGGCCAGCTCGTCGGCGGCCCGCCGCAGCGCGGCCTCGTACAGGCTCAGCTTGCCGGGGAAGTAGTGGTAGACGAGCGGCCGCGATATCCCGGCGGCCGCCGCGATCTCGTCGATCGACACATCGTCGGGCGACCGGTTGCTGAACAGCTCCAGGGCGACCCCGATCAGCTGCTGCCGCCGCTCCTCGACACCCATTCTGCGTCGCACCCCGGTTGTCATGCCGACACCCTACTTCTCCCCGCGGGCGGGCCGTCCCCTGCGCCGTCGCTACAGGTCCAGGGCCAGCCGCCCGCCCGCCGCCCGCGAAACGCACAGCAGCATCGAGTCCGCGCGCTCCGCGTCGGTGAGGAGTTCGTCGCGGTGCTCCACCTCGCCCTCCAGGACCCGGTGTTGGCAGGTTCCGCAGAAACCCTGCTCGCAGGAGTACGGGGTGGCGGGCAGGGCCCGGCGCACCGCCGTCAGGGCGGATTCGCCGGCCGCGACCTCGACCGTGGCGCCCGAGCGGCGCAGTTCCACGGTGAAGGGCCGCGCCGGGCCGGGCGCCGCCGGGGCGAACCGCTCCAGGTGCACCGCCGAGGGGTCGGCGGCGGCCTCCGTGACGGCCCGCATCAGCGGTTCGGGCCCGCAGCAGTAGACCAGGGTGCCCGGCGCCGTGCGGGCGAGCGCGCCGAGGTCGGGCAGGCCCGTCTCGTCCTGCGGCGCGATCGTGACCCGGTCCCCGTAGGCGGCGAGTTCGGGCAGGAACGGCATCGAGGCGCGCGAACGCCCCCCGTACAGCAGGGTCCAGTCGGCGCCCGCCGCGGTGGCGGCGCGGAGCATGGGCAGGATCGGGGTGATCCCGATGCCGCCCGCGACGAACGCGTAGGACGGGGCGGGGAGCAGCGCGAACCGGTCGCGCGGGGGCCGCAGTTCCAGTACCACCCCCTCCACCAGCCGGGCGTGCGCCTCGCGCGAGCCCCCGCGGCCGTCCTCGACGAGCCGGACCGCGATGGTGTACCGCCCCGCGTCGGCCGGGTCCCCGCACAGCGAGTACTGGCGCACCAGCCCCGAGGGCAGGACGAGGTCGACGTGGGCGCCCGGGGTCCAGGCCGGCAGCGGGTCCGTCGCCGAGGCCGACTCCAGTGTCAGCAGCACCACCCCGTCGGCCGGTTCGCGGCGGGCGGTGACGCGGGCCCGCAGCAGCCGGCGCGGGGAGTGGCCCGACACCGGGACCTCCAGCGCGGGGAGCGGCCACAGCGGGGAACGGCCTATCCGGGCGCGCAGCGCGCGCCGGGTCAGTACGGCGGCACCCACGAGCGCCGTCACGGCGAGGGTCCGCTTCACGGCCGCACCCCGCCGTTCGCGCCGGGAGAGGCGGCCAGGTAGGCCACGGCCTGCGCGGTGGAGCCCTCCTGCGAGGGGTGGTAGGCGCGGGAGAGGTAGGTCGGGATCGACTTCAGCATCGCCCCCGCGGAAGGCAGCACCCCCTGTCGGCCGGCCCGGAGGAACTGGCCGAGGGAGGCCTTCGCGGCGGGCGGCGAGGGGTCGTTCTCCATGAAGAAGCGGGCGCCGCGCTGCCAGAGGAAGACCAGGGCGGTGAAGGCGGTGGCCCAGGTCCGGGCCCGGCGGCGGTAGTTGCCGTCCACGTGCATGAAGAGGTCGAAGGCCACCGAACGGTGCTCGACCTCCTCCGCGCCGTGCCAGCGCAGCAGGTCCAGCATCATCGGGTCCGCGCCCCGGCGGTCGAGTTCCCCCGCGTTGAGGACCCAGTCGCCCAGGAACGCCGTGTAGTGCTCGATGGCCGCGATCATCGCGACCCGTTCCATCAGCCACCACTCGCGGGCCCGGCCCGGCGGCAGGGTCCGGTCGCCGAGCAGCTTCTCGAACAGCCAGTCCACCTGGGCGGTGTACGGGGTGGGGTCCAGGCCGAGGCGCCTCAGGTGGGGGAGGACGTCGTCGTGCGCGGTGGCGTGCATCGCCTCCTGCCCGATGAAGCCGATGACGTCCGCGCGCAGCCGCTCGTCCGTGATGTACGGGAGCACCTGCTTGTAGACGTGCACGAACCAGCGTTCACCGGCGGGCAGCAGCAGGTGCAGCACGTTGATGGTGTGCCCGGCGAAGGGGTCGCCGGGCAGCCAGTGGAGCGGGGTGTCCTCCCACGAGAAGGACACGTTCCGCGCGTGGAGGTCCGTGTGTTCCGTCGTCACGGGGACGGGAGCGAGCGGCCTATTAGACATGGCGTCAATGTACTGATGGGTACGGGAGAGGAAAACCCCTCGGGCGCCACGAATACGAGCGTCCCCGCTGCCGGACACCCCCTAGCGGAGCACCCCCGCCTTCGTGCCGTCCGTCAGCTTCCCCGACAGGTCCACCTGGGCGCCCTCCTGCGCCCTCACGGCCAGCCGGTTGCCGTTCGCCGACCCGCTCACCCCGCCACCGGACACCGACAGCGACGCGAACTGCGCGCTGCCCGCCGCCAGGACGTACCACTGACCCGCGCGGGACTTCCACAGCACCCCGGCCAGCACCCGCGGCTCCCGCGGCCCGCACGCCGCCGAGCCCTCCGCCTTGGCCGCCTGGGCCGCGAGCGGCGCGCCCGGCGCCAGGAACTGCGCCTGCACCCGGTCGGCCGTGCCCTGCCAGGTCTCCGCCCGGGTGCACAGCCAGGTGGCCGCCCCGTCGCCCTCGGGCAGCGGCTGCTTCGCGTACGTCCAGGCGTTGACCGTGCGCACCCCGTGCGAGCGCACCGAGGGCAGCAGGCACGCGATCCGCGCCCACTCGCCCAGCTCCGCGCCCTCCGTGACGTCGCGCGCCGCACCCGGGGCACCCGAGGTCAGCCGGGCCGGGGTCAGCTCGCCCAGGTCCGTCACCAGCCGGGTCGCCCCGTCCCCGGTCAGCGACAGCGCGTTCCAGCTCGTACAGCTCCCGCCCGGCGCGGGCCCCACCACCGGCGGGGTGATCCCCTCCGGGGTGAGCTTCAGCGCCGTCGGGGCCTCGGTGGGCTTGAGGAGGTCGCGCAGGGCGGCCCCGGTGACCCAGGGGGCCGTCAGGTAGCGGACGTTGTTGTCGACCCGGCTGAGCACCAGCCCC
Source organism: Streptomyces sp. NPDC031479 (assembly GCF_055581065.1). Lineage (NCBI taxonomy): Bacteria > Bacillati > Actinomycetota > Actinomycetes > Kitasatosporales > Streptomycetaceae > Streptomyces > Streptomyces sp. NPDC031479. The sequence continues at coordinate 107,917 of NZ_JBVIKC010000024.1, forward strand.
GTCGCCGTGTCCGCCGACGCCCCGTCCGTCCGGGCGAAGTCGAGGGCCGCGCCCGCCGTCCCGGAGCGCGGCTCGGCGTAGCGGACCACGCGCAGCCCGTCGTACAGCAGGACCACCACGGCCTGGTCGACGACGCCCGCGAACAGCAGCTGCGGCGGGCCCATCGGCGGCCCCGACGGGGTGCCCGGGGTGGCCGAGACCACCACCGACCCGCCGGGCCGGGCCCACACCGCCAGCGCCCGGCGCAGCAGCTCCGCATCCTCGGCGCGGTCGCCGCGCGCGGGCCAGGCGGAGAAGTCCGTACGGGAGGACGTGCGCCACACGGTGGGCGCGACCCGCACCAGCCGGCCCGGATCCAGGGCCTGTTCCGCCGCCGCGTTGCGCGCGTACGGCGGGGCGGCGGGCCCGTCGGAGCCCCAGCCGCCGCCCGGCAGCGCGAGCAGCGCCCCGCACACCGCGAGGGCGGCCGCCCCGGCCAGCGAGGCCCGTGCGAACCGGCGCCGGCGCAACAGGTCGGTGGGCCGGGCCTGGAGCACGCACGGGTCGAACTCGGGGGAGGTGAACAGGGCGTCGTGCGCCGGGTCCCCGGATTCCGCGACGGCCGCCCCCGGATCGGCGACCCCGGCCTCGGCGAGCACCCGCAGCACGTCCGCCTCCGGGAGCCCCTCCAGCGCCCGCAGCACGCAGGCCGCCCGCCCGGGGCCGTTCAGCGTGGCCAGCCACTGGTCCAGGGCCAGCTCCTCGGCCCCGCCGGCCCGCGGGAACAGGCGCAGCCCCCACACGCGGGGGAGCGGAGAGGGCAGCTGCCCGCGCAGCGGGAACGCCCGGAACGTCAGCGGGATCCCCGCCTCCAGGGCGGAGCGCAGCACGCGCAGCCGCACGTACGCGTACCCCGACTCGGCCCCGCCCGCCCCGCCGCGCGGGGCCGGGACCCCGCCCCGCACCTCGCCGGATCCGGCGCCGCGCCGCCCGCGCGGCAGGGCCCGCTGGGTCAGGGCGTGGGCCGTGAGCACCCGGCGGTTGCGGCCGAAGGCGGGTGGCAGCACCAGATAGGCGAGCCGCACCAGCCGCGGGTAGTGCTCGACGATGGCGGCCTCGGCCTGCTCGACGTCGGGAGGCAGGGGGCGGGTGGCGGTATCCGGCGCAGTCACGTTCAACAGAACGAGCGAATCGTCGGATGGTCACCCGCCCCCAGCTCACACGTTCGGACGAACCGGGGCGCCCGCGGGGTGACCCGTCAGACGATCAGCCCGGCGCGCAGCGCCTCGACCGTCTCGTCCGGGACGCCCAGGCCCTCGCGCACGTACTTCTCCATCGAGCCGTACCGGACGCGCACCTCGTCGAGCCCCGCCTCCAGGTAGGAGGGGAACACCCCGATCAGCGCCAGCGCGATGTCCGGGTCCCCGCCCTCCGCCGTGAATCCCTCGATCATCGGGGCGAAGGCCGCCTTCACCGCCGGGTTCACCGACAGGTATTCGGCCATCAGGGTGTCCTCGTCGGCGCCGAGCAGCGCGAGGATCACCGTCGCGCCCCAGCCCGTACGGTCCTTGCCCGCCGTGCAGTGGAACAGCAGGGGACCAGCCTGCGGGTCGGCGGCCTCCGCGAGCAGCGTGCGGTACGCGGCGTGCGCGGAGGAGGTGGAGACGAACGAGCGGTACACCGAGCCGAACAGGGCCTGCGCCTTGCCGCCGCCCAGGTGCTCCTCCGCGACCGCCGGATCGGCGAGGAGGTCCTTGAGCTGGGTGGCGGCGGGCATCCGGCCCTCGTTCATCTTGTCGGCGAGCACGTCGCGCACCAGCAGCCGGGCCCCTTCCGGTATCCGGTCGGGGTGGTCGGCGCGCTCGGCGTCGCTGCGGAGGTCGATGACCGTGCGCAGCCCGAGCGCGGCCACCGCCGGGTCGGCGTCGAGGTCGAGCCGGTCGAGGGCGCCCGAACGCAGTACGAGGCCCGGGCGGACGCTGCGGCCGCCGGCGAGCGGGGTGCCCCCGAGGTCGCGGAGGTTGGCGACGGTGGTGGAGGGGGTGGCGGTCATCGTGGCGGCTCCAGCGGTGTGCGGGGGTACGGGTCGTGCGGTGTGCGGCCCGCACGGGTGCGGGTCGCCGGGGGTGTGGACCGGGAGGGGATGACTCGTGTCATCCGCTGCGGATCACGGCCGTCGCCGTATACGGCTCACGTTAGGGCGATTTTCCGATGACGCGATCCGGAAAGACGATCGGCGGCGACCGAGACCCCGATCCCGATGCCCAGGGCCACCAGGTGCCCCGCGTCGGTGAAGGTCCGCTCCCGCCGCAGCACCGGCCGCACGGCGAGCGCCAGTAGGCCGGCCCGCGCCACGTTGCGCACGGCCCCGCGCGGCAGGGCCGAGGTCAGGGCGCCGAGCACGGCGTTGAGCCCGTAGCTCGCGCCCACGTCCAGGGCCCGGCGGGTCTCGCGGTCGGCGGTGCGCCGCAGTGCCCCGTAGACGAGGAGGGTGGCGGCGGTGTGGCCGAAGAGGAACACGGCGGCCGTCCACCAGGCGCCGTACGCGTACTCCGCGTAGCCCAGTACCGCGAGCAGCAGGAGGGCGTAGGGCAGCGGCATCGGCTCCTCGACCACGCAGGCGCTGGTCAGCAGGGTTTCCCAGCGTCCCGCGTCGAGGTTGTCGACGTTGGTCGAGCAGGCGCGCAGCACCCGCTCGCGCTCCGCCGGACCCAGCCGTTCCAGGGCGTGCGAACCGAGCTGCACCCCGCCCGTGTAGAGCGCGCCCAGCGGCGATGACCATGACCGTGGCAGTGGCTTCACCCGACCATGATCGGATACGGCCCCGTTGCGCGGGCCACCGGGCCCCGTGGGAGCATGACGGGGACATGCCTCCCTCCCGATCCGGCGCCCCTCTGCGCGCCACGCGGGCCGCGATGTTCGCGGCGGTGTGCGTCGCCTTGGGTGCGCTGGGGCATTCGTCCATGTCTGCGGAGGTCATCCCGTTCGGATGGCTTACGGGCGCCTTTGTGGTGACCGCCCTGCTCGCCTGGCCGGCCACCGGACGGCGCTGCGGGCCGGCCGGGATCAGTGCCGCGCTGCTCGCCGTCCAGGGCGCGCTGCACCTCGCGTTCTCCGCGAGCGACGGGCTTACGGCGGGGTCGGCGGCATCACGGACGCCCATGCCCATGCCCATGCCCATGACGGGTGCGGAGCCGATGCCGGGGCACCACCACGTGCCGGGCATGGGAACGCACGCCTCCACCGCCGCGGCCGACCTGGCCGGAGGCATCGCCGACGGCCTCGCGACGGCCGGCCCGGCGACCGGCGGCCAGGCCGCCGGCGCGATGGCCGGCATGGCGGACATGACGGGGATGACGGGCATGGCCGACATGGCGGGCCACGGCGTCGCCGGGACGGCCGGCCTGGCGCACATGGCCGCGATGGCCGGGCACGGCGGTCTCGGGATGATCGCCGCGCACGTGCTCGCCGGACTCTTCTGCGCCGCCTGGCTGGCCCGGGGCGAGGCCGCCGTCTTCCGGCTGGCCGGGGCCCTCGGCGCGGCCACGCTGCACGCGGCCCGGCCGCTGGCCCGCGCGCTCGCGCTGGTCCGGACCCGGGTGGCCCTCGTACCGGCGCCGCCCGCGCACCGTCCCCCGTACGAACGGCCGCGCCGGCTGCGCGGGGCCGTCCACGCCCACACCGCGGTCCGCCGGGGCCCGCCCGGGTGGCGAACCACCCGCACCACGGCCCCCGGCCTTCCTGCCCGCGCCTGACCGGCGCACCCTCCTTCGGCGAGGTGGGCGAGACCCGGGGCCCTCCACCCACGTCTTCGCCAACCCCTTAGGACCGACATGTCCCTCGACGAGCTCCGGGGCGTCCCCGCCCGGGACCCCGAAGCCCCTGCCGAAGCCCCTGCCGAAGCCTCGGCCGACGCCTCGGCCGGCACCCCTGCCGAAGCCCCGGCCCCGTCCGCGCGGCGCACGGGCGGGGGCGGCTGGGCCGCCCTGCGCCCGCTGCTCCTGCGCATGCACTTCTACGCCGGCCTGCTCATAGCCCCGCTGCTGTTCCTCGCCGCCACCACCGGCCTGCTGTACGCCGGGTCCTGGCAGGCCGAGAAGATCCTCTACTCCCACGAGCTGACGGTGCCCCACGTCGGCGAGGCCTCCGTACCGCTCAGCACCCAGGTCAAGGCCGCCCGCGGCGCCGTGCCCGAAGGCAAGGTGCTCGGCGTCTGGCCCGCGCCCGAGGCCGACGCGACCACCCGGGTGATCATGGAGCGTCCGGGGCTGGAGGAGGGCAAGACCCTCACCGTCTTCGTCGACCCGTACACCGCCGACGTGCGCGGACAGCTCACCACCGCCGGTGACGCGCTGCCGCTGCGCGCCTGGCTGAGCGAGTTCCACGCCGGCCTGCAGCTCGGCGAGTTCGGCCGTAACTACAGCGAGCTCGCCGCGAGCTGGCTGTGGGTGGTCGCGCTGGGCGGACTCGCGCTGTGGATCGGCCGTCGCCGCTCCCGCAGGGCCGACCTCGTCCTGCCCGACCGCAAGGCCACCGGCCGCCGCAAGACCCTGTCCTGGCACGGAACCGTCGGACTGTGGGCCGCCATCGGCCTCGTGGGCCTCTCCGCCACCGGCCTGACCTGGTCGAAGTACGCGGGCGAGAACATCGGGCAGCTCCAGGACCGGCTCGGCGGGGCCACCCCCTCCGTGGCCGCCACCCTCGCCGGGGGCGCCGCGGGCGGCTCCGACGAGCACGCCGGGCACGTCATGACCGAGGGCATGGAGATGCCCCCGCCGCCGCCCACCGCCGACATCGGCATCGACCGGGCGGTGGCCGCCGCCCGGGGCGCCGGGGTCACCGAGAGCCTGCGTGTGACCCTGCCCGCCAAGGGCAAGGGCTACGTCGTCAAGGAGAACGACAAGACCCTGCCGGTGCACCTGGACTCGGTCGCCGTGGACCCCGCCGACGGCCGGATCATGGACGAACTGCGCTTCGCCGACTACCCGCTCCTCGCCCAGCTGACCCGCTTCGGCATCGACCTCCACATGGGCCTCACCTTCGGGATCGCCAACCAGATCGCCCTGGCCGCGCTCGCCCTCGCGGTGATGTTCCTCGTGGTGTGGGGCTACCGGATGTGGTGGATGCGCCGGCCCACCAAGGAACGCCGGCTCTCCGCGGGCCGCGCGCAGCCGCGCGGTGCCTGGCGGAAGCTGCCGGTGACCACGCTGCTCCCGTTCGCCGGCGTGACGGCGGCCGTCGGCTGGTTCGTCCCGCTGCTCGGGATCAGCCTGGTGGCGTTCCTCGCGGTCGACGTGGTCCTCGGCTTCGTGGCGGCCCGCCGCCACCCGGCCGGGGCGCCGCGGGGCTGACGCACCCCCGGGGCTGACGGCCCGGCGGGTGCGACGGCCCGCCGGGCCCAGGGCCCCGGCAACGCCCGGTGGGCCCGTGCTCCCCTTCGCGAGTGCGGGCCCACCGTCGTGTCAGGCCGTGGCCGGCGCCCCGGTCAGGGCGCGTACTTGTAGCCCACCCGGCGCACGGTCTGGATCGCGCCGCGGTGCGCCGCGCCCAGCTTGCGGCGCAGCCGGGCGATGTGGACGTCGACCGTCCGGCCGTCGCCGACGTGGCCGTAGCCCCAGACCGTGGTCACCAGCTGGTCCCGGCTGTGGACCCGGTGCGGGTGGGCGACCAGGTGGGCGAGCAGTTCGAACTCCAGGTACGTCAGGTCCAGCACCTCGCCGTCGACCTCGGCGGTGCGCTGCGCCGGGTCGATGCGCACGAGCGCGTCACCGGCGACCGCCGGGGAGGCGGACGCGGCTCCGGCCGGAGCGGCGGGGGCGGGAACGGACTGGGGGGCGAAGGCGATCGGGTGCTGGTCGGCCGGTACGAGGACCAGGTAGCCGACCATCGGCGGCTGGCCCGGCAGTGCCGGCAGGGTGTGCTGGGGCGCGGGCAGCCAGGTGGCGCCGGGCGGGAGCAGGTCCACGACCCGGGCCACCTCGTTCCGGTCCACGGACCGCAGCCGGTGGCGCGGACTGGGGGGGAAGGCCGGGGGAGCGGAGGTCGCAGCGGAAGCGGCAGAAGCGAGGGAACGGGTGTTCGCCATGAGTGGTCAGCTCTTTCACGCGGAGTGGACGGCAGGAGACGTACGCAGGTCGTCGTCGTTGTCGTTGTCGTACCGCGCAGACCGAAGGCCCCGGGGAGGGTCTGCTGGAAGGTCCCGGAGGCGTTAGAGGGCCGGCGCGTTCTTCGCGCGGCAACACACCCGGTCGAAATCGTGATCCTGACGGGACGGCCAGAACGGCTCCAGGTCGCTGCGACCTGTCGAGGAGTGCGGGTGGCTGGCCATGGGTGTCATTCAAGCAGATGTACGGGGCCCAGGGCAGGCCCCGTCTCACCTCGTGGATCGGAATCTCATATTCAGCAATCAAGCTGTCGTCAGGAGGTCATATTCCCGACATACCGTCAGCCCGCCAGCCGCTTCCGCCAGTCCAGTCCGGTCACCCGTATCGCATCGTGGGCGGATCCGTCCCACGCCCACGTCAGCCCCACGGAGTCGAGCGCCTCGACCACCTCCCGCCCGACGGAGGCGGTCACTTCCTCGTCGGCCCCGAACCCCCCGTACAGCAGGTACAGGTCGCCGCCCGCCGCGGCGCCCTCGGTGCACTGGCTGTGGAAGAAGACGAACCCCCGCGCGTCCGGCTCGCCGTCCGCCCGGATCTCCGAGAGGCCGCAGCCGCGGCAGCAGGTGAAGTTCTCCCGCGCGGTGATCCCGGCGTCGTCCAGCGCGTCGAAGGCCCGCGCCAGCCGCTCGGGGTCCGTCTCGCCGCTCCAGCCGGCCTGCTCCGCGACCCGCTCCCGCCAGAGCCGGTCGACGAGCCGCGCGGCCTGGGCCCGGGACACCGGCCGCACCCCGTCCTCGACGAGGCTCTCCTCGGCGGTCTCGACGAGCTCGGCCCGGCCGTCGTAGCCGCAGCGCAGCCGCTCCCGGATGATCTCCGTCAGCTCTTCCTCGACCTCCGGGTCGAGCGGGTCCGGCTCGTCCGCCGGGAACTCCAGCCGCTCCCAGGCCGGTCCGAGGTCCCAGTCCGCGTCCTGCCGGACCCAGCGGCACATGACCTCCGCCGCCTCGGCCGCCGTCGCGACGTAGGTCTGGAAGTGCCGGTCGGGGGCGCCGGCCCGGTGTTCCACCTGGTAGTCGCCGCCGGCCTCGTGCCAGACCTGGACGTAGACGTCCGGGTCGTCCGGGATCCGGGTGACGACGAGGAAGCGGTCCCCGTCCGCGCCGATGCGCCCCACCAGCTCGGACAGGGCCGCGGGGCCGGGGTCGTCGTGGCGCGTGCCGGACTCGGTCTGAACTCTGATCGCCTGCATGCGCACACCCTCGCAGGCCCCACCGACAACGCGGCGCCCGTCCTCCGGGGAGGGCGGGCGCCGCGATGTCGGTGGCGGGGCCGGGGGCCGGTCTCAGACCAGGCCGTCCTTCTCCAGGCCGGCGCAGCAGGTGTCGGTGATCAGCCGGGTCACCACGTACGGGTCCACGTTCGCGTTCGGACGGCGGTCCTCGATGTAGCCCTTGCCGTCCTTCTCCACCTGCCACGGGATGCGGACCGACGCGCCGCGGTCGGAGACGCCGTAGCTGAACTCGTTCCACGGGGCCGTCTCGTGCAGGCCCGTCAGGCGCTCGTCGATGCCGGCGCCGTAGTTCTTGACGTGGTCCAGCGGCTTGCTGCCCTCGCCCAGCGCCTCGCACGCGGAGATGATCGCGCGGTAGTCCTCGCGCATCGCCTTCGTCGAGAAGTTGGTGTGGGCGCCCGCGCCGTTCCAGTCGCCCTTGACCGGCTTGGGGTTCAGCGTCGCCGACACGTTGAAGTCCTCGGCGGTGCGGTACAGCAGCCAGCGCGCGATCCACAGCTGGTCGGAGACCTCCAGCGGGCCGACCGGGCCGACCTGGAACTCCCACTGGCCCGGCATGACCTCGGCGTTGATGCCGGAGATGCTCAGGCCCGCGGCCAGGCAGTGGTCGAGGTGCTTCTCGACGATGTCCCGGCCGAAGATCTCGTCCGAGCCGACACCGCAGTAGTAGCCGCCCTGCGCCGCCGGGAAGCCGTTGACGGGGAATCCGAGCGGACGGGCCCCGTCGAAGAAGGTGTACTCCTGCTCGATGCCGAAGATCGGAGCCTGCGCGGCGAACTTCTCGGCGACGGGGCGCAGCAGTGCGCGCATGTTCGTCTCGTGCGGGGTCATGTCGATGTTCAGCACCTCGCACAGGACGAGGACGTGGGCGCCGCCGCGGATCGGGTCCGGGCAGGAGAACACCGGCTGGAGCACGCGGTCGGAGGCGTGGCCCTCGGCCTGGTTGGTGCTCGACCCGTCGAAGCCCCAGGTCGGCAGTGCCTCGCCGTCCGCCAGGATCCTGGTCTTGGAGCGAAGCTTCGCCGTCGGCTCGGTGCCGTCGATCCAGATGTACTCAGCCTTGTAGCTCACGGGGCCCCATCCTGACTCTGCGGTGCTGCGGATCGCCATGGTGTTGACCGCAGCGTGCCCCGTGGCGATTTCTCATCCGTTGCCCGCGTGTGAACCCGGTGTTACCGGCGTTTACCCCCCCAGGTGGGGAGGGTTGTGCGGGTCGGCGGCCGCACACCCGTCGGGGTGCGGCAGACTGGGCGGGTGAGCATTTCGTACGATTTGAACTCCGCCGGTGAGCGGCCCGAAGGTGTTTCCGGCCGAACCCGCCCCCGGGTCGGGCTGCTGGGCACCGGCCCCTGGGCCCACCGCACCCACGCCCCCGCCCTCGCCGCCCACGCCGGCTCCGAGTTCGCCGGAGTGTGGGGCCGCCGCCCCGAAGCGGCGGCCGCGCTGGCCCGGGAGTACGGCGTGAAGGTGTACGAAGACCCCGACGCGCTGTTCGCGGACTGTGACGTCGTGGCCTTCGCCCTGCCCCCGGACGTCCAGGCCCCGCTCGCCGTCCGCGCCGCCGCCGCCGGCTGCCACCTGCTGCTCGACAAACCCGTCGCCACCACCGTCGGGGACGCCCGCGCCGTGGCCGAGGCCGCCACCCGGCACGGCGTCGCCTCCGTCGTCTTCCTCACCCTCCGCTTCGCCGAGCCCACCGCCGGATGGGTCACCGAACAGGCGGGCCGGACCGGGTGGTTCACCGCCTCCGCGCACTGGCTCGGCGCGGTCTTCGCGCCCGACGGCGCGCCCGGCGCCTACGCCGACTCGCCCTGGCGCAAGGCCAAGGGAGGCCTGTGGGACGTCGGCCCCCACGCGCTGTCCGTACTGATCCCGGTCCTCGGCGAGGTCACCACCGTCACCGCCGCCCGCGGCCCCTCCGACCTGGTGCAGCTGTCCCTGCGGCACGCCTCGGGCGCCGCCAGCACCGCCGTCCTCAGCCTGGGCGCACCGCGCGCCGCCGCCGGGGTGGGGCTGGAACTGCGCGGGGCCGAGGGCGTCTTCGCCCTGCCCGACTGGAGCGACGTACCCGGCGCCTACGGCCGCGCCCTGGACGCCCTCCTCACCGCGGCCCGCACCGGCGTCCCGGACCCCCGCGACGCGCGGTTCGGCGCCCGCCTGACGGAGATCCTGGCGGAGGCGGAGGGGCAGCTGCGCTAGCGTGCCGCCTTCCGTCTCCGCCGGCCGTCATTTGATGAGGGCGTTGGCCACGATGATGGCCAGGCCGATCGTGGTGTCCCCGAGGCCCATGAGCAGGGCCGACCGGAGCCGGTAGCCGACCCGGATCGCCACGAAGGTGCCCCAGGCGAAGAGCAGCGCGGTGTTCATGCCGAGCCCGATGGCCGTCACCCCGTACGACTCCCAGTGCACGAGCCCGGTGAACAGCAGCAGGAGCACGGTGGGCAGGGTGGCCGCGATCATCGGCCACTCGTTCCACAGGACCCGGGAGAGCACCCGCCAGCGGCGCCAGAGGGAGCCGGTCTGGTGGGTGCTCATGTGGTGCGAGTAGCCGTGCGCGAGCGCGCCGGTGGCGGCGGTGACCAGCACCCAGCTGGCGTCGTAGAAGGGGGTGACCTCCCCGCCCTTCTGGTCGAGCGCGGCCAGCAGCGCACTGGCGAGCACCGTCCCGTACACCCCGCCGAACATCCAGTCGGCCCCCCGCCGGGGCGGCGGCACCGTAGGCCCGCCATCGCCGTGCGGCGCGACGGGCGACGCGGCGACGGGCGACGCGGCGGCGGAGGGCTGCTGCTCGTTCACGGGTGATCCCTTGGTTTCGCGGTTCAGCATTCGGTGCTGTTTATTCCTTTTGGGTACGAATGCCAGCCTACGGGGGAAGGGGGATGGGTGGGGTGGGGTGGGGTGGGGTGGGGTGGGGGCTTTGTGCGCGGGGTGGGGGCTGGTCGGGGGTGGGCGGTGCGCCCTTGGTCCGGGTCTGGGGAGGGCTGGGGGCTTCCCGCCAGTCCACTGTCCTTCCGTGGCGGGACGGTCCCTCAAGGGCGCTCCTTCGTCGCGTCGCTTCGCGATGGCCTTCGGCCACCCTTGACCGACCGTCCCGCCACGGAATGCCAAAGAC
>NZ_JBVIKC010000025.1:0-111596 GCF_055581065.1 Streptomyces sp. NPDC031479
CCCTCCCTCCCCAGCCACCACGCCCTCCCTATCCCCACACGCCCCTCCCCCCCCACCCCCCCCCCCCCCCCCCCCCCCCCCCCCCCCCCCCCCCCCCCCCCCCCCCCCCCCCCCCGCCGTTCGTCCGCGTTCCGCATCCGGAGGGTCAGTGCACGAAGGCCGGCTCCGCGGAGGCCTCCGCCGCGGCGTCCTTCTTGGCGCCGAGGTGGTTGAAGGCCAGGTTGAGGACGATCGCGACCACGCAGCCCGTGCTGATGCCGGAGTCGAGGACGACGAGCAGGTCCTTCGGGAAGTGGTGGTAGAAGCCGGGGGCGGCGATCGGGATCAGGCCGATGCCGACCGAGGCGGCGACGATCAGGGCGTTCTCGCCCTTCTCCATGGCCGCGCCCGCCAGGGTCTGGATCCCGCTGGCCGCGACCGAGCCGAAGAGCACGATGCCGGCGCCGCCGAGGACGGGCAGCGGGACGACCCCGATGACGGAGGCGGCCATCGGACACAGGCCCAGCAGGATCAGGATGCCGCCGCCGGCGGCGACCACGAACCGGCTGCGCACCTTGGTCATCGCGACCAGGCCGATGTTCTGGGCGAAGGCGCTGCACATGAAGCCGTTGAACAGCGGGCTGAGGGCACTGCCGAGGGTGTCGGCACGCAGGCCGCCCTCGATGGTCTTCGCGTCCGCCGGACGTCCGACGATCTTGCCGAGGGCGAGGATGTCGGCGGTCGACTCGGTCATGCAGACGAGCATGACGATGCACATCGAGATGATCGCGGCCACCTGGAACTGCGGGGCCCCGAAGTGGAAGGGGGTGGGGAAGCCGATGACGTCCGCGTTCTTGACGGCGTCGAAGCTGGTCATGCCCAGCGGCAGGGCGATGACGGTGCCCGCGACGAGGCCGAGCAGGATGGAGATCTGCTGCAGGAAGCCGCGCAGGAACTTGCGCATCACGAGGACGATCGCCAGCGTGAGGGCGGCCATGCCGATGTTCTTCATCGAGCCGTAGTCGGTCGCCGTGCGGTTGCCGCCCTGGGACCAGTTGAACGCCACGGGGAGCAGTGAGACGCCGATCAGGGTGATGACGGTGCCGGTGACCACGGGCGGGAAGAAGCGGACGAGCTTGCCGAAGTAGGGGGCGGCGAGGAAGCCGACCAGTCCGGCGACGATGATCGCGCCGAAGATCACGGGGATGGCGTCGGCGCCCTCACCCTTGCCTATCGCGATCATCGGGGTCACTCCGGCGAAGGAGACACCGTTGACGAAGGGGAGTTTGGCGCCGATCTTCCAGAACCCGAGGGTCTGGAGGAGGGTGGCGAGCCCTGCGGTGAAGAGCGAGGCGCCCATCAGGAAGGCGGTCTCGGTGGCGGAGAGTCCGACGGCGGGGCCGACGATCATGGGCGGAGCGACGACGCCCGCGTACATGGCGGCCACGTGCTGGAGCCCGCTCGTGAACATCTTCAGCGGAGGCAGGGTCTCGTCGACCGGGTGCGTCTCCTCCGGTACTGCGACTGCGTCTTTGCGAAACCTGGGCGTTGCGGCCACGGCTTCCTCCGGTCGGTATAGCACGTCGGCAGGGACGTGAGTGTCATGGAGGGGGTGCGAAAGCGTTGCTGTCGAGCCTGTATGGAGTTGTGGGTGGTGCGACTTCTTGCCCCAAGGGGTGCGGAAACGATTCGCCCAAAAAGGTTCCGCGCATCGAGCCGGTATCGCCGTGGCAGTGGACCGGAACAGGGCAGCACGGTGCCGCGGTCCTGGTGTTGTCACGCCTCACCGCCCCCGGGAACGCCTTCGGATCTCTCCTCGGGCGCTTCCCGGGAACGGCTGCCGCGGACCCCGCTCGGGTCCGCGGCCGCCGGCCGGGGGCCGTCCCCCCCGACCGGACTCCGTGGGATCAGGCCTGCGCGGAGATCCGCGCGAGGCGCTGGGCCTCTTCCCGGGTGGACACGGCGATCGCGTCCTCGTCGGCGAAGAGCAGTCGGTTGTTGTCGACGATCTGCTTGCCGTTGACGAACGAGGCCGTCACCGGAGCCGCCGCGCCGAAGACCAGGGCGGTGACCGGGTCGGCGATGGAGGAGTGCAGGAAGGTGTTCATGTTCCACAGGACCAGGTCGGCGAGCTTGCCGACCTCCAGCGAACCGATGTTGTCCGCGCGGCCGAGGACCTGGGCGCCACCGTAGGTGCCCAGGCGCAGCGCCTGGCGCGCGTTGAGCGCGCGCTCGCGGTGGACCGGGTTCAGACGGTTGATCAGCAGCGCGTTGCGCAGCTCGGTGTGCAGCTCACCGGACTCGTTGGAGGCGGTGCCGTCCACGCCGAGGCCCACCGGTACGCCGGCGGCCAGCATGTCCGGGACGCGGGCGATGCCGGCGGCCAGACGGGCGTTGGAGGACGGGCAGTGCGCGACACCGGTCTTGGTGCGGGCGAACGCGGCGATGTCGGAGTCGTTCATGTGGACGCTGTGCGCCATCCACACGTCCTCGCCGAGCCAGCCGGTCGACTCGAAGTAGTCGGTCGGGCCCATGCCGAACAGTTCCTTGCAGAACTGCTCTTCCTCGACGGTCTCCGAGCCGTGCGTGTGCAGGCGCACACCCAGGCGGCGGGCCAGCTCGGCGCCCTGCCTCAGCAGCTCGGTGGAGACCGAGAAGGGGGAACAGGGGGCGACGGCGACCTGGGTCATCGAGTCGAAGGAGGCGTCGTGGTACTTCCTGACGGTCGCCTCGGTGTCGGCGAGCGCGCCTTCGAGGGTCTCGACGGCGTGGTCCGGCGGCAGGCCGCCGTCCTTCTCGCTGCGGTCCATCGAGCCGCGGGCGAGGGTGAAGCGGACACCCATCTCGGACGCGGCGCGGATGATGGAGCCGGACAGGTCGCCGGAGCCCTTGGGGAAGACGTAGTGGTGGTCCATCGCGGTGGTCACACCGCCCTTGGCCATCGCGGCGAGGGAGCCCTGCGCGGCCGTGTACGTCATCTGCTCGTCGATGCGCGCCCAGGTCGGGTACAGCGAGACGAGCCAGTTGAAGAGGTTGTGGTCGGTGGCCAGGCCACGCGTGATCCACTGGTAGAAGTGGTGGTGCGTGTTGACGAGGCCGGGTGTCACGAGGTGGCCGGTGCCGTCGATGCGGCGGACGACGTTGTCGAGGTTCCCGGGGGCCTTGCCCGCACCGATGAACTCGATCCTGTTGCCCGCGACCACCACGTGGCCCGAGGCGTACTCGGTGTCGTTCGCGTCGACCGTGGCGATCGCACAGTTTTCGATGACGATGCGCTCGACGGCGCTGTCCTGGGCTGCGGGTGCTGCCATGGGACTTCCTCGTGCTTTCAGTGGCGGTGCGGGCACGGCAAAACCCAGGGGATTTGAGTGCCGGAGCCGGGGGCCTTGACAGCTGACAGTACTGCCGCCCCGAGTGGTGCGTCCGGGTGCCGATTCAGGAAGCGGGAACGTGTCGCCCGTCCCGGGGCCACTGCGGAGCCCCGGGACCGGCGTGCCGTGATCAGAGGTTGGTCATGTCCACGGGGATGCGGGCGTCGACGCCGTCGCGGAGGACCGTCGCCTCGATCAGACCGTACGGACGGTCCGCGGCGAAGTACACCTCGTTGTCGTTCTTGAGGCCGAAGGGCTCCAGGTCGACGAGGAAGTGGTGCTTGTTCGGGAGCGAGAAGCGGACCTCGTCGATCTCCGAACGGTGGTTGATGATGCGCGAACCCATCTGGTACAGGGTCTGCTGCAGCGACAGGGAGTAGGTCTCCGCGAAGGCCTGGAGCATGTGCTTCTTGGTCTCGGCGTAGGACTTCTCCCAGTTGGGCATCCGCTGCTCGTCGTCCGACCAGTTGAAGCGCCAGCGGCCCGACACCTGGGTGGCCAGGATGCGGTCGTACGCCTCCTGCAGGGTCGTGTACTTGTCCTTCACGTAACCCCAGAACTCGGAGTTCGTGGAGTTCATGACGATCAGGTCCTTGAGGCCGGAGATGACCTCCCAGTTCTGGCCGTCGTACGTGATCTGGGTGACGCGGGTCTCCATGCCCTTGCGGACGAAGGAGTGGTTCACCTCGTCGGAGCCGATGAACTTGGAGTTGGCGTCCGAGGTGGCGATCCGGTCCCAGGCGTACTCCTCGATCCGGATCCGCGCGCGCTTGATCGGCTCCTGGCTGTTGACGAACCAACGCGCCAGGTGGATGCCGAACTGCTCGGCGGACTCGATGCCGTACTCCTTGGCGAACGCGTACACCGTGTTCTTGGTGGTGTCCGTCGGCAGGCAGTTGGCGTTCGAGCCGTTGTAGTGGACGTCGTCCATGTCGCCGGAGAGGGCGACCGAGACGTTCAGGTCCTTGATGTGATGGGTGTCGCCGTCCCGCGTGATCTTGACGACGCGGTTCTCTGCTTTGCCGTACTGGTTCTGGCCCAGAATCGTGGCCATGACTAGCTCCCTCGGTAAACGGAGTAGCCGAACGGGTTGAGCAGCAGCGGTACGTGGTAATGCTCGCCCGGGTTCACCGCGAAGGTGATGGTTACCTCGGGGAAGAACGCACCGCTGTCCCTTACGCGGGGGGCGTCCTGCTGCGCCTCGGCTTGCTTCTCTGCACTGTGCTTATTCAAGAAGTACGTCTCGGTCTCGAAATCGAGACGCACGTGTGTGGTGCCCTCCGGCAGCGCCGGCAGGTCCTTGCAACGCCCGTCGGCGTCGGTGGCGGAACCGCCGAGCGCCGCCCACTCGCCGTCCAGGCCCGTACGGGCCGACAGGGAGATGGCGACGCCCTCGGCGGGCTTGCCGATGCTGGTGTCCAGGATGTGCGTGGACACCGACGCGGTGGTCGCGGTGCTCATGCTCACTCTCCTTCTTCTGCGAGTTCGGCGAGGCGGGTCAGACGGATCCGGTTGATCTTGACGAGCTCGCCGCGGGCGATTTCGCGCTCCCGCTCCGGCGAGTTGTCGATCCGGACCTTGACCGCGTCCCGCATGAACTCACCGGTCGCACCGGTGGCGCAGATGAGGAAGACGTGGCCGAACTTGTCCTGGTACGCCAGGTTCAGTTCGAGGAGCTCGTTCTTGAGCTCCTCCGAGGCACCGGCCATGCCACGCTGCTCGCGGGCGGAGGTCGGGTCTCCCGGCTTCGGCCGGCCGATCGGCGCGTGGCCTCCCATCGCCTCGCCGAGGTCCTCGGCGGTGAGCTCCGCCATGGCGGACTCGTTGGCCGAGAACAGGGCATCGGCGCCGGCGAAGGGGCGCTGGGCGAGCATCTTGCTCCCCCAAGCCGAGCTGGCGCACACCTCGTGGAGCTCGGCCGCGGCCGCGCTGTCGTCCAAGGCGTTGAACCGGGTGAGACCCGGGGTCGGACTCGAAGTCACGGTAGGCCTCCGTGGCCTGTTGTTGCTTTGACGGGCTGCGCATAGCTAACGCCCTCGACAACACGGCGTCAACACTTTGTTGAAACTTCCCGTACACAAAAGCCGCCGCCCGGGTGAATTGGGCGGCGGCTGGTCACGGCGGGTGAATCCGTCTTCACTCCTGGCTGCTCTTGGCCCCCTTCGGGGTGGCGGCGTCCCTGTTCAGGTAGTTGTAGACCGTGAAGCGGCTCACGCCCAGGGCACTCGCGACCGTTTCGACGCCGTGCCGCACGGAGAAGGCGCCCCGCGCCTCCAGTATCCGCACCACGTCCTGCTTGGACTTCCGGTCGAGCTGCGCCAACGGTACGCCGTGCCGCCGCTCCAGGGCCGCCAGGATGTGGTCCAGCGAGTCGGAGAGCTGGGGCAGGCGCACCGCGAGCACCTCCTGGCCCTCCCACGACAGCACGACGTCGTCGGGCTGCGCCAGGGCGGGATCCATCAGCTCGCCCCCCATCGCGTCCACCAGCGGCTTGACCGCGGTGACGAAGGGGTGGTCACGGGGTTCGGTCACGGGGTGCCCTCCCCGATCACATTGACCTGGAGCGAGACGCGCGTCGCCCCGGCCTCCAGGGAACCGCGCAGCAGCGCGGCCACCGCGGTCAGCACCCGGTCGGACTCGCCCTCGGCCGTGTTGCCGAACGGGCCGACGTCCACCGCGTCCAGCTGGGCCTTCTGGATGACCTCGCGGGCGGCCACGGCGTGGGCGGGGGCCTCTTCGAGGTCGAAGGGCTCGGTCGTGAACTCCACTCTCAATCGCACGCAGGTCAACCTACTGCGCGGTCGGGATTTTTCGGGAGTCCGCACTTGACATCCGCGCCGAGGCCCATGCAGTCTTCCATCAAGCAGAAAATAACTTCCGCAATACGGAAGGAGCGCACACCCCTCATGGGATACACGGACCAGCGCTTCGATGTGAACCTGTCGATCCTCTTCACGGAACTCCCGCTTCTGGAGCGTCCCGCGGCCGCCGCCGCGGCGGGCTTCACCGCGGTCGAGCTGTGGTGGCCCTGGATCGAAACCCCCACTCCCGCCCCGGAGGAGCTCGACGCCCTCAAGAAGGCTCTTGAGGACGCCGGCACTCAGCTGGTGGGCCTGAACTTCTACGCCGGCCGGCTGCCGGGCCCGGACCGCGGCGCGGTCTCGGTACCCGGCGAGGAGTCGGACCGCTTCAACGCCAACATCAACGTGGCGGCGGACTTCGCCGCCTCGGTGGGCTGCAAGGCGCTCAACGCCCTCTACGGCAACCGGGTCGACGGCGTCGACCCGGCCGTGCAGGACGAGCTGGCCCTGAAGAACCTGGTCGTGGCGGCGCAGGCCGCGGACCGCGTGGGTGCGATCCTCCTGATCGAGACCCTCAACAAGCCCGAGTCGCCGCTCTACCCCCTGGTGAGCGCCCCGGCCGGCATCGAGGTGGTGGACAAGGTCAACGAGGCCACCGGCCTCGGGAACGCCAAGTTCCTACTGGACCTGTACCACCTGGCGATGAACGATGAGGACCTCTCCGAGGTCATCGAAAAGTACGCCGCCAAGACCGGCCACGTCCAGATCGCGGACAAGCCGGGACGCGGTGCCCCCGGCACCGGCGAGCTGCCCCTCGAGGCGCTCCTGGACCAGCTGAAGAAGGCCGGTTACGAGGGCCACGTAGGCCTCGAATACAAGGCCGCCGACGCCGCCGCGTCCTTCGCCTGGCTCCCCGCCGAGGCCCGCGCCGCCCGATAGGCGGACCAAGTCCGGGCGATCAGCCGGGCACCCCACGCACTTTTCGTACGATGCATCAAGAGAAGGACCCTCATCATGAGCACCCTCCCCAAGATCGCTTGGATCGGCCTCGGAATCATGGGCTCCCCCATGGCCGAGAACCTCCTGAAGGCCGGCTACTCGGTCACCGGCTTCACGCTGGAGCAGGACAAGCTGGACCGCCTGGCCGCCGCCGGCGGCTCCGCGGCCGGCTCGATCGCCGAGGCCGTCAAGGACGCCGACGTCATCATCACGATGGTGCCCGCCTCCCCGCAGGTCGAGGCCATCTCCTACGGTGAGAACGGCATCCTGGAGAACGCCAAGTCCGGCGCGCTGATCATCGACATGTCGTCGATCACCCCGCAGACCTCGGTCGACCTCGCGAAGAACGCCGCCGCGAAGGGCATCCGCGTCATCGACGCCCCGGTGTCCGGCGGCGAGGCCGGCGCCATCGAGGCCGTCCTGTCGATCATGGTGGGTGGCGAGCAGGCCGACTTCAACGAGGCCCTCCCGGTCCTCCAGGCCCTCGGCAAGGTCATCGTCCTGTGCGGTCCGCACGGCTCCGGCCAGACGGTGAAGGCCGCCAACCAGCTCATCGTCGCGGTCAACATCCAGGCGTGCGCCGAGGCCGTCGTCTTCCTGGAGAAGTCGGGCGTGAACCTCACCGCCGCCCTGGACGTCCTCAACGGCGGTCTGGCCGGCTCCACGGTCCTGACCCGCAAGAAGGACAACTTCCTGAACCGCGACTTCAAGCCCGGTTTCCGGATCGACCTGCACCACAAGGACATGGGCATCGTCACCGACGCCGCCCGCAACGTCGGTGCGGCCCTTCCGGTCGGCGCGGTCGTCGCCCAGCTCGTGGCCTCGCTGCGCGCCCAGGGTGACGGCGGCCTGGACCACTCCGCGCTGCTCCGCGCGGTCGAGCGCCTCTCCGGCGCCCAGGTCTGATCCACCCCCCGCGGTGGCCCGCTGTCCCGGGCCGCCGCCCGCCCCCGCACGAACGGGGGCCCGAGTTTCCGGATGGTGCCGGTGCTGACACCTGTCCTGTCGCGCCCAAGTGCCGGCACCGTCCGGATCACCTCTCCTCTTTTCTTTCTTTCAACAAACTGTTGACGTCGAGTTCACGCCGAAATTAGGCTGTTCCGCATGACGGAAGACGCTTTCCGTCAGCAGTTACCCCGTACGGAAGGTCACCATGTCGAAGCGCACGCTGACGACCGAGTCCGGCGCCCCGGTCGCCGACAATCAGAACTCCGCCACCGCCGGCGTCGGTGGCCCGCTGCTGGTCCAGGACCAGCAGCTGCTGGAGAAGCTCGCCCGCTTCAACCGCGAGCGCATCCCGGAGCGCGTGGTGCACGCCCGCGGCAGCGCCGCCTACGGCTACTTCGAGGTGACCGACGACGTCACCGCGTACACCAGCGCGGCGTTCCTGAACACCGTCGGCAAGAAGACCGAGACCTTCCTGCGCTTCTCCACCGTGGCCGACTCGCTCGGCGGCGCGGACGCGGTCCGCGACCCGCGCGGCTTCGCCCTGAAGTTCTACACCGAAGAGGGCAACTACGACCTCGTCGGCAACAACACCCCGGTGTTCTTCATCAAGGACCCGATCAAGTTCCCCGACTTCATCCACTCCCAGAAGCGCGACCCCTTCACGGGCAAGCAGGAGCCGGACAACGTCTGGGACTTCTGGGCGCACGCCCCCGAGGCGACGCACCAGATCACCTGGCTGATGGGTGACCGCGGCATACCGGCGTCCTACCGCCACATGAACGGCTACGGCTCCCACACCTACCAGTGGACCAACGCCCAGGGCGAGGCCTTCTTCGTCAAGTACCACTTCAAGACGAACCAGGGCATCCGCTGCCTGTCGGGCGAGCAGGCCGCCGAGGTCGTCGGCAAGGACGCCAACTCGCACCAGACCGACCTGCTCCAGGCGATCGAGCGCGGCGTGAACCCGAGCTGGACCCTCTACGTCCAGGTCATGCCCGCCGCCGAGGCCGCGGACTACCGCTTCAACCCGTTCGACCTCACCAAGGTGTGGCCGCACAGCGACTACCCGCTGCAGCGCGTGGGCCGTCTGGTCCTCGACCGCAACCCGGACAACGTCTTCGCCGAGGTCGAGCAGTCCGCCTTCTCCCCGAACAACTTCGTCCCGGGCATCACCGCCTCGCCGGACAAGATGCTCCAGGGCCGCCTGTTCGCGTACGCCGACGCCCAGCGCTACCGCCTCGGTGTGAACCACACCCTGCTGCCGGTCAACGCCCCGAAGGCCACGAAGGCCGACAACTACGGCCGCGACGGCGTCATGGCGCTGCGCAACGGCTCGCGGCACGACAAGAACTACGAGCCCAACTCGTACCGGGGCCCGGCCGAGACCGGTCTGGCGCTCGGCGCCCCGAAGGCCGTCTCCGGCTACACGGGCACCCACGAGGCCCCGGCCCACACCAAGGACGACGACTTCTTCCAGGCCGGGGAGCTCTACCGCCTGATGTCGGAGGCCGAGAAGGAGCGTCTGGTGGCGAACATCGCCGGCGGTCTCTCCCAGGTCACCCTGGAGGACGTCATCGAGAAGAACCTGGCTCACTTCCACGCCGCCGACGCCGACTACGGCAAGCGCGTCGAGGAGGCCGTCCGCGCCCTGCGCGACGCCTGAGCCGCAAGTTGTACCGGGGGCCTGACGGGAGGTCATGCCCCGGGTGCTGAGCCCGCACCGCGGACCCGGATGAGGGGTGGTACGCGGTGAGGGCAGGACGAGGACCGTGACGGGCGTGTGAGCCAGTGCGGTGGTAATGGGTTCCGAGGCCCGTCTCTTGACCTGAGGGAGACGACGCCGGAGTTCTCGTCACCGCCCGTCGCGGTCCCAGCCACTCCCTCCTCCTCCATGTACAGGGGCCACGCACAGAGCCCCTGCCCGTGGAGCGGGAGGACCCTCCCCACAGTCTCCGCCCGGCGGTGCGAACGTCCTGTCGCGCCAGCCTCGCCCCGTCGGGCGGTCACAAACCAGAGCGCCGAGTCACGGACGGTCCCGTGACCCGGCGCTTTGTCGTTCCCCCGTACTCACTCCCCCGTACTCACTCCCTCGTACGGGCTCAGGCGCGCGCCGTCCGCGGCAGCCGGGCGGAGAGCAGCAGGGCGACGACGAGCAGGGCCGCCGTGGCGAGCGCGGTGCCGCCGAGGGCCGCGGCGGGGCCCCGGCCGTGGTCGGTGAAAGCCGACCAGACGGTGACGAGCAGGGCCACGCCCACGGCGTTGGCGAGCTGTTGCGCCGTGTTGAGCACTCCGGAGGCCGAGCCGACCTGGTCGTCGGCCACCTCCGCCAGGATCACGTCGAAGAGCGGCGGGATCACCAGGCCCATCCCGAGGCCGGTCACCGCCGTACCCGGCAGCAGCCGCCAGCCGTCCACGGCTCCGTCGGCGGTGGCGGCCAGCAGCCCGAGGCCGAGCGCGGTGAGCACGATGCCCGCCTGGATCACCGCCCGGCCGTGCCGCACGGCGAGGGCGCCCGCCGGGCCGGCGGTGGCGGCGATCCCGAGGACGAGCGGGGCGACGGCGTAGCCCGCGCCTTCCGGCGAGAGTCCCAGGGGGCCCTGGAAGAACAGGGAGAGCACCAGCATCAGCCCGGTGAAGGCGGCGAAGAAGGCCACGGCCACCGCGATGCCGCTGGTGTAGCCACGGTTGGCGAGCAGGGCCGGGGCCATCAGCGGGGAGGAGCGCCGGTGCTGCAGCCGGGCGAACAGCCAGAAACCGAACGGTCCCGCCGCTGCCGCCAGGAGGCTCCACAGGGGCCAGCCCAGCTCCCGCCCCTGCACCAGGGGGTAGACCAGGGCTCCGGAGGCCGCCCCCACCAGCAGCATGCTCGGCACGTCGAGGCGCAGGCCCCTGTCGGGCACACCGCGCGGGATCCGGCGGGCGGCCCCCAGCAGGGCGGCGAGGCCCACGGGCAGGTTCACCAGGAAGACCAGGCGCCAGCCGGAGCCGAGGAGGTCCGCGCCGGTGAGCAGTCCGCCCAGGACCGGCCCGGCGACCGCGCAGATCCCCATCACCGGGCCGAACAGCCCGAAGGCCCGGACCAGTTCCGGACCCTCGAAGACCTCCTTGACGATGCCGAAGCCCTGAGGCAGCAGGAGCGCGCCGAAGGCGCCCTGCACGGCCCGGGCGGCTATGAGCCAGGCGGGGCCCGGGGCGAAGGCGCACAGGGCGGAGGCGAGGGTGAACCCGGCGGCGCCCAGCAGGAACAGGCGTCGGCGCCCGTAACGGTCACCCAGACGGCCGGCGGTGATCAGCAGAACGGCGAAGGGCAGGGTGTAGCCGGCCTGGAGCCACTGGGCGGTCTCGCGGCCACCGCCCAGATCGGCGGCGATCGCGGGGGCGGCCACGCCCGTGATGGTGGCGTCGAGCAGGTCCATCACCTCGGCGGCCAGGACCACGGCCAGTACGGCCCAGCGGTGCGGGTACGGCGGTTTCGGCCGTGGGTGCGGCGGATTCATCGGGTTCTCCCCCTCGGAACGGAGCGAGCTCGGACGGACGGACGGACGCGGTCCACCCTGACGAACGGTGTTCGTTACGAACAACGTTCGCCACGAACACCGTTCGCTGTCAAGTGCTAGCCTTCCTCCATGCCGCCGACACCGCCCCGCTCCCGCAGCACCCGCTCGCGCCCCGCCAAACCGCCGCTCAGCGAGGCGGCGGTCGTCGACGCGGGTCTGCGCGTCCTGCGCCGCGAGGGCTTCGACGCGGTCACCATGCGCAGGGTGGCCGCCGAGCTCGACACCGGACCCGCGTCCCTGTACGTGTACGTCTCCCAGCGCGACGAACTGCTGCGCCTGATGCACGACTCCGTCATCGCGACGGTCCCGCTGCCCGTGATCGAGCCGGCGTACTGGCGCGACCAGCTGGCCGGACTGCTCGTCGAGGTGGTGCACGCCCTCAACGCCCACCCCGGCATCGGCCGGGTCTCGCTCGGCGACATCCCGACCGCCCCGGCCTGGCTGGACCTGTTCGACCGGATCCTCGGCCTGCTGCTCGCGGGCGGCGTACCCCGCCAACGCGCGGCCTGGGGTTGCGATCTGATCGCCCTGCACATCGGCGCGGTCACCTACGAGGTGGGCGCCGCGGACCCCTCGGCGGGCGACGGTCCGGACGCCCTGCAGGACGCCCTGGACTCCCGCCACGAGCGGATCTCCATCGAGGAGCGTCTGGCCGGGCTCGATCCCGCCCGGCACCCGCACCTGGCGGCCAGTGCCGCCGAGCTGGCCGCGGGGCCGGCGTCGGCCCGGCTGGCGCTCGGCATCGAGGTGCTGATCGGTGGGCTGGCCGGGGAATCGCACGGGGACTGAGGGCCCGGGGCGGGGCCGCGGAGGGGCCGCTCGGGCTATCGTTGCGATCTGACTGAAAGCTCAGTCAAGCCTGTCCGAGCGAGGTCCGAGCAAGAGGTGCGAGCAAGAGTGGCCGACCGTCAAGCGTTGATCCTGGAAGCAGCCGTCCGCGTCATCGCCCGCAACGGCGTCAGAGGGCTGCGGGTCGAGGAACTGGCGACCGAGGCCGGGGTGTCCACCGCCCTCATCTACTACCACTTCAAGGACCGCGCCGGCCTGGTCCAGCGCACCCTCGCCTTCATCAGCGACCGCGCCACCGGCTACACCGACGAGGCCGTGGAGGGCACCGAGGACGCCCGCGCCGTCCTGCTCCAGCTGCTGCTCGGCGAGCTCCAGGACACCCCCCGGGTGCGCGAGAACAGCATCGCCTGGGGCGAGCTGCGGGCCACCGCCATCTTCGACGCGGACCTGCGCGCCGCCCTCGCCGAGTCCACCCGCAGCTGGAACCGGGACACCGCCGACGCCGTGGCGGACGCCCAGGCGGCCGGTCAGGCCGACCCGGCCGCGGTCCCGCTGGACGTGGCGGAGCGGCTGAACTCCCTGGTGGAGGGGTTGAGCGAACGCTGGCTGAGCGGCTCACTGGAGCTGGAGCGGGCCCGGACCCTGCTGGAGGGCGCGGTGGACGCGGAACTGGGCCCGTACCCCGCCTGAGGCCCGTACCCGCCTGAAGCGGCGGCCCGGGGCCCCGGACGGCGAACGGGTCCACGGCACGCGGAACGGCCCCCGTACCTCCCCAGGGAGGTACGGGGGCCGTTCCGTGCTGTCACACCGGTACCGGCGCGGCGTTCACCGCGCCGGGGGCGCGGACCGTCAGACGGTCAGCGGGCGGATCGCGGTCGGGGCGTGGCCCGGCTCGGTCGCCAGCTCCTCGAACTCGGTGACGTCGCTCATGTCGACGGTCTTGCTCATCGCGATGTTGGTGATGCGCTCCAGGATGGCCTCGACGACGACCGGGACCTGGAACTCCTGCGCCAGCTTCTTGGCCTCCTCGAAGGCCTCGCCCAGCTTGTCCGGGTCGGTGACGCGGATGGCCTTGACGCCCAGGCCCTCGGCGACCTTGACGTGGTCGACGCCGTAGACGCCGATCTCCGGGGTGTTGATGTTCTCGAATTCGAGGTTGACCTCGAAGTTGATGCCGAGGCCG
Organism: Streptomyces sp. NPDC031479; assembly: GCF_055581065.1. Classification (NCBI taxonomy): domain Bacteria; kingdom Bacillati; phylum Actinomycetota; class Actinomycetes; order Kitasatosporales; family Streptomycetaceae; genus Streptomyces; species Streptomyces sp. NPDC031479. The sequence continues at coordinate 13,628 of NZ_JBVIKC010000025.1, forward strand.
CCCTGCGCCTGGCGGATCAGACCCAGGTAGGCGTTGTTCACGAGGACGTGGACGTAGGGGACCTTGTGCTGGGCGGCGACCGCCAGCTCCTCGATCATGAACTGGAAGTCGTAGTCGCCGGAGAGGGCGACGACCGGGGTCTCCGGCTGCGCGGTGGCGGCACCGATGGCGGCCGGGATGGTCCAGCCGAGCGGGCCGGCCTGGCCGCAGTTGACCCAGTGGCGCGGCTTGTAGACGTGCAGGAACTGCGCGGCGGCGATCTGGGAGAGGCCGATGGTGGTGACGTAGCGGGTCTCCGGGCCGAACGCCTTGTTCATCTCCTCGTAGACGCGCTGCGGCTTCAGGGGGATGTTGTCGAAGTGCGTGCGGCGCTGCAGGGTGGCCTTGCGCTCCTGCGCGGAGGCGGCCCAGGCGGAGAAGTCCGGCAGCTTGCCCTCGGCCTTGAGCTCCTTGGCGATCTCGACGAAGAGCTCCAGCGCGGCCTTGGCGTCGGAGGCGATGCCGAAGTCCGGGGCGAAGATCTTGCCCAGCTGGGTCGGCTCGATGTCGACGTGGACGAACTTGCGGCCCTTGGTGTAGGCGTCCAGGTTGTAACCGGTGTGACGGTTGGCCCAGCGGTTGCCGATGCCGAAGACGAAGTCCGACTCCAGGAACGTGGCGTTGCCGTAGCGGTGGGCGGTCTGCACGCCGACCATGCCGGCGGCCAGCTCGTGGTCGTCCGGGATGGTGCCCCAGCCCATCAGGGTGGAGATGACGGGGACGTTGACCAGCTCGGCGAACTCGACCAGCAGGTCGGAGGCGTCCGCGTTGATGATGCCGCCACCGGCGACGATCAGCGGGCGCTCGGACTCCAGCAGGAACTGCAGGGCCTTGGCGGCCTGGGCGCGGGTGGCCTGCGGCTTGTAGACCGGCAGCGGGGCGTAGGTCTCCGGGTCGAACTCGATCTCGGTCAGCTGGACGTCGATCGGGAGGTCGATCAGGACCGGGCCCGGACGGCCGGAGCGCATCAGGTGGAAGGCCTCCTGGAACACGCCCGGAACCTGGGCCGCCTCCAGGACGGTCGTGGCCTTCTTGGTGACCGGCTTGGCGATCGAGGCGATGTCGACGGCCTGGAAGTCCTCCTTGTGGAGCTTCGAGACCGGAGCCTGACCGGTGATGCACAGGATCGGGATCGAGTCGGCGATCGCCGAGTACAGGCCGGTGATCATGTCGGTGCCGGCGGGACCCGAGGTGCCGATGCAGACGCCGATGTTGCCGGCCTTGGCACGGGTGTACCCCTCGGCCATGTGCGAGGCGCCCTCGACGTGGCGGGCCAGCGTGTGGCCGATCCCGCCCACGTTCTTGAGCTCGCGGTAGAACGGGTTGATCGCAGCACCGGGGACACCGAACGCTTGTTCGACACCCTCGAGCTTGAGGATCTCCACTGCAGCGGCGGCGGCTGTCATACGAGGCATCGAGTTCTCCTGCGGGTCCGGCGGTCAGACTTTTTCCGTAATGCGGAATTTTTGTTCTGCTATACGGAACAAGCTAAGCGGCCACTTCGCGCACGTCAAGGCGGTGGGGCACCCCGGAACCCACCAAAAGGCGCATCCCGTTCGGTGAGTTGCACAAATGGCCGGTCCTTCGGCCGGATCCGGCGGCAATCCGCCGCCCTGGCCGCCCGGGCGGTCGCCGGTGGTGGAGCATGGGACTACGCACGGCGACGGAGGGGGCCGGGTCTCATGACGGAAGCGGTACGGATGCGCTGCCCGGGATGCGGGCGCGAGAACGGTTACGCGGCGCCCTCCTTCCCCTGCGCCTGCGGAAACCCCGTGACCCCTCCCCTGGATCCGTCGGCGGAGCCCCGGCCGCTGACGCACCGCACCTGGTCGCAGAGCTGGGTGGTGGTGCGGTGCGGGGCCTGCGGACGGGAGGGCGAGTGGCCCCAGCCGGAGCTGGGCTGCGGGGCGTGCGGGACCGTGGTCCGGGTCCCGGTCCGGCCGCCGGGGGCGGCGTCGGGCAGGAACGCCGGCGCGGCGGGTCCCGCGACAGCGGGGGCGGGGAGCCGGACGGGCCCGGCGGGGACGGATCCGCATGCGGGGACGCCAGGGACGGAAGCCGGGTCGGGCACCGGGGCGGCCTCCATGACGGGTGCCGTCGCGCGGCCGGCGTTCCGGCCGGTGACCATCCGTACGGGCCGGGACGCCGTGGCGACGGCCGCGCTGTACCTGCGCTGGCTCGGCTTCCGGGACGTGCGGCAGCCCGACGGCGTGCCGATCCCCTCCGCGGCGGCGGACCTGCGGGCTCCGGGGGTGGTGGCGCAGGTGGACCCGACCACGGCCCCGGTCGGGCTGCGGGCGGTGGAGTGCGTCTGGCTGAACGGCCTCACGGCCGCCGCGACCGGCGTCTACTTCTCCCTCGCCGGCTACACCGAGGAGGCCCGGAGCCGGGCGGACGAGCTGGCGGTACCGCTGTTCGTCATGGACCTCACGGGCGTGCCGCAGCCGGTCAACGACCCGGCGGACGAACTGGTGGCGGAGGGGGCCTAGGCTCGGAGGGCGCGGGCCCGTGCCCGCCCGTTCTTCCGTCCGTCCCTTTGTCTTCCTTGTTCCCCCTGCCTGCCGAGGAGAGCCCGATGAGCCTGTACGACATCCCGCTGACCACCCTGGACGACGAGCCCACCAGCCTCGCGGCCCACAAGGGCAAGGTCGTCCTCCTCGTGAACACCGCCTCCCAGTGCGGGCTCACCCCGCAGTACTCGGGGCTGGCCCGGCTGCAGTTCGCGTACGCGGAGAAGGGCTTCACCGTCATCGGTGTGCCCTGCAACCAGTTCGGCGGTCAGGAGCCGGGCACCGCGGAGGACATCCAGACCTTCTGCGCGGCCGGTTTCGGCGTGACCTTCCCGATGCTGGAGAAGTCCGAGGTCAACGGCGAGAACCGGCACCCCCTGTACCGCGAGCTGGTGCAGACCCCGGACGCCGAGGGCGAGGCCGGGGACATCCAGTGGAACTTCGAGAAGTTCCTCATCTCCCCGGCCGGCGAGGTCGTCGCGCGCTTCCGCCCGCGCACCGAGCCCGAGGCGCCCGAAGTCATCGCCGCGATCGAGGCGCACCTGCCCGCGTAGGCGACCTGCCCGCACAGGCGCCTGCCCGCACAGGCGCACCGGCCCGCAGCCATGTCGGCTGCGGGCCGGCCGCGTCACGGCGGGCCCGTCCCGGCCGGGGGCCGTCCGGCCAGGCCGTACCAGTAGCCGGCCTCCCGTTCGTCCCCCTCGGCCGCCGCGACGTCCCCGAGCAGCACCAGCACCCCGACCGGAAGCGGATGCGCGGCGGGACCGGGCGGTCCGGGCTCCGTGGGCCGCCCGGCGGGCCGCGCCGGGAGCGGTTCGGGGAGCGGATCCTCCTCCGTGTCGCCGTCGGTCACCAGCGGGGCCAGGACCTCGCGGGCGCGTTCGTGCAGGCCGGCGCCCATCAGCAGCTCGCAGTAGAGGCGCCGGGCCTCGGGCTCGGTTTCCGGGTCACCGCAGTCCATCGCCCGCTCGAACCAGGGGTACGCCTCCTCCGGCCGGTCGCCGACCGCCAGGACCTGGGCCAGGAGGAGCAGCGCCTGTGGCCGGTGGACGGTGTCGTCGGACCGGGCGAGGGGCAGCAGCGTGCTTTCGGCGTCGGCGTACAGCCCGAGGCGGAAGAGGGTGCTGCCCAGGTAGCGGCGGGCGAGCGGTTCGACGGACTGCTCCCCGGTGGCGAGGGCGTCCGTGAGCAGCCGCCGGGCCTCCTCCAGCTCCTCCCCGCACGCGGCGTTCCCGGCGTCGACCATGGATCGCCGTACGACGCCGAGCAGCGCTCCGGCGCGGGGCGCCGTCTGCGGGTCGCCGGTCTCCAGCGCGGCTTCGAGGAGGTCGCCGGCCGCGATGACCTCCCCCACGTCCAGCAGGTACTCGCCGGTGCCGAGGTAGGCCAGGGCGATCGCCCCGGCATCGCCCGAGGTCTCCACCCCCATCAGGAGCCCCTCGGCGGCCTCGCCGTCGCCGCGGCGCAGCAGCAGTACGCAGAGCGAGGCCTTGGCCGCCTCGGTGACGTCCGAGGGCTCGTCCTCGACCACGGACCGCAGGAGCTCCTCGGCGCCGTCGTCGTCCCCGTCCTCGGCCAGGCACTTGGCCAGCTGGAACCGGGCCATGGGGGAGGCGGGGTGCACGCCCGCGTCGCCCGCGGCCCGCAGGTGTCCGATCCCCTCGGGCCTGCGCCCGGCGCGGATGAGCACCATGCCGAGCAGGGCCCTCCCCCACGACGCCGCCGTCTCCTCCTCGGATTCGGCCAGCACGCGCAGCAGGCTCTCGGCGCGCGGGAGGTCCTCCTGGTCGGCGAGCATGACGGCGAGGTCGTAGCGGGCGATCAGGGACCAGTGGGGGTGTCCGGAATCGATCGCGGTGCGGTAGGCCTCCTCCGCTTCCCGGAAGTGGCCCTCGCGGACGAGGAGGTCGCCGAGGAGATCGGCGGCGCGCGGACCCTCATGGGGGTGCCCGGAGGCGCTCGCCTCGGCCAGCAGCGCCCGCGCCCGGCCCGCCCCGCCCTCCTCCCCCGCGAGCATGACGGCCAGGCCGACGCGGGCCGGCGGCGCCCAGTACCAGTGTCCGGAATCGATCGCGGTGCGGTAGGCCTCCTCCGCCTCCCGGGGGTGGCCCTCGCGGACGAGGAGGTCGCCGAGGAGATCGGCGGCGCGCGGGCCCTGATGGGGGTGCCCGGAGGTGATCGTCTCGGCCAGCAGCGCCCGCGCCCGGCCCGCCCCGCCCTCCTCCCCCGCGAGCATGACGGCGAGGGCGACGCGGGCCGGCGGCGCCCACTCCGGGTGACCGGAGGCGATCGCCCGGTCCAGCCACTCCCCAGCGGTCTCGGTGTCGCCGAGCGCGGCGTGCCATTCGCCGAGTGCGCAGGCCGCCCGGTTGCCCTGGTCGGGACGTCCGGATTCGGCCACCTCCCGGAGGATGGCCACTCCCCGCTCCTCCTCGTCCCCTCCGAGCAGGACGACGGCCAGGCCGACCCGTGCGATCGGGAGCACGAAGGGGTGTCCGGAGGCGATCGCGGCCTCCAGTACCTGCCTGGCCTCGCCGTACCTCTCCTGGAGGGTGAGGAGGTCTCCCAGGCTCACCTGGGCCCAGGGCACGACGTGCGCCTGTCCGCTGTCCGCCACCGAGCGCAGCAGGGCCTCGGCCCGGTCCAGCTTGCCCTGGTGGACCAGTACTCCGCCGAGGTTCGCGCGGGCCGCGGAGGTGATCTGGACCGCGACCGTGTCGCCCATCATGCGGGGCAGGGTCCACGGCCGCTCGGCCGGCTCCGGCCGGCCGGGGCCGCGGGCGGCGCCGAGGCCGGTCGCGGGTTTGCCGAGTTCGGTGCCCGGCTCCCGGCCGGTGCGCACGCCGGCCGGGTCGCCGTCGGTCAGCGTGCGGACCAGTTGGGCGCCGGCCAGGTACTCGGCTTCCGTGTCGCCGGACGCGAGGACGGCCTCCAGCAGCCGTTCGGCCCGTTCGCTCTCGCCCTGCAGGACCAGGAGGCGGGCCAGGCCCACCTGGGCCAGCCGGGAGATCTGCGGGTCGGTGGAGGCGACGGCGCTCTCCAGGAGCCTCCTGGAGCGCGTCCGGTCGCCGTTGATCACGAGTGCCGCGGCCAGTTCGACCTGCGCCAGCGGGGCGACGTTCTCCGTCCGGGAGGAGGCCGCCGCGTCCAGCAGTTCCAGGGCCTCGTCCACGTTCCCGCGGACGAGGGACATCTGCCCGAGCATCAGTGAGGCCCAGGCCGAGCCGTCCCGGTCACCGGGCGCCCGCGCGATCCGGCGCAGCAGTCGCTCGGCCACGTCGGGCTCCTCCCGGACCAGCGCCGCGTAGGCGATCGGCACCAGCTCGGTGGGCGTGCGGTGCTCGGCGAGGTAGTCCCAGGCGATGCGGGGTACCGCGGCGGAGGGGTCGTCGAGACGGGTGTCCAGGTACTCCGAGGTGTAGGGGAATCCGGTGTACGCGGGCCGGTCCCGCGGCCCCGGTACCCGGTACAGGAGGGCGATGGCCCCGGCCACGGGCTCCCCGGCCCAGGCCAGGCCGGTCCGGTAGTGGGTCTCGTCGGCGTCGAACCGCAGGTAGTGGGTGGACATGTAGGAGCGGAAGAGGTCCAGGAGGGCGGTTTCGGGGACCGGTCCGGTCATGCCCATCCGGTGCCAGTCGGCCGCCGCCTTCACGAGCGCCCATCCCTCGGGGCAGGTCTCCGCACCGTCGCGCAGGCGCTGTTCCAGCCGGGGGGCGGCGACCATGTGCTCGCCGATGCCCCTCGCGGCGAAGTCCTCGCGGGGGTAGAGCTCCCGTGCCGCGGCGGCGTCCTGCTCCGTCAGGAGCGCCGGCAGTTCGACGGTGTGCGCCTTGCCGAGGACCGTGCGGGCGACACGGCCGATGTCGTTCTCCATGCCGGTGAGGGCGGCCCGCTGTTTGGCCGGGATGGTGGCGACGACGGTGACGGCCGGGTGCCGCCGGGTCAGCCGGTCGAGGATCTGCAGGTCCAGGCCGCCGGGCCGGAGGTAGCGGTGGAGGTCGTCCAGCCAGAGGACGGCGCGGTCCCGGCCGAGCGGCAGAGCGGTCCGGCTGAGGTCGTCGAGGATCCGGCGGTCCGTGGCGTCCGGGCGCGGGACGATCAGGCGGGCTCCGGGCTGCGTGCGCAGCAGCGCCTCGTACAGGGTGCGCGACTTGCCGGCCTTGGACTGCCCGGCCAGCAGGACGAAGCGCGACTGCTCCAGGGCGGTGTCGAGGAGGTCGTCCTGTGGACGGCGGGGCACGTACGGCGAGGCCCCGGGCCGGCCGCTGTACTTGGAGCGGGAGACTCCTATGTCGTGCGGATCCACCTGGTCGACGCGGGCGATCTCGCCGTCTTCGGTCAGCGGGAGCCACAGCAGGCTCTCCAGCCGCTCCCGCACCTCTCGCGTCGTGGCAGCGCGGACGTGCGCGCCCAGTGCGGGCCAGTAGCGGACGAGCGTCTCGACCCTGATCGCGTACGCCGTGCGCCGGTCGACCTTGGTCACGGAGTCGCGGGCGACGAGCATGCCGATGACGCCCTCGCTGTGCACGTCCCAGACGGGGGAGCCCGAGAAGCCCTGTTCCAGGGCCCAGCCGGTGTGGGGGCTGGCCTCCACCTGGAGCCACTCGCTGCCGGCGTGGCCGATGATCTCGCCCCGTACGGGTACCCCCTGGCGGGGGTGCTCGCGGGGGTAGCCGTACGCGCGGAACTGGTGGTCCCAGGTGCCGGAGTCCGTGGTCCGCAGGGGGGCGGGGACGGCCTCCGGGGGCGGCGGCGAGCCGAGTTCGAGGACGGCGACGTCCCCGGTGTCGGTGCCGGTGGCCGGGTGCCAGCCGCCGGGTACGACGGTGGCGGGCAGGGGCTCGTGCGCCTCGGCGTACTGGAACTCCACGTAGACCGGTTCCGTCGGCATCCCGAGCGCCGTCCCGGCCCGTACGACGTGGGCGCAGGTCAGGACGTGCCGCGGGCCGACCAGCAGCCCGGCCCCGACCGGGTTCTCCCCCGGGGAGCGGCGGATGCTCACCAGCCAGGGCGGGCGCTCTCGGGCGGCGGACAACGGGGTCAGTCCGCGGGGCCGTCGGTGGACCGGCTCCAGTGGATCCTGACGCTGAAGTGTCCCTCCATCGCCGTCTTGGCGATCACCACTCCGGACTCCGCGTTGAGTTTCATCCCGAACTCGACCTCGTACTCGTCCGGCGCGAGGGCCCTCACGGACTCGACCACCGAGCGGATCGCGGGGCGGACCGCCGTCAGGGCGTCCTCCAGCCGGCGGCCCGCCCGCACCACACCGCCGGAGTCCCGGGAGATCCGTTCCAGACCGGGCGAGTCCTCCTCCACCTCGACGAAGAGTGATGTTCCGTCAGGACCGTCGAATCGCACCAACTCGGCCATGAGTCCCCCGAATTAATCGCTGTGGAACCGCTCCGGGAAGAGTAGTCGCGCAAGTGCCGGTCGCGGGCGCGTTCACGGCGATACGGTGATCGCCATGGACGACGCCAGACGAGAGATAGCCGACACGCTGGGCGCCACCGGCGTCGACGACGTGGAAGCCGCTCTGCGCGTGCTGGGCTGCGCCTTCCGGTGGGCCGCGGCGGCGGTGTGCCGGGTGGGCGCCGACGCCGGCGGCGCCCGCGCGCTCGGGGCCCTGTACGCGTTGGACGACGCGCTGGAGCACGGCCGCGAACTGGAGGGGGCGCTGCCCGCGCTGCTGGCCGCCGCGATGCCCGGGGACCGGGTGGGCGGCGGTACGGACGCGCTGGTGCGCCGGCTCGCCGAGGTGACCGAGCGCGTCGCGGAGGAACGGGCCGAGCTGGAGAAGCTCGTGGCAACGCAGGAGGCCCTGCGCACCCGGCTGGAGCAGCACGGGGAGCTGCGCCGCCAGGTGGACGAACTGCGCCGGCTGGAACGGCTGGTCGTCGCGCTGGACGCGCTCCGGGAGCAGCAGCAGGTCATCGGGGAGCGGCTGGCCGCGCTGCGCGGCCGGGACGCCGGGGTCGACGACGCGCTGCGCACGAGCGGCGACGCGCTGATCCGCCTCTCGGACGACCAGCTGGCCGCCCTGGGTCCGCAGACCAGGCAGGTGCTCGAACGGGCCGCGGCGGTGCAGAGCGCGCTGGCGGTCGAGGAGCGCGAGCATGACGAGGGCGCGGCGGCGCTCGCGTCCGGGCAGGAGCTCCTGGAGCGGGTCCGGGCCGAACGGGGCGCACAGCTGGTGTCGTTGAGGCTCTACGCCGAGGCCAACCGCGACCTCGCGCGGGCCCTCCTCGCCCCGGCGGGATCCGGGGGCGCGGGGCCGGAGACGGCTTCGCTGGAGCAGGTGGAGGCCACCGTGGCGGACATCGAGCGGCGGCTCGGGGAGGCGGACCGGGCGCTGGGCCGCGTCCTGGAAGCACGTGACTCCCAGGACGCGGAGGGGCGTTCGGTCATCCGGTGACCGGGCCGCCCACCGCCGGATCCGGGACGTCCGCCGGTTCGAACTCCAGGGGGACGACGGGGTCGGGGCCGGGGCCGGAACCGGGTCCCCGCGGCCAGCCGTGCACCGCGAACCGGGCCGCCATCGCGCCTTCCATGTCCTCCAGCAGCCCGCGGACCGTCCGGGCGTTGCCGAATCCGGCCGGATCGGCCGCGCGCTTGCGCTCCAGCCAGAGCGCGGCCCGGTCCGCCACGCCCGTCCCCAGGGTGTAACCCTCGGCGGCGGCCGACCGGCGCAGGATCTCCACCAGGTCGGCGGTGGAGTACGGGGGGAACGGGATCGGTTCCGTGAACCGGGACTTCAGCCCGGAGTTGGAGTCGAGGAACTCCGCCATCTCCCGCGGGTAGCCCGCGGCGATCACGACCAGACGGCCCCGCCAGTGCTCCATCTCCCGGGTCAGGGTGTCGATGGCCTCGGCCCCGTAGCCCCCGTACGAGGTGTCGCGGGCCAGGCTGTAGGCCTCGTCGAGGAACAGGACGCCGTCCAGCGCGTCCCGCACGGCCTTCTGCACCTTGGGGGCGGTCTCCCCGATGTGGACGCCCACGAGTTCGGCGCGGGTGACCTCCAGCACGTGCCCCTTGCGCAGCAGGCCGAGGTCCCGGAACATCCTGCCGACCAGCCGGGCCACCGTGGTCTTCCCCGTCCCCGGCGGTCCGGTGAACAGCAGGTGCGGCGCCGCGAACCCGCCTCCCCCCTTGGCCTGGCGCAGCCGCAGCCGGTTGGCCAGCTGCGTGAGGTGTTCCCTGACCGGGCCCAGTCCCACGTAGCGGTCGAGTTCCGCCAGCAGGGCCACGGGGTCGGGGGCCGGCGGGGTCAGGTGCGCCCGGTAGGTCTCCGGGATGTCCTCGGGTACGACCGGCCGGTGGACGTGGCGGCGGACGCGGGCGGACCACCGCGTGTAGATGCCGTCCGCGAGGGTCCGCATGTCCCGCGCGTTGCCGAACGTCGCGTCCCGGGTCCGGTGCATCCCGGCGACGATCCGTGTCAGCTGCTCCTCGGCCTCGGGGCTCAGGCGCGGACCGCGCGCGGTGAGCCGCCCGAGGAGGATCGCGATCAGGGTCTCGGGGGGATAGTCGGAGAAGTCCAGGACGGTCCACCGGCTCGGCATACCCGGGTTGGAGTTCAGGAACTCCTGCATCTTGTCCGGGTATCCGGCCGCGATGACGGCCAGTCTGCCGCGGTCGTTCTCCATGCGGCTGACGAGCGTCTGGATCGCCTCGTTCCCGAACCCGTCGCCCTGGTCGCTGAGTCCGTACGCCTCGTCGATGAAGAGCACTCCGTCCAGGGCCCGTTCCACCGCCTCGTCGGTCAGTGCGGCCGTCTGACCGACGTATCCGGCGACGAGGTCCCGGACCTTCGCCTCGACGACGTGGCCCCGGCTCAGCAGGCCCAGGTCCCGGTAGATCTCACCGGCCAGCCGGGCCACGGTGGTCTTCCCGGTCCCGGGATTGCCGGCGAACACCAGGTGGAAGGAGGGGGGTTCGGCCACGCCGGTGTGACCTGCGGCCCGGAGCGCCGCGGCGGTCTCCACCTGGGCCCGGAGTTGCTCGAAGTGCGCTTTGACCGCGTCCAGCCCCGGCATGGCGGCGAGCCGCTCCCAGGCCGGGCGGGGGTCGGTATCGGCACCCTCGACCCAGCCCCGGACGGCTTCGGCGTCGAGCGTGCCGCCCTGCCGGGCCAGGCGGACCAGCTCGGTGCGCCAGGTCCGGGCCTTCCAGGGCTGTCCGGCCATGGCCCGCACGATCGGGGCCAGTTCCCGCCAGTCGCCGATCCGCAGCCCTTCCCGCAGCCGCGTCGCGTGGATCAGCCGTTCCACCTCGGCCGCCTGCGGGAATCCGATCCGGGCCGTACCGGGACGCCCCGGAGTGTCCATTTGCTGGCGCACGAAGGTCTCCAGCAGCGGATAGCCTCCCTGTCCCTCGACGAACCCGGCCACTCCCTCCAGGGTGGGCCTGCGGAAGACCAGCACCCAGAGGTTGCGGCCGTCGCTCTGCTGGGACCAGTCCGCCATGGCGTGGGCCAGCTGCCGCGCCGCGCTGTGATGGCGCAGGACCTCCTCGGCATACGGGAACACCACGGCGGTCCGGTGCCCGCGCTGCCGCAGGTGCCCGGCGAGCGTCATCACCCCGAACGGATCGGAGACGCCCATCGCCGACGGTGCGGGCCCGGCGCCGCCCGCGCCGCCCCCGGCCGGGGCCTCCCGCTGCTCCCCGGCGGCACCGCGCGGGCCGAGGCCGGACACCAGCATGCCGCCGAGCGGGCCCTTGAGCTGCGAGTGGCGCATGGTGCGCGGCGCCCGGCGCGGCGCGGGAGCGCTGCGGGACAGGCCCCGGGAGGCGTCGTCGCGGAAGTAGACGGGATCCTGCAGGGAACTGAAGACGATCCGCTCGTAGCCCTCGGCGCGCAGCAGCCGCCACAGGGTTTCCTCCAGGGTGCGCACCTGGTGGGTGCCGTCGACGAAGACGTCGTCCACGCCGGGGCCGTAGAGGACGGCGAACGGTTCACCGCCGCGCAGCACGGAGGCCGGGAACCGTTCCACGCCCGGCCCGGCCGCGGGCGGCGTCGCGGCGCCGGTCATGCCGACCCGGGCCGGGGCCGCTGCCGGGTGCGGTGACGTTCGATGTCGCGCAGCAGCGGGTCCGGGTCGCCCTTCTCTCCCACCGGCTCCGACACCCGCAGGCCCTCCGCCGCAAGCCCCTGTCCGATCGCCCGGGCCCGGGCGGTGAGATCGGCCTCGGCGGTGGTGTCGTGGTCGTAGGAGTGCACCCGGATGACGCATTCCCCGTCGTCCTGGACGGCCTGCGAGATGTCCAGGACGATCTCGTTGCCGTTGTCGTGGCGGAGTTTGGCGTAGTAGGCGCCCCGGGGGTCGGCGTCCTCGTACTCTCCGTCGACGAGGTCGTAGTAGGCGTAGTCACTGAGGGTCTGGGCGACGGCGTCGGCGAGGTTCACCCGGATCTGCGAGGCCAGCTGGCGCATGCCGGCCCGTTCCACGGTGTCTCCCAGTGCGCCTTCGAGCTCCGGCGCCCGCTCCCGCAGCGCGTGCAGTTCGCCGGTGTCGGTCCCGTCGTCGCGGGCGAGCGACAGTGCCCGCTCCGTCTCCCGGCCCAGCTCGTCGAGTTCCCCGGCCGACCAGTAGACGACGTCGAGCGTGTACCCGGCCAGGGGTTGGCCGTCCGGACCGAGGACGGGGCGTTCCCGGTTGCCCTCGATCAGCTTCTCGATCCGCACCAGGGCCTCCACGGCGGCGGTCTGGGCCCAGGACCGGTCCAGCTCGCGCTGCTCGATCTCCAGCCGCAGTTCGCTGAGCGAGTGGTACGTCTCCTGCGCCACGGCCAGGGCCGCGTCGAAGCGGCCGCCCGCCGTGTTCTGCTCGGCGGTGGCCAGCCGTCGCGTCAGCCGGTCCAGTTCTCCGGGGGCGTAGCGCTCGTGCGGCAGCGACCCCTCGATCAGACCGGCCATGGCCCGGCTGTCGGAGAGCCAGGAGCGGACGGTCTCCTCGGCCCGTGCCCGGTCCTGCTTCATCACGTCGATCTCCCCGGACAGCCGGGCCGTCTCGGCACGGCGTTCGGCGCGCTCCGCGGCGATCTCCCGGCGTACGGCCTCCTGGTGTGCGGCCAGCTCGCGGCGGGACTCCTCCCGGATGCGGCCCGCGGTCTCGTCGAGGGTCCGGTGCAGGTCCCGGGCCTGCTCCTGGAGCCGTCGCGAGGTGTCGGCCTCCAGCTGCCGGGTCTGCGCGCTGAGGCCGCGCACCACTTCCTCGTGCCGGCGCTGGCGCTCCTCGACCCTGCCGAAGGTGCGGTCGATGTCGGCGCGGGTCTGCTTGCGGACGTCGTCGATCAGCCGGGGCAGGTTGCGCTGCACCTCCTTCAGCTTCTGCGCGTTGCGCTGGAGGCGGTACCACTCGGACTCGTCGACCTGGATGCGCTTCCTACCGCTCATGGGGCAGTTCCCTTCCGGTGGGCGTGTCGGATCGGACGGAGTCGACGGCGGCGTCGAAGGCGGCCAGCAGCCCGGCCGGCGGTACGCCGACGAGCAGGGCCTCCGGGCCGCTGATGGCGATCTCGGCCGTCCTGGGGCGGCGGGCGAAGTCGTAACCGCAGTCCGCCAGCCGCCGGGTGAGGTGGTGGATCCGCTGGTTGGCGCTGCCGCGCAGTCCGCGGCCGTCGTCCAGCTCCGCCACGTACCGGCCGTCGATCAGTACGTCGACCGCGGACAGCAGCGCGGGGACCCCCGGGGACGGCGGCGCGGCACGGAGGCGTTCGAGCCGGTAGCCGGTGAAGCAGATCACGGAGAGCTCGCGGTCCTCCCGGGCCAGCCGTGCCACCTCGGCGAGTCCGGCCGCCTGCAGCATCGGCTCACCGCCCGAGAAGGTCAGGCCGTCCACCCGCGGATCGCTCAGCAACTCGGCTGCCAGGGACGCTGGTTCGGCCGACCGGGCCGGCCGCTCGGGTATCCAGTCGGGCGACATGCAGCCGGCGCAGCGGAAGGGGCATCCCTGCACCCAGAGCACCGACCGCAGGCCCGGCCCCAGCGCCTGCGTGCCGACCCGGGTCGCGGCGACGTTCAGCGTCGGTGTGGCGGCGTTCATCGCGGCCCGCCGATGAGGGTGTCGGACGGGCCGGACGCGAAGCGCCCGGACACGTAGGTGAACGAGACCCCGTTGACGACGACCTCCTGGTCGGGGAGACAGGTCGCGGTGGCCTCCCGGGCGGTGGAGCCGTCCGGCGTGTAGCGGATCAGCAGGTCGATCCTGGGCCCGGTGTCGGTCGACCGGCGCCGGCCGTGGACGCGGCCCCGGCCGCCGACCGACGGGGGACGCAGCGTCACCGCGCGGCCGGTCAGCGCGACGCGGTCGGTGAACGCGTCGCCGAACACCCGGGTCAGCAGCAGCTCGCCCCGCAGGGGCGGCCGGTGGATCCTGCGCCAGTACAGCCAGCCGGCCAGCAGCACCAGCGCGGCACCGCCCAGCACCCCGGGCAGGAAGGCCGCCGACCCCACCGTGGCCCGCAGCGGCACCGCCGCCCGCGTGACGCGCACCTGCTGGGGAACGTTCAGCCGTACGTCCGGGGCGAGCGCCTGCTCCCACGGGGAGGTCACCCGGCCGGACAGCTTCAGCGTGGTGTCGGCGTCCTTCACCCGGCGGTACGGCAGGGGACCCGCCGACAGCCGGCCCCTCAGCCGTACGTCGAAGGACCGGGACTCGCCCGGCTGGAGGGTCAGTTGCCCCGGCAGCCCGTCCAGCGTGACGGACGGATCGCCGACCGAGGCGCTCGCGCCGGTGACCGTCAGGGGGACGTGCCGGGAGGTCGAGCGGAGCGTGAGCTTCGCGGTCGCCGACCCGTCCGTGAGATCGCTGCGCCCGGCGTCCTGCCACTCCGCGGTCACCCCCTGCCCGACGTCCCCGGCCAGCAGCAGCTGCGCCTTGCGGGTCTGGGTGCGTTCCCCGGCCCGGGCCAGGTACGAGCCGAGGTCCTGGATGCTCTCGGGGCGCAGGACGGTGGTGTTCTTCACGACGTCGCCCAGCAGGCCCGCGCCCGTCGCTCCGTTGCCCAGCGGCAGCGCGTACCCGGCCAGTTCGGTGCGTCCGGCGAGGGCCTGCGCGCGCCCGCGCAGCGCGGTCCAGGCGGGGCCGGTGGAATCGGGGTAGCCGGAGCCGGCGACGGGATGGTGCTCGCCGTCGGTGAGCAGCACCACGGAGGCGACCGCCGAGGCCTGATCGCGTTCCAGTTCGGTCAGTGCCGCGTCGAGCGCCGCGCCGATGTCGGTGTCCCCGGCGGGGTCGGGTGCGGCGGGCAGCCTGGCCGTGATCGCGGCGCTGTCGCCGGCCGAGCCGATGTAGCGCGGCTGCGGACGGGAGTCGAAGGTGAACAGCGCGACGTGGTCCTTGGGTGACATGCCGTTCAGGAAGCTGCCGAGGGTCGAACGGACCGTGTCGTAGCGGCCGTCCTGGTTCATCGACCCGGAGGTGTCGACGAGGACGACGTAGTCGGCGGGCTGGTCGTTCAGCCCGAGGGCCTGGTAGACCTCCGAGCGGGAGGGGGCCGGGTCGGTGGTCGTCGCCCGTGCGGCCGCCGGCGGGGCGGCCAGCAGGACGGCGGTCACCAGAGCGGCGCCGACCCGCGCGACGCGCGCGAACCGGGGTGCCCGTGGCGGGGTGGGGTGCTTCACGGACCTGCTCCCTTGAGGTCGGTCGGCAGGGTGCCGAGGGGGAATTCGCCGGGCGCCGCGGAGCCCAGCGGGTGCAGCACGAGATGGGCCGTACCGTCGACGGCGATGCGTACTCCCACGTGGAAGCGGTCGCCCGCGCCTCCCGGGGGGAGGGTCAGGGTGCCCACGGCCTCGGAGCGCTCACCGCGGGCGTCACGCACCCGCACCCGTACGGGCGGCGCGGGACCGGCGGGGGACGCCGTCCCCGCGGCCACCGGGACGCGGTGTCCGCCCGTCTCGGCGAAGACGGTGGCGCCGCCGGGTTCCAGCACTCCGGCAGGGCTGATCACCAGCTCCTGCGACCGCGGAGCGCCGCCGACGACGCGGTGGGTACCCACGCAGACGGCGTGCGGGTAGCGGTCGCCCGGGTCGGCCCGGCCGGCGGCGACCAGCGCGGCGCCGAAGACGGCGGCGAGGGCGGGGTCCGTGTCACCGGGCAGCGCCACGAGCGGCCCGTGCCGGGCGGCGAGGTGCCCGGCCAGCGGGCCGAACCGGGCCGCGCCCCCCACCGCGACCACCGGCGGGGCCGGCGCACCGCCCAGGGCCTCGTCGAGCACCCGGTCGAGTCCTTCCGTGAGCCGTCCGAGGGCCTGGAGCACCACGCCCGCGGTGATCTCCCGCCCGTCCACCCGGTGGACGGCCGTGTCGTAGTACGGGCCGCGATGGCTGTCCGCGCGGCGCAGGGCGATGCCGAGCCGCTCCGCGGCGCCCGTCTCCCCCCGGGCCCCGGCCAGCGCCCGCAGTCCCGCCGCGTCGTCCGGCATCCCGACGGCGGCGAGCAGCGCCCGGTCGAGTCCGGCTCCGTAGCCGTCGGCGGGAGCGTGCCACGCCCGGCCGGTGACGGCCACGGTGCCGGAGACCGGGGCGCACACCGACACCTCCGCCGCGCTCGCGCCGAGCTCGCAGACGGCGTACCGCTCCGAGGGCGGCGCGCCCGCGTGCCGGAGCAGCGCCAGCACCGCGTGCGGCGTGCCCAGGACCCGGATCCGCGGTGCCGGGCGCGTGCCGTGGACGGCGCTCAGCGCGTCGGCCGCCCGGTCCGCGGCCCCGGCACGGTCCTGCTCCCGTACGACCAGCACCACCCGGTCGGGGATTCCATGGCTCCCGCAGTACTCCCCGTAGGCCGCCCGCAGAGCGGCGCCGCGGGCGCCCGTCTCCCGCGGTACGGGCACGCCCTCGCCGGGTACGGAGCCGGACAGCCGGGCCAGTACCGGGGAACCGTCGGCGCCGAGCACGGCGATGCGCGTGAAACGGGAGCCCGCGTCGACGGCGACGGCCGAGGTGAAGGCGGCGGTCATGGGTTCCCCCAGGGGAACAGGCCTCGCAGCCTTCCCCGCTTCTCCTGCGGTGCCTGCCACGGATCGGGCTCGTGGTGCGACGGCGGTGCCGGACGTGGAAGGTCCGGGGGCGGGAACGGGGGCGCAGGCGGCTGGGCATCCCGGCGGGTGCCACCCAGCCGCTTGAGGATCCGATGGTGGCGCTCCATCTCCCCGTAGCTGAATTGGCGCAGCTGCTCGCACAGGTCCCGGGCCCACTCGCTCCGCCCGAGTTCCCGGTACATGGCCATGCCCAGTCCGGGCGCCCGTAGGTCCAGCTCGCATCCGAGCTCGTACACGGCGTGGGCTCCCCGGCTGTACAGCAGGGGAACGAGCTCGACCAGCAGCGGCGGGGAGAACTGCCGGTCGGGACAGGCCTCGACGATGACCCTGGCCAGTTGATCGAGGTCCTCACCGGCGAGGACGGCCTTGCGCAGCTTCCAGACGGGACGCAGCCAGCCCAGCCGCTGCCGGCGGCCGAAGGCCGTCACCAGCTCCTCGGGCAGTACGTCGATCCACAGGCCGGGGTCCTCGGCGAGCCGCCGTTCCAGGCTGTCGCAGACGACCTCCTCGGTGCTGGGGCGTTGCTTCATCAGCTGGGTCAGCACGGTCCACGAGGCGGGGTCGGGCCTGTCGCCCAGCAGCGCCTCGACCGCGAGCCTCTTGAGGTCGGGATCGGCGTCGATCCGCTGGATCACGGCGGACGCGTAGGGCCGGGCGGCGCCGGGGGCGGTGAGCTCCCGGAGCCGGGGCATCGTCGGGACCGGTCGGTGGCCGTCGTGCACGGTGGCGCCGGCGATCGCGCACAGCAGGTCCGCGTCGGCGGCCACCTGAGGATCGAGTCCGGGCCCACCCGGTGCGGCGACCCTGTTCAGCTCCGTGAGCAGCTGGAGCGGGGCCGTCCTCACCGCGACCTCGCGCAGGCGCGGCCACATGAGGCCCACCACGGCCGGCGTGCCGTTGCGCGCGGCGGCGTCCAGCGCGATCCGCCAGGCGTCCTCACCCGCGTCGGTGAACTCGCTGACGTCGGACGCCACCACCTGCCCGGCGCGCAGGTCACCGGTGAGCACCGCGGCGAACCGCAGCCATCCGGCAGGGGCGTTCCCCCCGTCCCGCAGGGCCGACCGGACGATCCGGTGGAGCGGCGAGAGGTCGTGGCTGCGGTCCTTCAGGAGCGTGCGCAGCCAGGCGTCCCGCGCCTCGCGCGAGCCGATCAGCACCCGGTCGGCGGCTTCCGAGGTGTGCCCGAGCTCGTGCTCCGTCCGGTAGACGAGCGCGGCCACCCAGCCGGGCTCCTGGCCCGGCGCCGTCGCCATGGCCGTGAACAGCTCGTCGAACGCGCCCGGGTGGTACGCCTCCAGGCCGCGCACCACCCTCAGGTAGTCCGTGGCGCGGGTGAAGGTGGCCTGCGACGCCCTCGCGGCCAGGACGTCCTCGGCGAGCAGCCGCGGGGTCAGTGGGCTCCAGTACCGCAGCAGCACCTCTCCCGGCGCGTGGCGGGCGAGGAAGGCCAGGAGCATTCCCAGCTGCCGCTCGGTCAGGCCGTTCGGCGCGTACGTGTCCAGCACCCGCATCACGTCGACGAGTTCGCCGCCGCCCTGGCCGATCTCCGTGAGCACGCTGTCCAGCAGGTCCGCCTCGCGCAGCGCCCGCAGGGCGGCCTTCGGGTCCTGGGAAGAGATGGCGTCGCCGGCGCGCAGGAGGTGCTTGACGAGTTCGGCGGTGGACTCCCGCCGGGCCCGGAGCCGCAGCAGCTCGTTCAGGTACTCGCGCCCGACGGCGGTCTGCGGCTCCGACGGGGGGCCGCCCGCGGCGCCCGCGCCCAGGCGGGCTTCGGCCTGGCCGGTCCGCGCGGCGGTCGCGAAGACCAGCATCAGACGGTGCTCGGACTGGCCGGTCCAGGTGGCCGCGCTCAGCCAGGCGCGGCACCCGTACGGCAGGAGCGAGCAGACGGCGTCGAGGATCAGGACCCGGTCGTCGGTGTCGGGGAGCCGGGCACCGGGGGCCGGCACGATCGCCACCTGCCGGCCTTCCAGCAGCAGGGCGGCGATCCCGGCCGCCCAGTCGAAGCCCAGCCGGTCGACGGCGTCGGCGAGTTCGCCGGCCGTGGTCCGGGCGGCGTCGACGGCCACGGCGGTCTCCGCCTGGTCCGGCTGTGTACGGGGGGCGGCCCGGTCCAGTGCGGTCCACGTCAGCCGGGCGGTGCTCGCGGGGATCCAGTCCACGACGAGCAGGCGCCAGGTGTAGCTGGGGGCGCCGGTGCCGTCGGCGCTGCCGTCCCAGGTCGTCTCGACCAGGGCGCAGGCGGAGCGGCTCTCGCCCGGCACGCCGCTGAGGAACACCCGCCAGGGCAGTCCGCCGTCGGCCTCCAGGTCGTCGGGGGTGCCGGTGGCCGCGCCCCAGTAGTAGCGCTCGGCCCGGTCGGACGGCAGGCTGCCGCGCAGGACCTCGTACCCCATGGTCCGCCCCGGGTACTTGCCCACCACCGACCAGTCGGCGGACAGCCGGTGGGTTTCGGGACCGTCGCTCACTGACCGCTCCGCTTCGTCCCGAAGAGGCCCGGCCTGGCGTGGATCCTGCGCTCCAGGTCGATCAGCGGCTCCAGGACGTTGATGGGCTCGGGGGAGGTGCAGATCCGGGGGCGGCCCTCGACCTCCTCCACGTTGGCGTAGTTGTTGTAGTCGAAGATGTGCTGCGGGTTGAGCCGGTACCCGATGGCCGAGGTCGCGTAGTAGGTGATCCGGTCGGGGTGGAAGAAGGTGGCCAGACCGTCCCGCACCATCCGGGCGGTGGCCCCCCGGAAGTCCTCGCACAGCCACTGGAAGAAGCGGGCGCTGAGGTGCGCGGGCACGCGGGGCAGCCGGGATCCCACGGAGTCCTGGGTGACCCAGCCCGCCCGCATGGCGGGCTCGAAGAGGGCGGGGTGGTCGAACTTGGCGACGCACACGGAGACGTGGTGCGGGAGTCTGTTGTCGTGGTGCCCCCGCCTGTCCCGGACCCTGGCGTTCAGCTCGTTGAGCGTCGCGTAGAAGAAGTTGAAGCTCTCCGTCGCCGACTCCCTGTCGCCCAGCGGGTCGAAGAGGTAGATCAGGCCCTGGGCGCGGGCGAGCTGGTCGGTGATCTCCTCGTGCAGCGGGTTGTTCGCCTGGAACACCTCGCCCGCCGCGTCGTTGATGTCCAGGACGAAGCTGGCCCTGCGGCTGCGCCTGCGCAGGCCGCCCGGGGGAGGTTCCTCCCCCTGGACGGACCAGCTCATGCTGCGCAGGCCCACGCTCGCCTCAGGGAAGATCCGGCGGGTCGAGAGCCGCGTCACGCTGTCGTTGAGGAAGTTGTTGGCCTCCCTGCTCATGCCGCTGATCCGCCAGCTGCCCTGCCCGTGCCGCTGGGCCTGCATCGCCGCGATCGGCAGCGCGCCGAGGAAGCTGGTCTTGCCGGAGCGCGGCGCGCCCCACAGTCCTATGCGGACGTGGTCGGTGGCGTCCGCGCCGGCCGGCGCGGTGGGGATGGGCGCCGGAGCCGCGTTGCCGTCCATGACGGGGACCTGGTCCTGCTGGTACGGGTTGCCCGCGGGCCGGGCAGGGGGCCCGGACCACGGCTGTCCGTTGGGGTGCGGGGGCGCGGGCTTCAGGGGGCCGCCCGCCAGGGGTGTCGGGGATCCGTCGGCCGGCGCGCCGCCGGAGGGCCTGTCGTTCGGGTCGTAGTATTCCTCGGCCATGGGGTCTCCTCGTGCCGGAGCGGTCGATCACAGCAAGGGACTTGCGAAGGCCAACGGGCAGGGCGGACCCTCCCATTGCCAGGTGGGACTGAGCGCCTCGGCCACGTCGGCGGCCGTGTCCGCGCCGGGGCGGAAGGAACCGTCGCGGGACAGCTCGGCCCACGCCGTGGCCCCGTAGCGCTCGACGGCGGCCCGTGCCCGGTCGGGGGGCGTCGGCCCGGTCCTCGGGTCCGCCCTGGTCATCACGCGGACTCCGGCGGCACGCAGCCGGTCGACTTCGGCCCGCCAGTCCGCGCCGAGCGGACAGGAAGGCACCATGCCGTGCTGCCGGGGCGGGGCGGGCGGCCTGCGGGCGACGATCAGGGCGACCCGTCGTACCGCCTCGTCGCCGTGGGGCGACGCCGTGGCGAGCGGCACCAGTGTCCTGAGCGCGTCCTCCAGCGAGGACACCGTGTCCTGGCGGCGCCGGTCGGGCTCCCAGGCGTCCAGCGCGGCGAGCGCGGCCGGCGCGGGCCCGGCCGGGACCGGTGGCATCAGCAGGATCCGCCGGGGGGCGTAGCCGTTCTCGTGGATCGCGTGGTCGTAGTGGCCCACGGCGCCGACGCGCAGGGCGCTGCCGGTACCGCTGAGGCGGGCCAGTGAACCGATGAGGTCCCGTACGAAGGCCAGCCGCTCTTCGGTCTCGGCCGAGTCCGCGCCGCTCAGCTCGACGGTGCAGAACACCTCCAGCCGCGGCGGGCGGACGATCCGCCGCGGCAGGCCGGTGACCAGCGCGGTCAGGTTCAGGTCGGGATCGTCCAGTGCGGTGAGGGCCGGTGCCGCCCCGTCCGGCGCTTCCGCCCCGTCCGGCGCGGGCGGCGCCTGTGCTCCGCCGCCCTCGTGGGGCCGGGGCCAGCCGTCGCCGGTCCCGGCGAGGGCGATCTCCCCGGGGCCCCGCAGTACGAAGGTGAGCCGGGCCGGTTCCAGGGCCCCGAGGGCGGTCCGCCCCACTCCCAGCACCGTCGGGCCCGTGTCGGCGCCCGCCGGGGGACCGGCCAGTACGGGGAGGAGCACGGAGGTGTTGCCGGTGGCCCCGCCGTGCACCGTGACGGTGGCGGTCGCGTCCGCCCCGGGACGGAGCCGGACGCCCGCGGGGAAGAGCACGTGGCGGTGGACGTGCACCGCGCCGGTCCGCCGATCGGCGCTGACCAGCAGCAGGGAGTGGTCCACGGGAAGGGGCGCGGTACGCAGGACCCCCCGCACGGCGTCCGTCGTCGTGGTGCCGTACGCCTGCCCGTCCCGGCGGTGCAGCTCGGCCCGCAGGGGGCGGCTGCGGCGGAGCGTGGCGACGGCGCGGTCCAGCAGGGTCCAGCCGGGGTGGCCCACCAGCAGCACCGTGGAGCGGTCGCGGGGCGGCGGTAAGGACGCCGTCAGCCGGCGCAGCACGGCCGCGTCGAAATCCCGCCTGTCGACCGGGGATATCTCGCCGATGCCCCCGGCCAGCTGGAACCGGCGGATTTCCGGGTGCGGGTGCAGGGTGGGGGCGAGGGTCTCCCAGTCCACGCTCCCGGCGTCCTTCTGGCGGGGTATTCCGCTCTCGTCCAGGTACGCCTTGATCATGTTTACGCGATCGGGGTCGAATTCGACGAAGAGCAATTCCCTGACCCGCCCGAAGATCAAATCGTCGAGCATTTCGAGCCATTGCGCCGGCCTGCGGACCGACACTTCCTCCCATGGACCCGCCGACTGGTCCAGCGGTGACCCCGACGCGCCCGGACCGGCCTGCGGCAGCCCTCCCCGGACCACGGCCGCGAGCCGCCCGGAGACGCTGCCCTCACCCGCATCGGGGCCCGCTCCGGGGCCCGCTTCCGTGCCTGCCCCGGCGCCCGCTCCGGCGTTCGCTCCGGCGTTCGCTCCGGCGCCCGGCGCCACGCTCCCGCACAGCGCCACCGCCCGTACGTCCCAGCCCTGCGCGGCGGCCGCCAAGGCGTCGGCCGCCCGGCGGGCGGCCTCCTCGGTCAGGTCCCCGAGGACCGGGTCGCCCCGCATCCGCCACCGGCAGACCGTGCACAGGTCCCCCTCTTCGGGAGTTCCGCACACGGGGCATGCTTGATCAATACCGGTCCCCCGCATCCGACGACTCCCGCCCCCCGCCGCACAAACCGCCAGCAACGTTCACGCGTACGTGGGTGCGAAACCCGGCTGTCGCCCGACATGTAACCGGGATCACGTAGCGTTCAGCGGAATCATGGTGGCACAACCGAGCGGGAATGTGACGTGTTTTGCACAGCCCTCGGCTCAGTGGTCATCTGTTTGGTTTCGGACCTTTCATTCGCCCCGGTCCCGTGTGGTCCGGGCGGGCCGCCCGGACCGCACGGACCCTCCGCCCGGACCGTACGGCCGGACCGTACGGCCGGACACATCGCCGGTCAGTTGACCTCCCGGCCCAGGCCGGACCAGTAGGGCTCGCGGAGCTTGAACTTCTGGATCTTGCCCGTGGCCGTGCGCGGGATCTCCTCGCGGAACTCCACGCTCGTCGGCGCCTTGTAGCCGGCCATCCGCTGCTTGCAGTGGGCGACGATGTCGGCTTCCCCCACCTCGGCCCCCTCGGTGAGGACGACGAGTGCCTTGATCGTCTCGCCCCACTTCTCGTGCGGCACGCCGATGACGGCGACCTCGGCGACCGCCGGGTGGCTGAAGATCACGTCCTCGACCTCGATCGACGACACGTTCTCGCCGCCGGTGATGATCACGTCCTTCTTCCGGTCGGAGATCGTCAGGTGCCCGTCGGCCTCGTCGACGGTGCCACCGTCGCCGGTGCGGAACCAGCCGTCCTCCAGCGCCGCCGAGGTCTCCTCGGGCTTGTCCCAGTAGCCGTCGAGGACGACGTTCGAGCGCGCCAGGACCTCACCGGACCCGGAGACCTTGAGCTTGACCCCGAGCGCCGGCAGTCCGGCGCGCGACAGCCTGCGCGCCCGCTCCTCGGCGGGCAGCTCCGCGTCGGCGGGCCGGGCCCGGTTGAAGGTGAGCAGGGGCGAGGTCTCGGTCAGGCCGTAGATCTGGGTGAACTCCCAGCCCAGCTCCTCGTCCATCCGCTGGATCATCCTGCTCGGCGGCGGGGCGCCGGCGCACACGATGCGCACCCGGTCACGGCCCGGGATCTCCCCCTCCCAGGTGGCCGCGGCGTCGAGTACCGCGTTCCAGACGGCGGGCGCCCCGCACATGAGGGTGACGCCGTGCTCCTCCACCCGTCGCAGGATCTCGCCGCCGTCGACCTTGCGCAGGACCACCTGCTTCACGCCGAGGCCGGCCATCACGTAGGGCATTCCCCAGCCGTTGCAGTGGAACATCGGCAGCGTGTGCATGTAGACGTCGCGTTCCCACACGCGGGTGTGCAGGCCGAAGGTCAGCCCGTTGACCCAGATGTTGCGGTGCGTCAGCTGCACCCCCTTGGGGCGGGCGGTGGTGCCCGAGGTGTAGTTGATCGTCGCGGTGGCGTCCTCGTCGGGCTTCGACCACGGGCGAGGCTCGACGCCGAAGCGCATCAGATCGGTCTCGGTCCCCTCGCCCAGGACGAACCGGTGGCGCGCCGTGACACCGGACAGCACGCCGTCCAGCTCCGGGTCGACGAGCAGGACCGAGGCCCCGCTCTGCCGCACCACGTACGCGACCTCCTCGGGCTTGAGCCGGAAGTTGACCGGCACGCAGACGCGACCGCTCATCGGCACCGCGAACAGCAGCTCCAGCAGCCGGGCCGAGTTGTGGCTGACCACGGCCACTCTCTCGCCCTCGCCGACACCGAGCGCGTCGAAGCCCGCCTGCCAGGCCCGTACGCGTTCGCCCAGCCGCCCGTACGTCGACACGGGTACCGGCGCGCCGGGCTGGTCGGGCTCGTCGATCACGCCGGCACTGGACGGGAACCCCAGCTCGGCCCGGTCGAGGAAGTCCGCAACAGTCATTGGAACCCGCATAGCCCACTCACTCCTGAATCCCGGATCGCCAGAACACCCGTACGGAGGAACGGCACCGCGCGGCCGGGGCCGTCGGAGGCGCCGAACTCCGATCATGAAGGCATCGTGCCGTGCCGGACGGGCGCTCCACCAGGGTGGCGTCAGCCGTGGATTGACCCGAAGCGCACGGGCCCCGGACCTCGGCCCATGCCGGCGAGCAGCGCCTCCCCCTCGGCGACGACCTCCTCCTCGACGCCCCGGGAACGTGTCCCGAACAGCTCCACGACCAGCCCGTCACCCTCCGGCCGCCACAGCCCGGCGAGGAACCCGTCGACGAGCAGGGTGCGGTGGGACTGGCTCCCGGTCCAGGTGCGGCCCTTGTGCTCCGGGGCGACGACGCGGGAACGGTCGGCGTGGGAGAGCAGCAGGTTGTCGAACTCGGGGAGGAAGCGGGGCGGCGCCGGGGTGTCGGCGTCGGGGCGGGGCGCGTCGGGCAGGTCGAAGAGCTCGACCCCGTTCTCGTCGCGGAAGACGAGCAGCCGGGGCCGGAGCCGCTCGAAGGCCGCGCGCAGGCGGGTGAGGCCGGCCCAGGTCTGCATGTCCTTGACGGAGGCGGGCCCGAAGGCGCCGAGGTAGCGCAGCACCACGTCGTCGACCGCCTGCGCCGCCACCTCGTCGACGTTCCCGCCCAGCCACCGCTCGACGGTGGTCAGCCGCACCTGACCGCTGCGCCCCCACACCCCGCGGGGGGTGACCTGCACGAGCGGGAGCAGGCAGCGGGCGGCGACGGACAGCGACTGGGGGTCGGCCGCGGGCCATTCCCTGAGCAGCTCCTCGCGGATCTCCCCCATGGTGCGCGGCTCGTCCTCGACGAAGGCCCTGGCGCGCGCGGCGAGCCGGTCGAGGTCCACACCGGTCAGGCCCTTGCGGAAGTAGCCCACCTCGCGGTCGCGGGCCGCCTGGACGAGGGGGCGCAGGGTGAGGGCGTCGTGGGCGGTGTGCGTGTGGATGGTGGAGCGCATGGTGACCATCCGGACCACCTCCCGGGACTCCATGAGCCCGGCCAGCCGCTCGGGCCCGAAACCGGCGAGGCGGGCGTGCAGCTGGTAGTAGGGCGGCTGCACGTTCTGGGCCTGGAGTCCGATGAGGTGCGCGACGGCGTCCCGCGCGGACATCTCGGCGCGGCTCAGCAGCAGCTGGCGGGCGAGCGTGGCACGGTTCAGTGCGCGGACGCCGAGTACGGGGTTCGTCGTGGAGGCCATACGACCACGCTAGCCCCCCTTGCGGACACCTTCTGTCCGCAATCCCCACCACCCCCTCCCCCCTCCCTCCCTCTCCCCTCTCCCCTCCCCCCTCTCCCTCCCCCGCCCTATATCCTGCCCTTTGCCCGTAAACACCCGTTCGACCGGGAGCTGACCTGCGATGTCGGAGCGCCCAGACCGCCGCCCCTCCTCCCTGCCCGCGAAGCGCTCGGGGTGGCTGCGCCCGTCCGGCCCCTCCTCCCCGACCCCGCCGGCCGCCTCCGGCCCGGCGGGCGCGGCCGCCCCCGTCCCCGCGGACCACCGGAGCGTGATCGACTCCGCGGTCTACCGCGACGGCCGCCGGGTCGCCTCCCCCGCCACCCTCGCGGACACCTTCCGGCAGCTGCGCGAACAGCACGGCGGCATGGCGTGGATCGGCCTGCACCGCCCGACGGAATCCGAACTCCACTCCCTGGCAGCCGAGTTCAACCTCCACCCACTCGCGGTCGAGGACGCCATGGAGGCCCACCAGCGCCCCAAGCTGGAGCGCTACGGGCACACCCTCTTCGTGGTCCTGCGCGCGGCCCGCTACCTGGACGCCCCGGAGGAGGTCGACTTCGGGGAACTCCACGTCTTCGTCGGCCCGGACTTCCTGATCACGGTCCGCCACGGCGCCGCCCCCGACCTCTCGGCGGTCCGCCGCCGCATGGAGGAGACCCCGGACCTCCTCTCCCTGGGCCCGGAGGCCGCGCTCTACGCGATCCTCGACGCCGTGGTCGACGGCTACGCCCCGGTCGTCGCGGGCGTCCAGAACGACATGGACGAGATCGAGACCGAGGTCTTCCGCGGCGACCCCGAGGTATCCCGCCGCATCTACGAACTCTCCCGCGAAATGGTCGAGTTCCAGCGCGCCACCCGCCCCCTGGTCGGCATGCTCCACGCCCTGATGGCCGGCTTCGCCAAGTACGGCACCGACGAGGAACTCCAGCGCTACCTCCGCGACGTGGCGGACCACGTCACCCACACCAGCGAACGCGTCGACGGCTTCCGCCAGGCCCTCACCGAAATCCTCACGGTCAACGCCACCCTCGTCTCCCAACAACAGAACGCCGAAATGCGCGCCCTGGCCGAAGCCGGCTTCGAACAGAACGAGGAGATCAAGAAGATCTCCTCCTGGGCGGCCATCTTGTTTGCACCCACGTTGGTGGGAACGATCTACGGCATGAACTTCGAGACGATGCCCGAACTCCACTGGGCGGCGGGCTACCCCTTCGCAATCCTCCTGATGGCAGTGGTCTGTACGAGCCTCTACGTCATCTTCAAGAAGCGCGACTGGCTGTAGCAGACAGCACAGAGCCTGCGATCCACTTCGCGCCAGCGAATGCCGAGCTGTCTCCGCTGCAGGGGCCTGGGGAGAATCTGGGGAGAATCCGCCGCAGCGGGAGCAGGACTGTCACTTCACCCGCGGCCGTTCCGCTACGGCCGGTTGAGCTCGGTCCAGGGCGTCATCAGCCACGGGTGGTTTCCGACCCCACTAGGGCAAACCCCTGCCACTCCGTGGATCATGTTGACTGCTCCACGGGCTACCGCACACAGGCAGGGTCGGTTGGAACCGAGAAGCGCCGCGGTACAGGAAGAGACTTCCCTTACAGCGCGCGTACGACGTGCTACGCCGAAGTCCATGAAAACGGCAAGGTGACGAACGGGAACAGCCGGGAAGCCTACGAACGGGCACTGGCCGGCAGCTCGCGCCTCTTTGCCGTCTGGCCCGGCGAGTGGTCCAGCCACCTGTTCCTCATCGACGACCTGGACGAGTACGCCAAGGCCCACGGCATCAAGCACGACGATGAGCGGAACGGCCTCAAGGAGCACGCCCACGAGGTGAAATGGAAGAACCCTCCGTACGGAAACGACAACCCCCGAAGCCCCTACATGAGCATTCGTGTCTCATTGGACTGCGGCTGCTTGGTGCACCATCTGGCTGCCTTCGCTGCCCAGATGAAGCAGCAGACAGGTTGGGATGTGACCACCAGCGTCGGATGGGGCAGCAGTTCCAAAGTGTGCAGCGTGCGTGCGAACGACAACGAGCACGCGCTCGTCGCGATCGCCGCGAAGGCCGTCGGTGTCACCGTCGCCGGCTTCTTCGCCAAAGCCGCTCTCAGCGCGGCCCACGACCCGGGCAACAGCGTCGCGGCCATCGCCGGGCGTCGTGAGACCGTCACCGAGCTGTTCTCTGCCCGCAGGCACCTCGGTCAGATCGGCAACAACCTGAACCAGCTGACCCGCGCCGTCAATTCAGGCGTCCAGCCGACCGACGCCCAGATCAACGCCGTACTCGACTCGGTCCGCCGGGCGACAGCCCGAGTCCAGGACGCCACCGACCGGCTTCTTGAGGACAGTTAGGACCTGCCCCACCGTGGTCCTCGAGATCCACCGTCTGGCGTGTTGTCCCAATGCGCGCGATCGGTCCGCGTCAGCGCTCCAGGACGACGTCGAGGTATTCTTGCACCGGCTCGAACAGACGGTACGGGATGTACTCAGAGATCTCGGCGTGGGCCACCCAAGCGAGCTCGGCCAGCTCGTCGGTGTCCATGACATGCGCGCGGCCGCCGGCCACCTCGCAGGCGGTGTACGACATCGAGCGGCCGGTGTCAGGGTGAATCCGCTCCCCGAGCAGCTTCAGCGCCTTCACGGTGAGGCCGGCCTCCTCCAGGGTCTCGCGTGCGGCGGCCTCCTCCAGGGCTTCGCCCGGCTCGACCGCACCGGCGGGGAACTGCCAGGAGAGCCGCCCTTCGCTGACCCGGCGCCGCACGAGAAGCACGCGACCTTCGTGCACCACGACGGCCGCTGCGATGGCCGGTCGACCCTCAGCGTTCTGCTGCTCCACGTTGCTCCTCCAGGTCGGGTGGGCCGGCTGCCCCGAGCGGTGATGGCGACACGTTCACTGCGGCCCGGCCCCGGCGCGGAGGAGTGGCGCGAGCAGATCGACCGCCTCCTCCCAAGGGAAGCGGTCGGCCCCGCCGCCGGACTTCGGACGGTGGGGCTCGTAGCTGCCGATCAGGACGCCCATCTCCCGGAGCTCGTCGATGCTGCGCCGGTAGGCCCGGTGGGCGGCGAGCGCGGTGTTCACGTAGGGCAGCAGGACCGCGGGGACGCCCATGCCGGGGGCTTCGCAGAGGATGCCGAGGGCCAGGTTGTCGGCGAATCCGGCGGCCCACTTGTTGACCGTGTTGAACGTGGCCGGCGCAACCGCGATGGCGTCGGCTCGCGGGTACGTCCGTGCCTCGCCGGGCGAGCGCCAGGCGGACCGGACCGGGTACCCGGTCTGCTCCTCGATCGCCCGGACGTCGAGGAACTCCAGACCCTGTGGGGTGGCGATGACCCCGACCTCCCACCCCCGTTCCTGCGCTGCGGTGATGAGTCTGCCGACGTCGCCGGCGATCCCGGCGGCGCACACGATGACGTACAGGAAGGGCTTGGGCTGCGGCTCGGTCACGCGGGTACTCCCAGTCGGCGGCTGAAGTGGTGGAGCTCCGGCAGCGTACGTCGGCGGTCCCGCGCGGCCATGCCGGCGACCAGCTCGCGGACGGGGGGACGGCGTACGTCCTGGGCGGCGCAGGTCTCGGCGATCCGCAGGGCCTGGTAGCCGTCGGCCAGGCGGCCCAGCTGGGCGTAGGCGCGGGCGGCCTCGATCCAGAGTGCGGCACGGCGCTCGGGGACCGGGATGTGGCGGTGCATGAGCGGGCGGGCCGCGTCGAGGGCGATGCCCGCGTCGCCGAAGGAAACCGCCGCGCTGATCCGGTGAAGGGTGACGTTCGTCGGGCTGAAGTTGGCCCAGGCGTCGGGCCGGTCCAGAGCGACGTACCGGGCCACCTCCTCCGCTTCGGCGAGGAACTCCCGGGTGGCGGCGCTGTCATCCGCGCGGCTCGCGGCCGTGGCTCCGCGCAACAGGAGCAGCCCGAGGACGGCGAGGTGGTGCGGGGAGCGACGGTCGTACGAGCCGGTGAGCTGGGAAGCGGCGTGCCGGATCAGTGTGACGGCCTGACCCGCGGGCTTCTCGCGGACGAGGACGTGCGCGTGGAGCCGGACGCTGGCGGCGAGGACGAGGGGGTCGCCGAAGCGTTCGGCCTCCGCCATGGCGCGGCCGACGGCCAGCCAGGCCGTTCCCGCGTCTCCCTGCTTGAGGAAGACCGACCGGCTGTGCGGCATCATCGCCGCGGGCTCTCCGCAATTCGCGAGAACTGCGTGCAGGGGCCACGGCTCCGTACAGCACAGCGCGGCCGGTGGTGGAACGCCACCACCGGCCGCGCGCTGTCCGTCGCTCAGGCCGGGCTCCAGGTCACGCGCCCCTGCGCACTTGCGTGCGCTGCTCCTCCCTTCCGTACGGTCCGGCCGATGGTGAACCGCCCGCGCACACCGTGAGGAGAGCTGTTGAAGCCGACCGAGGAAGTGCTCCAGGACCTGACCCAGCCGTCGAACATCTCCATCCACTCCGACGTGGCGCTCGTCGGGAAGGTGGAAGGCGCCATCACGGCGGACGACACGAAGCGGGAGGAGAACGAGGACGAGCCGCTCCGCAGGAAGCCCGACCTCGCCCCGATCCCGCAGACGGAGCTGCCCCGGCAGTTCGAAGTGACCCTCTGGGACGTCCTCCACACCCTCGCCCGAGCCACCGCTCTGTCGTGGCGGGGTGCGGGGCGAGGGCTGGCGGAACACTGGGGCGCCCTCAAGTACACCCAGGCCTTGGCGGGCGGTCGCAACTCCTTCCTCGGCCTCACCGACGAAGGCCACCGCATCGCGGACCACTACAAGTCGCTGCAGTCCGGCGAACTCGGCATCGGCTTCGCCCTCACCCTCACCGAGCACATGCTGCGCAGCCGCTTCCCCGACCACTCGGTGACGATCGTCCCCGCCGACACGGCGTTACGCGCGGGTTGGGCCCTCACCAGCAGGGACAAGGGCGACAAGGTGAAGTACCGCTACCGTCCCCAATACTTCGCGGAGGTCTGGCGGCCGGGCGAGCCGTCCCGCGTCATCCCCCTCGCCTGCAAGGGCAACCACAGCGACCCCGCCACCTCCGCCGAGCAGCTGGCCTCCGCCTCGGCCCACGCCGAAGCGGTCCACATCGGCACCTGGAACGAGACCCCCTGCCTGCTGTTCAGCACGCAGCTCCCGACGGACGGCGGCACGATGACCGTCCACGCCCTCCAGGCACCCGGCAGCGGAGGTCAGCTGTACCCGGCGGAAGGTCGTGAGCCGAACCTGAACGCTCCGCCGTTCCAGGCGAACGTGATGCCGGACATTCACCCGCCGGCCACGGTGGCACCGGAGCCCGTACGGGGCTGCCATGTGCAGCCGCAGGACTATGCCTGGTTCCAGGAGTCCCTGGCCCACACCACGGCGGCGGGCCTCATGGCCTTCACCGGCTCCGGCCACGCCACCGCCCGCCACCTGACCGATCGCCAAGGCCGCAAACGCTTCACCGGCCTCGAACACGCGGCCAGTATGAGCGTCCAGGACGCCGCCCACACGCTCCTCGGCACCGAGTACGTCGGCACGGACCACGTCTTCCGCCTCAACGGACCCCGCGTCGAGGCGTTCTCCGGCGTGGACGAGGAGATCTTCCGCCTGCTCGCCAGGGGCGACGTCGAGGAGTACCGCGCCCTCGTCCATGCGAGCCGCCACGTACGCCCCCGCCTCACCTTCGACAAGGACTGGGGCGGCCCCGTCTCCGTCCACGCCGACGGCTCGGTCCTCGCCCTGCGGCTGCTGCCGGGCCAGGACGAGGAGCCGCGTCCGGGCTCCCCACGCTGACCTCGGAAGGCTGCAGGGACCGGCTCATCTCAGAGCCGGTCCTTGCAGCAGGACGACGTACGCGCTGGCTCAGAGCGACGCCCCGACTCCGAGGCTTCCGGCGCCGATGGCTCCCCTCAGCACATGGGCGATCTCTTCGGGCTTGAGGTCGATGCCGTCGAGCCCTTCCGGGGTCAGCGGGACCTCCTCCAGCGCGTACTCGCCGCGGCCTTCAGCACTGAACTCGGGGCCGGTGCGGTCGTCGAAGGACCAGGTCGCGACGCGGGCGAGGTAGAAGAGCTGGCGTTCGTCGTCGGTCTCCATCGTGTGGAGAAGGCGGACGATGTCCGCCTTCCCCGCGATCTCCTCGTGGATCTCCCGGTGGAGGGCGGCCTCCCGGGACTCGTCGCTGGGCTCGACACCGCCGCCGGGCAGGACCCAGTACTCGGGGATGCCGGGCCGGGTGCGGCGGATGACCAGCATCGTGTCGTCGGCGGTGACGAGGACGGCGCGGACTCGTTCGATCATTTCGGTTCGTCTCCTTGCTTGTTGACGGTCTCAGTGGAGCAGCCAGCCGCCGTCGACGTGGACGGACTGCCCCGTGATGAACGAGGCGGAGGGGCCCACGAGGAACGCCATCAAGGCCGCGACGTCCTCGGGCCGGCCACGGCGCGGGACGCACTGGCGCTTGATCTGGTCCTCCGGCCGCGCACGGTGCCGGGCGGGGAGGGCGTTGTCTGCCTCTACCTGGATGGCTCCGGGCAGGACCGTGTTGACGCAGACCCGTACGGCCCGCGTGGACCTTGGCAGACAAAGCAAGTCTCGGGCCTTCCGCGAGTCGCGCCCCTGGCTAGCAGTGCCCTACAGCACCGCGGCCTCGCGCTCGGGGAAGGGCGGGAGATGCCACCGTGTTGCCCGGCAGCTCCGCCAGGGCCACTCGGGCGAGGATTGCCAGTCCGCCGTTGTGGCTGGGACGACCCACAGGGTGCACTTTCCCGCCGGAGGCACAACACCCGGAACAAGCGCGCCTACACGAGTTTCCTCAGCTCGTACCTTACATGTGGGCCCGGGTGCTGGGTGATTCCCAAGCTTATGGAGCGAGTTCGATTCCCGACATCCGCTCGTGAATGGAGGCCCAGGTCAGAGACCTAGGCCATCCGACCGGTGATCACGAATAGAGAGCCCCTAGCGGCGATCGCACGGCGCACTGATGAGTGCGCGCAGCACCGGTACGGCCGGGCCAGCGGCCACGAGACCGGCCAACACCGCGCCCCTCACCGGCACACCGGTCAGCGCCGTCAGCCCGCCCGTGATCAGACCGATGACGAATGCGGCGAGCAGGACGACGCTGGTGTGCAGGGACAGGAACACGGGGTCCGGCGAAGGGGTGGCGGAGGAGCCGGAGTCGACCGGCGGCGTCGGATTCATGGCTCGACCGTGCCCCCTCCTCCCGACTTGGTCTGCACCCGCCGAACACACCTGTCCCAGTCAGACCAGTCCGGTCCACGACCGGACAGAACGACTCAACCCGAGGCGCGTTCAGCGGTGTTCACTCATGTTCAGTGAAGGATCAGCGCCGTCGTGTACGCGGGCCTATCCTCGAGCTCACGGACCGATCGGGGGCGGAATGATGGAGAGTCGGACGTACGTCACGTACGAGGAAGCCCTCCGGCACTTCGGACAGGAACTCAGTGAGCTGCGCGCTCAGCGCGGAGCGCCGTCCTTCGACCGCATGCGTGCCCGCGGCCTGAAGGTCGTCGGCGATGCCGCCAGCGCGTGCTCCAAAGGGACCATGAGTAAGGTCTTCGCCGGCGGACAGTTCATCTCGCTGGACAAGCTGATCTGGCTGGTGCGGGCCGTGATGTCCTGGGACGAGTACGGGGAGGAGTGCGCGCCGCCCGGCCGGCGCGACGAGGAACTCACCCCTTGGCGCGCCTGCTGGCAGTCCCTCAATACCCTCCGTACGCAGGCTCGCCGCCACCCGGCGCCACCCTCGCCTCGGCCGTCCGGACCCCGTCCAGTCTCCTTCAGACGTGGAGACGTCCTCACCGGCCATGACGGACCCGTCGTGTCCCTGGCGTTCTCCCCGGACGGCGGCCGCCTCGTCACCGCGAGCGGCGACGGCGCCGTGCGGCTCTGGAACCTCGCCACGCACAGGGTGATCAGCGAGATACGCATCAGCGACAGGGCCGCATTGTCGGTGGCGTTGTCGGTCGCGTTCTCGCCGGACGGCGACCGCGTCGTCTTCGGCAACCGCGAAGGACTCGTGCTGATGTGGGACACGGCCGCCCCGCCACCGGCTCTCGTGCCCTTCAAAGGTCACGAGGCCACCGTGTGGGCGGTCTCATTCTCACCAGACGGCCGTCTTCTCGCCACCGCGGGCGACGACAGCGGCGTGCGGCTGTGGGACGTCGCCACCGGTACTCAGATCGGCGAGCCCCTCACAGGCCCGGCCGGATCCATCCGGGCCCTCGCGATCTCTCCCGACGGCCGCCTCCTCGCCACCGGAGGCGAGGACACCGCCGTCCGGCTCTGGAACCTCACCACCCGCGCGGAGGCTGTCATCCTCCCTGCGGGGCACACCGCGTCCGTGCACGCTCTGGCGTTCTCCCCGGACGGCACTCTGCTCGCCACGGCGGGCAAGGACGGCACTCTCCGGTTCTGGGACGTCGCCACCCGGACGCGGTCCGGCGAACCGCTCACTGGCCACGCCGGATCCGTGTATGCGCTGGCGTTCTCCCCGGACGGCACTCTGCTCGTCACGGCGGGCAAGGACGGCACGCTCCGGTTCTGGGATGCCACCGGCCGCACCCCGATCGGTGATCCCGTGACTGGGCACACCGGACCCGTCTGGGCCGTGGCGTTCTCCCCCGGAGGACGCCGCCTCGTCACCGGAGGCGAGGACACCAACGTACGACTCTGGGAAGAGGGCACCTCCGTACGGCCGGGGGAAACGGACGCGTCCGTGGCGCTCGGGGAAGAGCCGACCACACGGCTCCGGTACGAGGACTCCCCCACACGGCCCCGGAAACCGGATACCCCGGACAGCACATCGTCCCCGCAGCCGCCCGCACCGCTGCCCCTCGCCGTCCGGGCGATGCTGCACCGCCGACTCCACGCGGGCCACCCCCTGGAGCTGGGCGGACTCCTGCACGACACCGACGTCCACACGGTGGCGTTCGCCGCGGACGTCCTCGCGATCGGCAGCGACGACGGCGCCGTGCAACTGTGGGACCCCATCCTGCGCACCCTGCGCCACGGCCCCCTCCCTACCCACGAGAATGCCGTCCTCTCCATGGCGTTCTCCCCAGACGGCGTCATCCTCGCCACCGGCGGTGCCGACGGCACCGTGCGACTACGGAACACGGTCACCGGCGATCTCATCGGCGCTCCCCTCGTCGATCACGGCGGAGACATCACGTTCGTGGCGTACTCGCCGAAGGGCACCCTCCTCGCCGGCGGAGGCCGCGACGGAACCGTGTGGCTGTGGGACACGGTGGGCCGATCATGGATCGACGTTCCGCTCGGCGGTATCGGCGCGGGCTCCCTCGCCCTGGCCTTCTCACCGGACGGCCGCCTTCTCGCGACCGGCGACATCGCCGGGACCGTCCGGTTGTGGGATGCCACCACCGGGGAGCCGATCGGCATCCCCCTCGCGGACCATTCCGGGGCGGTTCCGGCGGTGGCGTTCTCCCCCGACGGCCGGACTCTCGCGACCGGTGACACGGACGGAACCCTGCGCCTGTGGGACGCCGCCACTGGCGGCCAGCTCGGCGCCCCCGTCCCCCATGACGGGGCCGTCGCCTCGCTGGCATTCTCCCCCGACTCCTCCGTACTCGCCGTCGCAACGAAGGAACGAGTCACCCTGTACGCCTAGGCCGTGTCTCCCCAGGGGCAGCCTCCGTTGGGGGTGCGTCAGTTTGTACGCTGTTTTCAAGCGCCGGGACTGGCTGTAGGCCCATGCGCGAACCGGTTGCGCAGGCCCGGCGGCGGTCGTGGGGCCGCTCCTGGGGTCGCGGAGGCCGGTTGGTCAGCTCGTTGCCCGGACGGCGACTCTGATCAGGTCGGCGACCCGCGTGGGCTCGGACAGGACGACGGCGTGGGAGGCGTGCGGGAGTTCGACCACGACGGCTCCGGCCCGTGCGGCGCCGAAGCGCTGGACCTCGGGGCTGATCGTGCGGTCCGCCCCGGCCACCAGGGCCCAGGACGGTTTCGTGCGCCACGCCGCCGCGGACGCGCTGTCGGTGAACGCGGCCGTGGCGAGCGGGCGTTGGGTCGCCGCGAGGACGCCGGCCACGGCCTCGGGCACGTCCGCCGCGAAGACGGAGGGGAAGGCCGTCTCCTCGATGGTGACCTCGACCGCGCAGTCGCCGTCGAGGAGCGGGTACGTCCACTCCTTCAGGTTGCCCGTCAGCGGGGGCTCGGGGAAGCTCCCCTGGAGCTGGCCGAGGCTCTCGCCCTCGTGGGGCACGTAGGCGGCCACGTAGACGAGCCCCACGACGTTCTCCGCGCCGCCCGCCACGGTGATCAGCGCACCGCCGTACGAGTGGCCGACGAGTACGGCCGGACCCTCGACCTGCGTCAGGACGGAGGCGAGGTAGGCGGCGTCCGACGTCAGGCCCCGGAGCGGGTTCGACGGAGCGATCACCGGGATACCGCTGCTCCGCAGTTCCGCGATGACGCCTATCCAGCCGGTCGCGTCGGCGAAGGCACCGTGCACGAGGACGACGGTGGGGTTGGTCATGCGCGTCCTCTTCTCAGGGTCGGGCCACGTGTGGGGCGTCGTCACGGCGACGGCCGAGGCGCGGCCCGGCATTCCTGGGCGCCGGCATTCGTCGGGGCGAAGGCCGAGGTCGCCAGCGCCTGCCATTCGCTGGGACTCATGCCGTAGGCGCCGCGGAACGTGCGGCTGAAGTGCGAGGGGCTGCTGAAGCCCCAGCGGCGTGCCACCGCGGCCATGGTGATCCTCCGGTGGGAGCGGCCCAGCTCGAACCGGCAGAACTCGAGCCTGCGCCGTCGCACCCACTGGCTCACCGTGCTGCCGCCGTTCTGGAAGAGCTTCTGCAGGTACCGGACGGAGATGTGGTGGGCGCGTGCGATCGACTCGGGGGACAGGTCCGGGTCCATCAGATGTTCTTCGATGTAGGCGCGGATACGGGACAGCATCTCGTTGCCGGCCCCGGCCGCGCCGTCGGCCCCGGCCGTCACGTCCGCTTCGAGGAGCTCCATGACCAGGACGGAGAGGAGGTGTACGGCCGTCCGGGCACGCCGGTCCCCGATCGTGGAGCGGCAGAACTCCGCCTCGGCGGCGAGCGCGGTCAGGAAGCCGGACGCCAGCGCCCCGATCCCCTCCCCGCCGCGTACGGGTACGCCGAGCACCTGGTCCAGTTCCGGCTCCGTGACGCCCAGGTAGCAGCGGGGCACCCGGAAGAAGATCATCTGGCAGTCTTCGCCGAACTGCAGCAGGTGCTGTCGGGCCGGGTCGCAGAAGACCAGGTCGTTCGGCTCCAACAGGGCATTGGCACTCTTGGCACGCTCGTGGACCACGGTGACGGGCCCACGGACATGGACGCCGAGGTAGACGTGGTTGCGGTCGTTCGTGTCCGGCATCTCGGAAAGCACCTGGACCAGCCGCCCCGAGCGGGAGGGGGGCGGGGTCGGATCAGACGCTTGCCGGGGCACCCGTTCGGGCGCACGTGACGTCAGGGTGAGAGTCATCGGGATTCCTAGCCGTGGGTTCGCGCGGGCGGAGGGCGGGTTCACGCCCCGATCGCCGGCTCCTCGGCCAGGAACTTCTCCACCACGGCGTTGAAGGCCGGCGGGTTCTCCAGGAAGGGGAAGTGCGAGCTCGCCACGTCGGAGGCGAAGACGTGCAGGCGTGCGCCGGGAATCCGCTCGGCGACGAAGCGCTGCGAATCGGGGTGCACATGGCTTCCCTCACAGCCGATCACCAGGGTCGGCACGTCGATCCGGGGAAGCACGTCGCGCCAGTCCTGCGCGCAGTGGTCGAACAGCAGCGGTACGCCCGCGTGGGCGGGTGTCGACCTGATCTCCCCGGCGACGAAGGCCAGCACCTCGGGGTCGGGCTCGCCGGTGAACATGCCGCGCACGAAGTCGGCGAGGACCGTGTCGCCTTCCGGCCCCGCGAGTGCCGCGCCCAGGTACAACAGCCCCGACACATCGAAGATGGCACCGGCGTCCCGCTGTTCCCGCTCGGTCATCCAGGGCACGGCGGCGACCGCCGCGGGCTGGTCGACGGCGACGAAGCGCCGGATCCGTCCGGTCCCGTACTGGTCGACGAAGCTCCACCACACCGAGACGCCCATGGACCAGCCCAGTGCGTCGAAGCGGGCCAGCCCGAGATGGTCGACGAGTTCGAGCACGTCGCGGGAGAGCCGGGCGATGCGGTAGCCGTGACGGGGTGTGCCGGACTTGCCGTGGCCGCGGAGGTCGACGGTGACGACGCGACGACCGGGCGCCAGCCCCTCGATCTGGTGGCGGAACACCGCCTGCGTCTGCCCCCAGCCGTGCAGCATCACCAGCGGGACGCCCGCGCCGCCGGTGTCCTGGTACGCGAGCCGTACTCCGTCCGTCGTGATCAGTTCCTTCATGACCTCTCCCCTGGTCAGAGGCGGTGTGCCGTTCCCGCCCGTCCCGGACATCATCGAATGGGGCCCGTCGCCCGCACCACCGCCCGCTGTAGGAATCGGGCCGTGGATCCTCCTCGCTTTGTCGAAGCGGGTCGGCGGTCAGGCGGCCCGGTCGTCGCCCGGGGCGAGGAGTTCCTCGATCCTGAGGCCGAGGTGCAGAGTGAGCCGGTGGGCGCCGTCGTCGAGGTCGAGTCCGGTGATCTCCTGGATCCGGCGCAGGCGGTAGTAGAGCGAGGTGCGGTGGATGCCCAGCGTGTCCGCGGTCCTGGGAATCGATCCCGCGTGTTCGAGGAAGCGGCGCAGGGTGTCCCGCAGGCGGTCGCCGCCATGGGCCTTGCCCAGGGTACGGAGCGGCTTCGGCACCAGGGACGCGTTCAGGGCGTGCTCGGGGAGCTGCAGCAGCACGGCGAGTTCCCCGAGCGACTCCCAGTCACCGATGTTCTTCAGGGCGGGCAGTCGGCGTGCCGCGCGGGCCGCCACGAGCGCCTGTTCGTACGACGTCCATGCGTCGTCCAGGCCGGCGTGCCGGCCACCGACGCCGATCACGGGGTCCGCCGACGGGTCCAGGAAGGTGCGGAGTTCGTCGAGGATGCGAGCGGACTGGGCGGCGACCTCGTCCGGGCCCGGCGGCCGGTCGCGGAGCTGGAGCAGCATCGCCCGCTCCTTGCCGATCGCGATGAGGCCCTGGGCGGAGCGCGTCTGCCGGAACCCCTCCAACGCCGCCCACAGGGCGGCCTCGGACTGCCGAACGAGCTCCGTCCCGCAGCTCAGCCGGACGACGGTGACCAGGACGTGCTCCGCCGCCCCGAGCAGCCCGGCTTCCTTGCCGCGTCGACGCGCGGTGCTGCGTGCGCCGGCGTCGCCGCCGACGAGTGCGAGGGCCAGGTCCCGCTCGTCGGTCGTCCGGGTGTCGCCGGAGATGTGCTCTGCGTACATCTGGGCGGCCATGGCGTCCGCGGCCCGGGCGATGGCGGCGGTCTCCTCCTCCCCCAGCGTCTTCGCGGGCACGACCACCAGGAGCAGCCCGAGGAGATGCCCGCGCTTGCGCAGCGGCACGACGTAACGGGGCAGCAGCCCGAGGTCGTCACGGCCGTCGATGAATCCGGGCCTGGACCACCGGGTCACGCCCTGGGCGAGGACGTAGCGGATGGTCGCGTTGTCGGCGCGGCCCTGCAACAGGGTGCCGATG
Organism: Streptomyces sp. NPDC031479; assembly: GCF_055581065.1. Taxonomy (NCBI): domain Bacteria; kingdom Bacillati; phylum Actinomycetota; class Actinomycetes; order Kitasatosporales; family Streptomycetaceae; genus Streptomyces; species Streptomyces sp. NPDC031479. The sequence continues at coordinate 52,671 of NZ_JBVIKC010000025.1, forward strand.
CGCACCGGGTCCTCGTCGCCGAAGTGGCGGCTCGTGCAGACCATGCGGACCAGCGGGTCGTCGACGGCGACGGACCGGCCGAGCCGCTCCGCGAGCTCGTCGACGAGTGCCTGGAGCTCGGGGCTGCCGGGGCGCGCTCGCTGGGGCCTTACGGTCATGCGCGGCTCCTCTCTCGATCAACTGTCCCCGCGGACTTCTCCATTCCGCGGCTCTTGATCATTCTGAGGAAGCGAAGACGTCGGCACATCACACGAATCGTCCATTGCGATGACACCCATGTGGGATACGAAGGGATTACTCTCCGCTGTCACGAAGCCTCGCCAGCCTGGTCAGCTCCGCGCGCGAGGTGACGTCCAGCTTGGTGAAGGCCCGGCGCAGGTGCGAACTCACCGTGTGCGGTGAGAGGGAGAGGTGCTCGGCCGCCTGTCGGTTGCTCAGCCCTCGGGCCACGAGCCGTACCACTCGTGTCTCCGCCGCCGTCAGCTCGGGCCATTCGCCGGTGAGTCCGGCCGGCGAGGGCCGCCGGCGGACACCGGCGGCCCTCAGGCGCCGGCGCACCCGCGCGCCGTCCCGTTCGGCGCCCGCTCGCGCATAGAGCGCGAGGGCCGTCTCGAAGTACGGCACCGCTTCGGGCTTGCGGGTGGCCGCCAGTTTGCGTCCGGCGTCCTCCAGTGCCGACGCCCGGGCCAGCACCCGGGGGCAGTCCTCGTACAGCCGGACGGCGCGTACCAGCCGGCCGAGGTCGTTGTCGAGGAGCCCCCGGGCGTGCGCGGCGGTGGCGGCGAGGAAGGTGAGGCCGGGGTTGAGCACGGCTCGCCGCTCGGCCAGGGCGACCGCCTGCGCGGCCCGTTCGTGCGCGCCGGCGCGCAGCGCCAGACGGACGAGCACCGGGGCGTCGGCAGGGTCGATCAAGCCGGCGTAGGCGGGCCGGTCCGCGGCGGGCGACGCCATCACCTCGTCGAGTTCGGCCATGGCACGGTCGGGCCGGCCTTCGAAGTCGGCCATCAGTGCCAGCATCCAGGAGCCGAAGTGCCGGACGACGGGTGCGCCGTCGCTCCGCATGCGCCTCGCCTCCGCCGCGTACGCCCGTGCGGCCCGCTGGTCGCCGGTGTGGAGGGCGACGCGCATCAACACGTACCGGAGTGTGACGTCGGCGAGGTTCCCCGGGCCGGGACCGCCGGTCGCCTCGGACGCGGCTTCGGCGTCGGCCCGGGCGTCCGTCAGCCGTCCGACGTCCAGAAGTATGCGGGAGCGGGTCATGAGCCACATGCGGGTGGCGGCCGTCCGGCCCTGCTCCCTGGTGATCCGGATGCCCTCCTCCGCGGCGGCGAGCGCCTCTTCGGTGCGTCCGGTGGTGTTCGACAGGAGAGCGTGCCACAAGGCCTCCGGCACCCACAGCGAGGTGCTGACGCCCAGGGCGTCGGCCAGCGCGGCGGACCGCTCGGCCTGCCGGAACGCCTCGGCCAGGTCCATGCGATGGAAACTGACGGCCGAGCGGACCGTCGTCAACGTGGCCTCGGCGGCACGGTCCCCCGCCGCCGCCGCGGTCTCCCACGCCTCCGCGGCGACCCGCTCGGCCGCCGAGTGCTCGCCCGACATCGACAGGCCGACAGCGAGCATGGCGAGCAGTCGTCCCCTCGCGGCCAAGGAGATCCCGGACAGTGCCGCCCCGGCGCGGGCCTGCCGGACCGCCTCGGAGAAGTCGAACGACACGGCGAGGCGTGCCAGGGCGAGGCGTATGCGCGCCTCGTCCTCGGGCCCGAGACCGCCGCCCGCCAGTGCGGAGGCTCCCAGCTCCCACGCCTCGGCGGCCCGGCCCGTCTGCCAGAGCAGCGGGATCGTCTCGGCGATGACCCGCGGCCGCTCCGGAGCATGCGCCCCGGTGAGTTCCAGGGCCTTGAGACTGCGTTCGGCAGCCGGTCCGGGAGCGGTGGCCGCGAGTTCCGCCGCGGCGGTGCGCAGCCGGTCGGCCTCCGCGGCGTTTCCCGGGCCCGCCGTCCCCGCCGACGGCCCGGGACGGTCGACGGAGGAGGCCGCGCTTCCCGGCGGCAGCCCGGCGAGCTGACGGCGAAGGGCCTGACGCAGGGGCAGGGGGAGGCCGGCTTCGACCGCCTCGCGGATCAGGTCGTGGCGGAACGCGAGGCGATCGCCGCTCTCGGCGAGCAGATCGGCGTCGAGGGATTCCCGTACCGCTGCGATGAGCGCCGCCGAGGACCTGCCGAGCAGTTCGGCCAGCAGCGCGACGGTGACCGGGCCGCCCACGGCCGCCGCCGTCTGCACCAGCTCCCGTGCCTCACCGGACAGCTGGCCGAGGCGGCGCACGACAGAGGGGAGTTCACGTGGAGCGGGGGGTCCGGCCGACAGCCCGGCCGTGCCGTTCTCGATCGTCACCGCCTCCTCGGGCAGCGAGCCGAGCAGCTCGACCAGCAACTGCGGCACCCCCTCGGCGCGATGGGCGAGACGGAGGACGTCCCCGTCGGGAGGGGCGCCCAGGACGTCCTCGGTGATCCGTGCGATCGCCCGCTCCCCGAGCGCCCCGAGGAGCAGCTCGTGCGCGCCCGCCTGGCGGATCCTGTCCAGGGTCGTGCGCACCCCCGGCGGCACGTTGCCGCCGCGCACGGCGACCAGCCACAGGATCGGGTGCGACGAGAGCCCCGCCGCGAGGGTGTGGAAGGTGAGCAGGGTCAGGTCGTCGCACCACTGGAGGTCGTCGAGGACGACGAGCAGGGGTCCCTTCCGAGCCGCCGCCCGCAGGCCGTCCCCCATCTCCTGAAGCAGCCAGAACCGCTGGCCGGGTGTGGTGGCGAGGTCCCGCAGACGCTGGGCGCCCGACAGCGGTTCCTCGCCGGCGAGTACGCCTTCGAGGAGGGGGCCGAGCGGCACGAACTGTTCGTCGGGGTCCGCCGCCCCTTCGAACACCCGCGTCCCGCGCCGCCTCGCGGCCGCCCCGGCCTCCGCGAGGAGCCTGGACCTGCCGATGCCTGCGGGACCCTCGACACGGACGATCCCGCCTTCGCCCCGGTCGAGCGCGTCGAGCCGCGCCTCGATGAACGCCAGTTCGGTGTCCCTGCCGCGGAGGGGTGTCCGCAGGCCGTCGGGCTCCTCGCGCACGGTCCTTGTCGTCACTCGGTTCACGCTCATTCCGACGGCCTGGGCCACACGGGACGGGCTCGGTCCTCGTGCGGTACGGCGGAACAGTATGGACCATGTGCACCACCCCGCCGTCGCCCGGCCCGGGGACCCCTCTCAGTCGAAGCGCAGGTCGGCCAGTTGCCGTTCGAGGACCGTGACGTCGTCCTCGGGCTCCTCTCCGACCGGGCGCGCCGCCATGAGCGCGGCGAGTTCGGCGCCCGCGCGGCGGACGCGGCCGGGCAGGCCGTCGGTGTACTCGTCTCCGCCCGAGCCCCAGTCCCCGGAGGCCGCGAACACGGCGGTGGGGACGACGACGGCGCGGAGATGGGCGAAGAGCGGGCGCACGGCGTGCTCCAGGACCAGGGAGTGGCGGGCGGTACCGCCCGTCGCCGCGATCAGGGCCGGCTTCCCGGTGAGGGCATCCGGATCGATGACATCGAAGAAGGACTTGAAGAGACCGCTGTAGGAGGCCGCGAACACGGGGGTCACGACGATCAGACCGTCGGCCGCCGTCACCGCGTCGATCGCGGAGCTCAGTCGTGGCGGTGGGAACCCGGTCACGAGGTGGTCGGCGATGTCGCCGGCCAGTTCGCGCAGCTCCACGACCTCGGTCGATGGCGCCCGCCCCCGGTCGGCGAGTTCGTCGCGGGCCGATGCGGCCAGCCGGTCCGCGAGCAGGCGGGTGGAGGAGGGGGTGCTCAGCCCCGCGGAGACGACGGTCAGCTTCACGCGGCGGACACCTCCCGGACGGCTCGGAGGGACGTGTGCGTGGGGGCGTCCGGCACGCCGGCCGGACGCCCCTTCGCGAATTCCCGCCGCAGCACGGGCACGACCTCTTCGCCGAGGATGTCGAGCTGTTCCAGGACGGTCTTCAGGGGCAGGCCCGCGTGGTCCATCAGGAACAGCTGGCGCTGGTAGTCGCCGACGGTCTCCCGGAAGGACAGGGTCCGCTCGATGACCTGCTGGGGAGAGCCCACCGTCAGCGGGGTCTGCTCGGTGAAGTCCTCCAGCGACGGTCCGTGGCCGTACACCGGCGCGTTGTCGAAGTAGGGCCGGAACTCCCGTACGGCGTCCTGGGAGTTCTTGCGCATGAAGACCTGGCCGCCCAGGCCGACGACGGCGTCCTCGGGCCGGCCGTGACCGTGGTGCGCGAACCGGCGCCGGTAGAGCAGCACCATGCGCCGGGTGTGGTCGGCCGGCCAGAAGATGTTGTTGTGGAAGAAGCCGTCTCCGTAGAAGGCGGCCTGCTCCGCGACCTCGGGGGACCTGATGGATCCGTGCCAGACGAAGGGCGGGACGCCGTCCAGGGGCCGCGGTGTCGAGGTGAAGGCCTGGAGCGGCGTACGGAACGTGCCCTCCCAGTCCACGACGTCCTCGCGCCACAGCCGGCGCAGCAACGCGTAGTTCTCCTTGGCGAGGTTGATTCCCTGGCGGATGTCCTGGCCGAACCACGGGTACACGGGACCGGTGTTGCCGCGGCCCAGCATGAGGTCGACCCGGCCGTCGGCCAGGTGCTGGAGCATCGCGTAGTCCTCGGCGATCTTCACCGGGTCGTTGGTGGTGATCAGCGTCGTGGACGTGGACAGGATCAGCTTCTGCGTGCGTGCGGCGATGTAGCCGAGCATGGTGGTCGGCGACGACGGTACGAACGGCGGGTTGTGGTGCTCGCCGGTCGCGAAGACGTCCAGGCCGACCTCCTCGGCCTTGAGCGCGATGGCGACCATCGCCTTGATGCGCTCGCGTTCGGTCGGAGTGCGGCCGTCGGTGGGGTCGGGGGTCACGTCCCCGACGGTGAAGATGCCGAACTGCATGGGTGTCTGCTCTCCTGAGCTCGTCCGGTTCCCGCGCCGGGAACCGGGGGCCGGGTGACGCCGGGGGCTCCTCCGGCGTCACCCGGCGGCCGACAGTGGTTCGTCACTTCGCCAGGAAGGCGAGGAGGGCCGTGTTGACCTCCTCGGCGTGGGTCCACAGCAGACCGTGCGGGGCGCCCTCGATCTCGACGTAGTCGGCGGACGGAAGCGCCTCGTGGAAGGGGCGCGCGGTGCCCTCGGCCGGCAGGATGCGGTCGGCGGTGCCGTGCAGGATCAGGGCCGGCACGTCGACGGCGGGGATGTCGGCGCGGAAGTCGGTGTACCAGGTCGCCGGCGCGGCGGACGCGGCGAAGGAGCCGCCGCGGGCCGCGGTGTTCCAGCTGTGGCGGACGGCCTCCTCGCTGATGCGGGTGCCCAGGTTCTCGTCGAGGTTGTAGAAGTCGTTGAAGAAGGCCGTGTAGTAGGCGTACCGGTCGGCCTTGACGGCGGCGACGACGCCGTCGAAGAACTCCTTCGGGGCGACGCCGTCCGGGTTGTCGTCGCTCTTGAGCAGGCAGGGTTCCAGCGAGGCCAGGAAGGCGACCTTGGCGACCCGGCCGGAGCCGTACGTGGAGACGTAGCGGGCGACCTCGCCGGTGCCCATGGAGAAGCCGACGAGGACGGCATCCTTCAGGTCGAGGGTCTCCATCACGGTGTTCAGGTCTGCGGCGAAGGTGTCGTAGTCGTAACCGGTGGCCGGCTGCGAGGACTGCCCGAAACCGCGGCGGTCGTACGTGATCACGCGGTGGCCGGCGTCGAGCAGAGCGGCGCTCTGGCGCTCCCAGGAACGGCCGTCGAGCGGGAAGCCGTGGATGAGGACGACGGGCTGCCCGGCTCCCTGGTCCTCGAAGTACAGCTCGACGGGGTTGGTGTTCTCCTGGCCCACGGTGATGTACGGCATGGGGATGCTTCCTCGATTCGGGTCGACTGGTCCGCGCGTCGAAGCGGCGCGGTACGCCCGTCACGCTAGGACCGGTCCCGCACCTCCTGTTGCCGTACCGCGCACCACACCTGGCACGGGGGCGCAGAGGTCGCTCAACCGCCGGTGGCCGTTGCGGCGTCGTCCTCCGCGAGGACGATCCGGGCCAGGTGGACCCGCGAGCGCACCGCGAGCTTGCGGAAGATCGACGCCAGATGGGTGCTGACCGTGTGCGGGGAGACGACGAGGGCCTCAGCGGCCGACCGGTTGGTGTGGCCCGCGGCGATCAACCGGGCCACCTTGCGTTCCGAGGCCGTGAGCGCGTCCCACCCCTGGTCGGCGCGTGGCCGCAGGTGTCCGGTGCGCCGGCCGGGGCGGCTTGTGGCCCGTTCCAGTGCGGCCCGGACCCGGTCGGCCTCGGCGTCGGCCCCCGCCTGGGCGTAGATGTCGTACGCCCTGGTCAGGGCAGGTGTCGCAGCGGCTTCACCCAAGGTCAGCAGCGCGCGCCCGAGGTCGGCGGACGCCGCGGCGAGAGGCAGCGGCCGGGGGCCGCTGAGGAGGATGCGGACCGCCCGCTCCAGGAGTCCGTGGTCGGCGTTCACCAGGGCGGCCGCGTGGGAGGCCGTCCCCTGGGCGGTCGGCACGGTGGGGTGGCGGGCGGCGTGTTCGGCGGCCTGGGCGGCGAGGTCCTCGGCCAGCTTCCGGTCCCCGCCGCGCAGGGCGATCCGCACGGCCTGGACGACATGGGGGCGCAGGAGCCGCCACCGGAGGAAGGGGTGGTCCCTCTGTACGGACCGGACCAGTTCGGCCGCTGCCGCGTGGTCGCCGTCGGAATCCGCGACGACGGCCTCGAAGTACCGGTGCGTGGCGTGGTTGCCCGTGTTCGGCCGGTCGGCCACGGTCGCCCTCACGACGTCCAGGTGTTCCCGCGCGGCTTCGCGGTCGCCGCGCAGCATCGCGAGGAGACCGCGGTTGACGCGGATGTTGACCAGGTTGCCGGGCACGTGGAGGTCCGCTTCGAGCCGCTCGGCGGTGACGAAGTCGGCGTCCGCGTCGTCGAGCCGGCCGAGTCCCATGTTCAGGGTTCCCTGGGCCCAGATCAGCATCGCGGGGCGCAGGGGAGCGTCGCCCGCGGTCCGGAGCAGTCGCCGTACGGTCTCGAAGTCGTCGATGTGGATCCGGGCGACGGCCTCCTCGGGGAGGAAGGCCGTGTCGAACACGCTCAGGACCGTGTGGTGTTCGACGGCGGCGGCGCAGTCGCCGGCGTTGAGCGCGATCTCGCCGAGGCCCCAGAGCGCGAGGACGCGGGCCTCCCGGTCACCGGCCCGCTCCGCCTCGGCGAGCGCTCGTTCGCCGGTCTCGCGGGCGGCCCCGAGGTCGCTCCCGCGGGACCGGGCCAGGGCCTGCCGGGCGGTGAGCCGGGCGCGGATCGCCGGGTCGGTGACGGCTGCCAGCGCTGCCGTCGAGCGGCGGGTCAGCTCGTGGACGTCGTCGAGGTGCCACAGGGTGTCGCCGAGTACGGACTGCAGACGGGCGAAGACGTCCAGGGGCGGCTGCCGGGCGAGCAGCGCGTCGCCGGTGGCCCGTGCCCGGGTGTACCGGCCCGCGCGGGTCAGCGCGACGACGGCCCGTTCTCCCACGTCGAACAGCATGGGCGCGTGGGCCGGTACGAGTTCCAGGGCGCGTACGGCCAGGTCGGCGGCGAGGTCGGGCATCACGGCGATCACGTCCTGGGCGGCCGTGCCGAGCAGCCCGACCGCCTCCAGGTCGCCGGGTTCGGCGCTCTTCAGCAGATGCGGGACCGCGTCGCCGGAGCTCCGGCCCGCCGCGACGAGCCGGCTCGCGGCCTCCCGGTGCAGCGCCCGGCGTACGGAGGGGGCGAGGTCGGCGTACACCGCCTGGCGGAGCAGGTCGTGGCGGAACAGGAGGCGTTCGCCGTCGTCGTGGAGGAGGGCGGCTGCGATCGCCTCGTCCACTTCGGTGCTGAGTCCGGAGGCGGGCCGGCCGCACAGGGCGGCGGCGTCCGCGAGCGAGAACGCGCGGCCGAGTACCGAGCCGATCCGCAGGAAGTGGAGGGTGTCCGGCCGGAGGTCGGCCAGTCGGCCGCGTACGCCCAGGACCAGCCGCTCGGGCGGTTCCGGCCGGTCCGCGCCCGATGCCGCGATGCCCGAGAGCATCTCGGCCGCGAGGAAGGGATTGCCTCCGGCCCCGTCGAGGAGTTCCTCGACCTGCGCGGGCAGGTCAGCGCCGAGGATGTCGCGTGCCAGCTCGGCCAAGGCCGTCCCGGACAGCGGCCGCAGGGGGAGGGTCGTCGTCCGCGGCCCGTGCCCGTACAGTTCCGGGTCGTTCCTGCCCGCGAGCAGCCACAGGACCGGGGAGCCGAGCAGCCGTGCCGGCATGACGCTCAGGGCGAACCGGCTCAGCGGGTCGGCCCATTGGACGTCGTCGACCGCGATCAGTACGGGCGTGCCCGCCGAGCGCTCCTCGATCAGCTGGGCCAGCCGTTCGACGAGCCAGATGCGCTGGTCGTGGTGGCCGGCGAGGTCTGCGAAGTCCGTACGGGCCAGCAGGGGCGGGTCACCGTGCAGGAGACCCGAGGCCAGTGAGGCGAGGGGTGCCAGCTCGTGCAGTTCCTCGGCGCGTCCATGGCTGACGAGGAATCCATGGGCCCGTGCGATCGAGACGGTCTCCTGCAGCAGTACGGTCTTCCCGATCCCGGGCTCGCCCAGGAGGACCGCGATCGCTCCGCCCTCGCCGTCGCGCACCGCCTCGACCAGGGCGCGCAGCCGCTCCAGCTCGGCTTCGCGGCCCCTCAGCCCGGGCCGGCTCGACCCCTCGCTCCCGGGCGCCGCCACGCGTTCTGCCCCGGTCCGGTCGGAGCTCATCCCTTGACCGATCCGGCCAGCAGTCCCCGTGCGAAGTGCCGCCGGAGGCAGAAGAAGACGAGCAGCGGGACGAACGCCGCCACGAAGGCACCCGCGGTGAGCCGCTGCCACTCGTTGCCGTACGTCCCGGCCATGCTCGCCAGTCTGACCGTCACCGGTGCGGTCTCGGCCGTTCCGCCGGACAGCGTCAGTGCCACGAGGAGGTCGTTCCAGACCCAGATGAACTGGATGACCGCGAAGGTGACCAGGGCCGGGCGGGTCAGGGGCAGCACGATCCGGAGCAGCAGCGTCCCGTGCGACGCGCCGTCGACGCGGGCGGCTTCGATCAGGTCCCGGGGCAGCCCTGCCAGGAAGTTGTGCAGGAGGAACACCGCGAACGGCAGCGCGAAGACCGTGTGGGCGAACCAGACCTGGCCGAACCGCGCGGGGCCGGTGAGGTGCCACGCGGGCAGGAACAGCCAGCCCCGGGAGAAGAGCCTCAGGAGAGGGACGAGCGCCATCTGGAGCGGCACGGCCTGGAGGGCGAAGATACCGACGACGAGCGCGTCCCGTCCCCTGAAGTCGATCCAGGCCAGGGCGTACGCCGCGAAGAAGGCCAGGACCAGCGGGAACAGCACCGAGGGAAGGGTGATGACGACGGAGTTGACGAGGTACTCCACGAGCCGCCCCGACCCGTTGCCGCCGCCGGACAGCACCTCGCCGTAGTTGTCGAGCGTGAGGTGGGGCGTGCCGAACAGCGTCCACCAGCCCGTCGTCTTGATCTCCTCCTCGGGGCGGAAGGAGGAGAGCAGGAGACCGAGGGTCGGCGTCGTCCAGAAGACCGCGATCACCACGGCGACCGACGTGAGGGCGCGGGAGGCAAGACGTTCCCGGACGCCGTTCACCCCGCCCTCCGCCGCGCCCGGACCGGGTGGGCGACGAAGGGGATGACGAGGACGAAGAGGAGTACGGCGAGCGCCGCACCGCGGCCCGTCTCGCCGTAGCGGAAGGCCTGGTCGTACATCTCGTGGGCGATGACGCCCGTGCCGAACTGTCCACCGGTCATGGTCTTGACGATGTCGAAGGCCTTGAAGGTGCCGATCGCCTGGGCGAGGACCACGACGAGCAGCGTGGGCCTGATCGACGGCATGGTGATCCGCCAGAAGATCTGCCGGGGGGACGCACCGTCGAGTCGGGCCGCCTCCGTCAGCTCACCGGGAACGGCCCTGATCGCGCCGGCCAGCAGGACGGCCGCGAAGCCCGCCTGTGTCCACACCATCGCCACGATGAGGAACAGGACGTTCCAGGGAGGGTCGGCGAGCCATTGCCGCGGTTCGCCGCCGAGGGCGACGACGAGCTGGTTCAGCAGCCCGATCTGCCCGCCCTCCGCGGGACGGTAGGCATAGACGAACTTCCAGACGACACCCGCGCCGACGGAGGAGATCGCCATCGGCGTCAGGACGAGGGACAGCGCGAACGCTCTGAAACGCGAGCGTACGACGGCCGCCGCGTAGAGGAGACCGACCGCGGTCGCCGTCAGCGGCACGAGCACCACCCACGCCAGGGTGTTGCGCAGCGCCACCAGCGCCCGAGGGTCGGTGACCATCCACTCGTAGTTGTCGAACCCGGCCCACGCGTCTCCCCCGCTGTCGGTGAACGACAGCGCCAGGGTGCGCAGACCGGGCAGGAGGAGACCGATCGTGAGCAGCAGCAGCGCGGGGGCCAGCAGGAGCAGGGCCGCGGCCCTGCTCCGTCCCGGCCCCCGGTGCAGCGCCAGCAGGATCAGGGAGACCACCGCCGCGAAGGCGGCGACGCCCTGGAGCAGGTACAGCAGCTTGGGCTGCTGGGCGACGGCGTCGAACGACATCAGCGGCCGGGCCAGGACCGTTCGACGGAGTCGGCGAACTGCCGGGAGCTCGCGCCGCCGATCCAGTCGACGGCTCCCTTCCAGAACGTCCCGGCGCCGACCGACGCCGGCATCAGGTCCGAACCGTCGAACCTGAACCGTGTCCCGGGATCCTGGAGCAGCTGGATCGAGAGCCTGTCGACCGGGGTCGCGGCGTTCGCCGGATCCACGCCCCTGTTCGCCGAGACGAACGGGCCCTTCTTCATGCGCGCGTTCGCGAAGTCCGCCGAGGCCAGATACTCCTGGAACGCCCGTACCTCGGGGCGGTCGGCGAACGCCGCGGTGAACACGCCACCGCCCAGTACGGGGTGGTCGACCGGGTCGTCCCCCGGCAGGAGGAAGGCGGAGACGTCCCCGTCCGGTCCGATCCGGGTGCCCTTGGGCCACAGATCGGCATAGAACGAGGCCTGGCGGTGCATCGCGCAGTCGCCGTGGAGAATCGGTGTGCCGGCTTCCTGGAAGGAGATCGACGCCATCGACCGGGCCGGACCGAAACCGCCGTTGGCGTACCGGTCGTTCTTGAGGATGGACCCCGCGGTGTCCATGGCCTTGATCACGCGCGGATCGTTGAACGGGATCTTGTGGGAGACCCACTGGTCGTAGACGTCCGTGCCCTGCTGGCGCAGCAGGACGTCCTCGATCCAGTCCGTCACGGGCCAGCCGGTGGCGTCGGCGGACCCGATGCCCGCGCACCACGGCTTGACGCCCGACGCCGCGACCTTCTCCGTCACGGCCATCAGCTCGGACCACGTGCGGGGAACGCTCAGTCCCCTGTCGCGGAAGAACTTCGGGGAGTACCAGACGAACGACTTCACGTTCGCGACCAGTGGCGTGCCGTAGAGGGTGCCGTCCACGGTCGCGTAGCTGTTCCAGTCGGCCGACCAGCCCTGCTTCGCGAGGGCCGCGACCCCGGGGCTCGCGGGCTTGAGCTGCCCTGCCCGCGCGAAGCGTTCCAGGAGGCCGGGCTGAGGGAAGAACGCCACGTCGGGCGCATTCCCGCCGTCGACCCGGACCTGTATCTGGGCCTCGAACTCCCCGTCCCCCTCGTACTGGACGTCGATTCCCGTGCAGTGCGCGAAGTCCGCCCAGGTCTCTTCGAACAGGTCGGCCTCCCGGTCCCGGTTCTCCGCGTAGACGGTGACCTGGGTGCCGGGGTGCTTGCCGTACCGGGCGTACTGCCCGCAGTCCGCGGTGGTGTGCGACGGCGACGCGCCGTCCTGCGGAACACCACAGGCGGCGGCGAGGGTGGCAAGGGCGGCGAGGGCGATGACGGCGAGCGCGGGCCTCGCGCCGAACCTCATGGGTGCATCTCCTCCGATCGCCCGCCGAAGGGTTCTCGGGGCGATCAGAAGCTACCAGCGCTCGAACAACATCGACTAATCGTTCGACTCCGAACGATCACGTCATGGGGCGGTGGACCGGATCGCGTCCTGGATCAGCTCCGCCACGGCCTTGGGCCGGGCGAGCATGACCAGGTGGGAGGAGTCGACCTCGACGGTGGTCATGCCGGCGCGCTCGTAGCCGTAGCGCTCCACATCGGGGTTGATCGTGCGGTCGGAGGAGGCGACCAGGCCCCACGAAGGCTTGGTCTTCCACGCGGCGACCGGCGCCGCCTCCGTGAAGGCACGTGCTGCCAGGGGGCGCTGGGAGACGGCGAGCACCGCGGCGAGTCCGGGGTCGACGTCCGCGGCGAACAGGGCGGGGAACCGGTCGACCGCCACCGAGACGTCGGTGCCGCTCTCGGTGGAACCGGCCACCGGGAACGGGGTGTGGACGAGCGCGTCGGCGAGGCCGGAGTCGGGGAAGCGGCCCTGCAGTTCGGCCAGGCTCTCGCCCTCCTCCAGCGCGTATCCCGCGAGGTACACCAATGCGCGGACGTTGTCCTCCGTCCCGGCGAGGGTGATCACGGCGCCGCCGTAGGAGTGCCCCACCAGGATCACGGGGCCTTCGACGGCACGGATCACGGAGGCGACGTACGCGGCGTCCTCGACGAGGCCGCGGTTGGGCACCGCGGGGGCCACCACGTCCAGCCCGGCGGCGATCAGTTCGGGGACGACGCGGGCGAAGCCGGAAGCGTCGGCGAAGGCGCCGTGGACCAGGACGACGGTGGGGCGGGCGTGTCGGGGCATGGGAGAACTCCGGGGTGCGTGAAACGGGATGGGGTGGGAGGTGCCGGAGGCGGATGCGCGGCGCTTCACAGGCCGAAGCGGGCACGCCGCGCCTCGGGCACCAGGTCGGTGTATTCGGGGTGCTTGCCGATCCAGCCCCGGATGAACGGGCAGTACGGCAGGACGCGCAGCCCTCGGTCCCGGGCGTCGTCAAGGGCCCCACGGGCGAGCAGCCCGCCCAGGCCCCGGCCCGCGAACCGGCTGTCGGTCTCGGTGTGGATGAAGGCGATCTCGCCCTCCGAGAGGTGGTACTCGGCGAAGCCCGCGGTCTCGGTACCCGCGGTCTCGGTACCGGCGTCGCCGACGAGGATCTCGTACCGGGACTTCTCGGGCCGGTCCGTCACCTGGGGTTCCATGGGTGCTCCTGTGCGGTCGTGGTGTGACGTGGTGGTGGGTTCGGGTCAGAGCGTGCGGCGCACGCCCGCCTGGCGTTCCAGGTCGCGGAGCTGGACGGCCAGGTCGCCTTCCACGGCGAGGTGGGCGGGGCCGCTGCGGCCGATGGGCAGGACCTGCTCGCTGCGCATGTCCTCGAGCATCAGGGCGAACGCCGTGTACATCGCGACGAGCGCCACCACGAGGCCGAGCGCGCCGGACGTGCGGGTCAGCCATTGGGCGCCGGTGATGCCCGCGAGGCCGGTGGCCGCCCAGCGGGGCAGGGAGACCGCGAGCACGAACCACAGCGCGCGCTTGGGCCGGGTCACGGCGGTCATCAGCGCCCCGAAGCCAAGGAGCGCCAGGTTGAACACGCCGAGGACCTGAAGGCCGTCGGCCGCGCCGCTGAGCATGACGAGCGAGTAGGGCAGCCAGCTGCCGGCGAACACCGCCATCAGCGTCGCCGCGATCACGTCACGGGCACCGAAGGCCAGCACGCTCACCAGGAGTTGGAGGACGAAGGCCGGCAGCACGGTGAAGGCGACGGCGGCGCGGGCCGCCTCGTCGAAGAGACCGAGCTGCAGGCAGCCCGTCATCACGGAAGCGATGGCTATCGTGAAGAAGCCGAGCGGCATGGGTGAGGCGATGGGACGCAGGTTGATCCGGGTCATCGACCGGAGGTCCGGCTCGAAACCGCGTCCCGGGGGAACGTCCGGCTGGGTTGGCGGGGTGTCGCCGCCGTCGGCGACGGGGGAGGCTGCGTTCATCGAGTGGGTCTCTCTTTCAGTGATCGAAGCAGGGGTCGACGAGGGACGGCGTCGTCTCGGGAACGGAGCCGCGCGCGACGCGCCAGCGGCGGTGCTGCTCGGACTCGGCGACGGCCTCGGCCACGCGTGACGCCTGGTAGGCGCCGCCCTGGCCCTCCCGGCCCTCCCGGCCCGACTGGTAGCCGCCGAAATGGGCCACCGGGCTCCACTCGGGGGTCACCGGCGGAACCGTCTCGTCGAGACCCCCGTACTCCGCGGTCGCGTAGACGATGCGGCCGCCGACGACGGTGAGGACGGACTCGATGTCGGGAATGACGTCCTCGGGCACGGTGAGGAAGTCGTCGGAGAGGATGGCGAGGTCGCCGTACGAGCCTTCCCGCAGGGTTCCCTTGACGTCCTGCTCGCCGGTGAGCCGGGCACCCCCGCGGGTATAGAGGTCGAGGGCGGTCTCGCGGTCGAGCAGGTTCCCCGCCGGATAGAGCGCGGTGCCTCCGACGGTGCGCCCGGTCACGAGCCAGTGGAGTGCGACCCACGGGTTGTACGAGGAGACGCGGGTGGCGTCGGTTCCGGCCGCGACGGTCAGACCGCGGTCGAGCATGGCCCGGACCGGAGGGGTGTGGGCGGCGGCCCCGGCGCCGTAGCGGTCGAGGAACGCGGCGCCCTGGAAGGACATCCGGTTCTGGACCGAGACGGCGCCGCCGAGGGCGGCGATCCGGTCGAGGCTGCCGGCCGAGACGGTCTCCGCGTGGTCGAAGAGCCAGCGGTTGCCGCCGGGGAACAGCCCCTCCGCGGCGAGCTTCTCGAAGACGGCCAGGTCGCGGCGGATCGTCTCGTCGTAGGTCGCGTGGAGCCGGAAGCCCCAGCCCTTCTCCAGGAGGAGCCGGACGGCGCTCTCGAACTCGCCCTCGTAGCCCGCGGCGAGCTCGGGCCGGGGCTCGGAGAAGTTCTCGAAGTCAGCGGCCGCCCAGGTCAGGTTCTCGCCCGCGCCGTTCAGCCGGAGCCACTCGTCCCCGTCCCCGGGCTTGACCATCTCGGTCCAGCGCGTCAGGTCGGCGAGTTCCTGCCCGGCCGTCTGCGGGAAGAGGTGGTAGGCGATCCGCAGGGTCAGTTCCCCCGACCCGGCGAGGTCGGCGACCGTGGCGTAGTTGTCGGGGAAGTTCTGGAACCCGCCGGCCGCGTCGACCGCGGACGTCAGTCCGAAGCGGTTCAGTTCGCGCAGGAAGTGACGGGTCGACGTCCGCTTGTCGTCCTCGTCGAGAGCCGGTGCCTTGGCCAGGGTCGAGTACAGGAGGAGAGCGCTCGGCGCGGCGAGGAGAACGCCGTTGGGTTCGCCGTCCCGGCCCCGTACGATCTGCCCGCCGCGGGGATCCGGGGTGTCACGGGTGAATCCGGCTGCCCGCACCGCGGCCCGGTTCATCAGGGCCGACTGGTACAGGTGCAGGACGAAGACGGGGGTGTCGGGGGCGGCGGCGTTCAGCTCGGCGACGGTCGGCATCCTGCGCTCGGCGAACTGTTCGGCGGTCCAGCCGCCCACCACCCGGATCCACTGCCCCCTGGGGGTGCGGCCGGCCTGCTCGCGCAGCATCGCCAGGGCGTGCCGGAGGCTTCGTACGCCGTCCCAGCGCAGCTCCAGGACGTAGTTCAGGCCGCCCCGGATGACATGCAGGTGCGAGTCGTTCAGGCCGGGGATCACCCGGCGGCCCAGGGCGTCGACGACCCTCGTTCCCGGCCCGACGAGGTGGGCGAGGCCGTGGTCGTCACCGAGGGCCGCGACCCGGCCGCCGCGGATGGCGACGGCACGGGCCTCGGGGCGGGCGGGGTCGCCGGTGAACACCTTGGCGTTGCGGACGAGGAGGTCGGCGTGCTCGTGTTCCCTCCGCGGGGCGGGGACGAGGCCCGCCACCGGCATGCTCGTCGTCGACGGCCCGGTCATGCGAGGGCCTCGCGCAGGGTGTCGGTGGCGAGACCGAGGGCGAGCTCAGCGGCCCGCGTCCCGCGCAGCGCGTTCAGCATGACGAAGTCGTGGATGGCGCCCTGGACGCGCAGGGCGGTGACGGGGACTCCGGCGGCGCGCAGCTTCGCCGCGTACGCCTCGCCCTCGTCGCGCAGGACGTCGGCCTCGGCGGTGATGACCAGGGCCGGCGGCAGGCCGGTGAGCTGCTCGGTGGAGGCGCGCAGCGGGGAGGCGGTGATCTGGGCGCGCTCGGCCTCGTCGGTCGTGTACTGGTCCCAGAACCACTTCATGGCGTCGCGGCGCAGGAAGTGGCCCTCGGCGAACTCGTGGTACGAGTCGGTGTCGAAACTCGCGTCCGTGACCGGGTAGAAGAGGACTTGCTGGACGAGCGCGACGTCGCCGCGCCCCTTGGCCATGAGGGTGAGGGCGGCGCTCATGCCGACGGAGTCGCCGGCGACGGCGATCCGCGTGCCGTCGAGGTCCTTGTGGTGGCCCTCGCGGGCGATCCACTGGGCGACGCCGTAGTTCTGCTCGATCGCGACGGGATAGCGCGCCTCGGGCGAGAGGTCGTACTCGGGGAACACCACGGCCGCCCCCGTGCCGACGGCCAGTTCGCGGACGAGCCGGTCGTGGGTGTGGGCGTTGCCGAAGACCCAGCCGGCGCCGTGGATGTAGAGGATGACGGGGAGCGGGCCGGTGGCGTGGCGCGGGCGGACGATCCGGGCGCGGACGTCGCCGGCCGGGCCGCCGTGAACGGTGATCCACTCCTCGTCGACGTCGGGCAGGGGAACGCCCTCGCCGCTCTGGACGTCGTCCACGGCCTTACGGCCTTCGGCGACGGGGATCTGGTAGAGGTACGGCGGCTGGGCGGTGGCGTCGGCGAAGGCCCGGGCGGCGGGTTCGAGGACCGGACGGTTTGTCATGAGGGTTTCTCCTTCTGGGTGCCGGTGGCGGCGGCCGGGAGGCTCGCGGGTACGGCGGGGGCAGCGCCCGTCAGCGCGGCCACCGGGGCCGGCAGGGCGAGGGCGAGGGTGCGTCTCGTGGGATGCATGAGGTTTCTTTTCGGGTGAAGCGTTCGGGCGGCCTCGGTCGGTCGGGGGGCGCCGGTCGGGGGGCGCGCAGGGTGAGCGGGAGGGGCGCGCCGGACGAGCGGACGGGACCTCGCCTCAGAGGCCGTACGCCTCCAGGAGCCGGAGCCAGACCTCGCTCACCGTCGGGAAGGCGGGCACGGCGTGCCACAGACGCTCCAGGGGGACCTCGCCCACGATGGCCACGGTGGCCGTGTGGACGAGTTCGGCCGCCATCGGGCCGGTGAGTGTGCAGCCGACGACGACCCGTCGGGTCTCGTCGACGACGAGCTTGGCGAGGCCGCGGTAGTCGTCCGCGTAGAGCGCGGCCCCTGCGACGTCGTCGATGCGGTACTCCACCGTGCGTACCGCGAGACCCGCTTCGCGCGCCGCGCGTTCCGTGAGACCGACGCTCGCGACTTCGGGGCGGGTGAAGACGGCCTGCGGGACGGCGACGTGGTCGGCCTCCGCGCTCCACGGCTGCCGGCCGCCGGTGACGGCCGGGCGCCCCGCGGCTCGCTCGGCGATCGCCGCCGCGCAGGCGCGGGCCTGGTACTTGGCCATGTGGGTCAGCGGCGCACGGTGGTTCACGTCGCCGACGGCATAGAGCCATTCGCCGCCGACCGCGGTGACCCGGCAGGTGTCGTCGACCGGGAGCCAGTCGCCTGCGGGCAGACCGACGGAGCCCAGGCCGAGGTCCGCCGTGCGCGGGCGCCGGCCCACTGCGGCGAGGACCTCGTCGCAGACGAGGGCGGTGCCGTCGTCGGTGTTCACGGTCACCGTGCGGGTGTCGGCGCCGCGGGTGACCCGGACGGCCGACGCCCCGAAACGGATCGTGACGCCCAGATCGCCCAGCCCCCGGGTGACCTCTTCGCCGGCACACGGCTCCCACCCGGTCAGCAGGGCCTGGTCGCGGACCAGCAGAGTGACGGAGGAACCGAGCGAGCGCCATGCGGTGGCCATCTCGCAGGCCACCACTCCCCCGCCGATGACGACGAGCCGCTCGGGCACCGCGTCGGCCGTGGTGGCCTGCCGGCTGGTCCACACACCGATCCGGTCGAGCCCTTCGACCGGCGGAAGGGCGGGTTCCGTGCCGGTGCAGACCACGACCGCGCGCCGGGCGCGCAGGGTACGGACCGTGCCGTCGGCCCCGGTCACCTCCACCCGGCGCTCGCCGGCGAGCCGTCCGTGCCCCCGTACGAGCGCGATGCCCGCACCGTCGAGCCAGTCGGCCTGGCCGGTGTCGTCGCCGCGCCCGGTGAAGCGGTCACGGCGGGCCAGGACGCGCGCCGGGTCGAGTGCCGCCGTGACCGCCTGCCGGGCACCGTCCACCGAGCGGGCCGCCGCTCGGGCGGTGCCGGGTCGCAGCAGGGCCTTGCTCGGCACGCAGGCACGGTAGGAGCACTCGCCGCCGACCGCCTCGGCCTCGACCACGACGGCGGTCAGCCCCGACCGGACGGTCCGGCCGGCGACGACCTCGCCGGCCGGACCGCCGCCGACCACGACGACGTCGTACGTGTCCATCAGCCGTGCACCAGGGGGGTGTCCACGAGGTGCTCGGCCAGGAACCACACCTGCGCCTCGCCGGTCCGGATGACATCCGAGACGAGGAGGTCGGCGCTGCCCTCGTCGCCCTCCCCGGTGAGCCGGGCGGCGGCGTCCCGGGCGTCGATCAGGATCCGCTCGTGCCCGTCGAGGAGCCTCGACAGCATGACGGGCACCGGCTCGACGCCGTCCGGCGGCCGGGGGATCGCGGTCAGCTCCGCGACGTGGCGAGGATCCCCGACGGCGACGCCGCCGAGGCTCTGGACCCGCTCGGCCAGCGCGTCCACGATGGCCAGTTGGGCCTCTGCGTGCTTGTCCAGCATCAGGTGGAGCGAGTAGAAGGTCGCCCCGCGCATGAGCCAGTGGTGCTTCTTGTAGAGGGAGTACAGGATCTGCGTGTCGGCGAGGACGCGGTTCAGCCGCTGGCAGCCGTACATGCGCGTGTCGTGGCCGAGGCCGATCGGCAACTGCTTGAGCGTGCCGAACGCCTGGGTCTCGGCGCCCTTCTGGTGCAGAAGCGGCTGGCCGCCGCCGTGCGGGGTCGTGAGTGTGTCCATCGGGTGCTCCTGCTCGGGAGGGAGTGGGAAGGGCCCGGCCGCCCGGCCGGGGGTACGCGGGCGGCCGGACCCGGTCTGCGCGGCTCGCGCTGAACGCTCAGCGCTCAGCGCCTGCCGGGGGCGGCGGCGTGCGGCGCCGCCGGGGCCCGCCGGTGCAGGACGAGCCGGGTGAGGAGTCCGCTGCCCAGGCCGGCCACGAGCGCGAGGGCGGCCCACCACAGCGGGTAGGGCGTGAGGCCGAGGGCCGCGTCGAGGGACCAGGCGCCGGGGCCGGCGGCGGCGAGGGCGGCGGCGGTGCCGATGAGGACGAGTGGGTACTCGTATCCGTCGTTCTGCACCCAGAGCCCGTGGCGCCGTTTCACGGTGAGCGCGACCGTCATGACCCCGATGGCCCCGGTCGCGGCGAGCGGGGTCAGGAGGCCGACGGCGAGCAGCAGGCCCGATCCGATCTGACCGCCGCCCGCCGCCAGGGCGGTGAGGGCACCGCCGCGGAAGCCGTCGGCGCGGAACTCCTCGCTACCGCCCTTGAGTCCCTTGCCGCCCAGGTGCGAGCTGACCTTCTGCACACCGTGCCCGGCGACGAGCAGTCCCACCAGCAGACGCAGGATCAGAATGCCGGTGTCCACGGGGGTCAGCCCGCCGCGTGCGCGCCGATGACGCTCTGCGCGTACACGACACCCAGGCCGTACGCGCCCGCGTGGGCCTTGACGATCTCCATGACCGCGCCGTACGTCTCCTGGCGCGCCCAGTCGCGCTGCAGCTCCAGGAGGACCTGGACCCAGGTCACCGGGACCGCGCCGGCGGCGATCATCCGCTGCAGCGCGTGCTCGTGGGCGGCCGGGCTGACGCCCCCGGAGGCATCGGTCACGACGTACACCTCGTACCCCTGCTCCAGCGCCGAGAGCGCGGGCAGCACCAGGCAGACCTCGGTCCACAGGCCGGCCAGGACGATCTTCCTGCGCCCGGTCGCCCTGACCGCCGCCACGAGCGCCTCGTCCTCCCAGGCGTTCATGGTGGTGCGGTCGATGACCTCGTTCCCGGGGAACACCTCGGCGAGCTGCGGCAGCAGGGGCCCGGAGAACGACTCGGCGGCGACCGTGGTCAGGACGGCCGGAACATCGAACGCCTTGGCCGCCTTGGCGAGACCCACGGTGCTGTTGATGATGGCGGCACGATCGCCGCTGCCGGTGCCGAAGAACATCTGCGGCTGGTGGTCGACGAAGAGCATGACCGCGTTGTCGGGCGTGAGAAGGTCCGCGCCGGGGGCAGCCTGCACCTGGTTGATGTCGAACATGAGGGGTCCTTTCGCAGCAATCGGAAGCGCGCCCGCCGCTTCCGCGGCCCGGCACTTCTTCACGCTACGAGCGACCCGAACGGCCGCGTTGACCTCCTGCGCCCAGGAGTTGACACGACAGCGCACACAGCCGGAGGCGAACCCGACAGGCAGGCCCCGGAAGCCATCAGCCCAGCAGCGTGCGCCGCCCGCCCGTGCTGCCGGGCCTGGGGGACTACGACAGTGCCGATCAGAGTTCCGCGGCGACGCCCGTCACAGCAGGTCCGAGCCCTGGCCTTCCCGCAGTAGCCACTCCCTGACCGAAGGAGAGCGGTCAAGGAGCCGGCTGACCCGCATGCCTTCTTCGCGTGAGGTCACCCTCGGCAGCGGGGTGAAGTCGCCGGGAAGCACGTCCAGCAGACTCCTCACGCGGTCTCCCGGACGCAGCGTGATCAACAGCTCGCACCGCAGCTGACGTGGCACGTCCGGGCGGTGGGACAGGCTGTTCCACAGGGCCGGCCACAGGTAGTGGGCACCGTCGGGAGCCGCATTCGCCCGCACCCACACCGGGTCCAGCCGCTGGTTCAGGCCGAGGTCACACGCCCGCTCCTCCAGCCCGAACAGCGAGGCCGAATCGATGACCTTCACCTCGCGGGGCAGCGGCTGATCGAAGTCCATCGCCCCATGCTGCCCGACCACACCCTTGCACGGACCACCCGCGAGCCTCGCCCGTCTGCCCTGGCGTCGAGCGGCATGAGACGCGGCGCCCGGCCCGCCGACGGGGCGGGTGGCACAGCAGGTGATGTGCCACCCGTTCCCGGGCAAGGGCAAGGTTCTCGGGGACGTGGTGAGGGGCCGCTCCGAGCAGCGCATCGGCCGGGTCAGTCGGACGGGTCGGGTGGTGTGCCCGCGGCGCGGCGGAATTCCTCGTTGAGGCGCTGGGCCTCTTCGAGCTGGTCCTCGAGGATGACGATGCGGCAGGCGGCCTCGACCTGCATGCCCTGGTCGACGAGTTCCCGGGCGCGGGCGGCGATGCGCAGCTGGTAGCGGGAGTAGCGGC
The DNA here is from genome assembly GCF_055581065.1 of Streptomyces sp. NPDC031479. Lineage (NCBI taxonomy): Bacteria > Bacillati > Actinomycetota > Actinomycetes > Kitasatosporales > Streptomycetaceae > Streptomyces > Streptomyces sp. NPDC031479. The sequence goes on from NZ_JBVIKC010000025.1 coordinate 74,105, forward strand.
GGTGGCCGCCCTCCGAGCGGAGCGGGGTGATCAGGCGGGCCTCGCCGATGGCACGGAGGAAGCCGGGGGTGGCGCCGAGCAGCTCGGCGGCCCTGCCCATCGTGTAGGCGGGGTAGTCATCGTCGTCCAGCCGGCCGCCGAGCGAGTCGTCCTCTGTCATCTGCACCTCTTCTTGGGAGCGCGTCGAGGGGCCCTGGTGCCGTACGGCGCCAGGGCCCCGGGGGAAATTCAACACCATCTGTCGGCCATGGTGTGTTTCCCCCCGGGCAGGTGCCCGCGCTCGCGGACGCCGCGCACGGCGAAGGCCCCGACCGGCGGGGTGCCGGTCGGGGCCTTCCGTGTCGTGCCGCCGCTCAGACGGAGACGCCGAGCATCGCGGACGCCTGCCGGAGCGGGCTCAGGGCCGCGCCGGGAGCCGCGGGCAGGCCGCGGACGGTGAAGCCGAGCTGGGTCATGGCCCGGATGACCTCGCCGGCGCTGAAGTCGCGGCGGTCCTGGCGGGTGATGACCTGTCCCACCTGCATGACGGGGTAGACGCGACGGCCGATGACCACCGATTCGCCCACGACGGTTTCGGGCTTGACCCCCTTCATCGATTCCAGCACTCCGGCCTTGGTGAGGTCGAACGGGAACCGGGCGATGACACAGCGCATGATGCCTCACTTACGGAGAGAAGGGGGGAAGGGGTCTCGCTAGGCGGCGGCGTCGGACCTGGCCTGGGGCCGGCCGCTACGCCGCGCGGCCTGCGAGGGGCCGCCGCGCCGGCCGCGCGAGGCGGCGCTGCGCTTGGGGCGCTCGCTCACCGGCGCGGTGATGACGACGGGGATGCCGGACGGGGTCCGGGCGCCGGTGATGCGCTGCAACTCGGCCTCACCGGAGCGGACCTGGGTGACCTGCGGGTTGATGCCGGCGGTGGCCATCAGGCGGGTCATGTCGCGTCGCTGGTTGGGGGTGACGAGGGTGACGACGCTGCCGGACTCGCCCGCGCGGGCGGTGCGTCCGCCGCGGTGGAGGTAGTCCTTGTGGTCGGTGGGCGGGTCCACGTTGACCACGAGGTCCAGGTTGTCGACGTGGATGCCGCGGGCGGCGACGTTGGTGGCCACCAGCACGGTCACGTGCCCGGTCTTGAACTGGGCCAGGGTGCGGGTGCGCTGGGGCTGGGACTTGCCGCCGTGCAGGGCCGCGGCCCGTACGCCGCTGTTGAGGAGGTCCAGGGTCAACCGGTCGACGGCGTGCTTGGTGTCCAGGAACATGATCACGCGGCCGTCGCGGGCGGCGATCTCCGTGGTCGTGGCGTGCTTGTCGGCGCCCTGCACGTGCAGCACGTGGTGTTCCATCGTGGTCACCGCGCCGGCCGAGGGGTCGACGGAGTGGACGACGGGGTCGTTCAGGTAGCGGCGCACGAGCAGGTCGACGTTGCGGTCGAGGGTCGCGGAGAACAGCATCCGCTGGCCGCCCGTGCGCACCTGGTCGAGCAGCGCGGTGACCTGCGGCATGAAGCCCATGTCGGCCATCTGGTCGGCCTCGTCGAGCACGGTGATGTCGACCTGGTCGAGCCGGCAGTCGCCACGCTCGATGAGGTCCGCGAGGCGTCCGGGGGTCGCGACGACCACCTCGGCACCACCGCGGAGCGCGCCGGCCTGCTTTCCGATCGACATGCCTCCGACGACCGTGGCCAGCCGCAGCTTCACGGAGCGGGCATAGGGGGTGAGGGCGTCCGTGACCTGCTGGGCGAGCTCGCGGGTGGGGACGAGTACCAGGGCCAGCGGCTGACGGGGCTCCGCCCGCCGTCCGGCGGTACGGGCGAGCAGCGCGAGGCCGAAGGCGAGGGTCTTGCCGGAGCCGGTGCGCCCGCGGCCGAGCACGTCGCGGCCCGCGAGGGTGTTCGGCAGGGTCGCGGCCTGGATCGGGAACGGGACGCTCACGCCCTCCGCGCCGAGCGCGGCGAGCAGCGGGGCGGGCATGTCGAGCTCGGCGAACGCCTCTACGGCGGGCAGCGCGGGGGTGATCGTCCGGGGGAGGGCGAACTCGCCCTGTACGGCGGCGGCGGGCCGGCGGCCGTAGCCGCCGGAGCGGCCCTGTCCTCCCGAGCGGGCCTGGCCGCCGGAGCGGGACTGACCGCCGGAACGGCTGGGGGCCGCCGAGCCGAACCGGCTCCCGCCCGTGCGGGAGGAGGAGGCGGCGGAGCGGGTGTTCGTGCGTGTGCGGTTCATGCGGAACCTTCCTCGAATGCGGCGCATATCAAGGAATTCCCGCAGCGGCGAGCGCACGGAGAATTGCGAGAATGGGCCGGATGGGGTGTGAAAGCGTTTCTGGCCGGCGAAGTTCCGTGCGGGCTCAGGCGCTGGAAACGGGCGAGGATCCTCGTGCGGAGGGCCGCGGAATCCTCGGATCGTCCCGCAGGTGAACTCACTGCGGGGAAAACGCACAGCTGGGGCCCGCACCCCGAGGGATGCGGGCCCCAGCTGTGAAGTACGCGTCAGCGTCAGGCGGGAACGATGTTCTCGGCCGTCGGGCCCTTCTGGCCCTGCGCGATGTCGAAGCTGACCTTCTGGCCTTCCTGCAGCTCGCGGAAGCCCTGGGTGGCGATGTTCGAGTAGTGGGCGAACACGTCAGCGCCGCCACCGTCCTGCTCGATGAAGCCGAAACCCTTTTCCGCGTTGAACCACTTCACGGTACCAGTAGCCATGTCAAATCTCCTTTGGGGCAGTACAACGTGATCCGCAACGTGCGGACCACGTGTCGCCGCGATGATTGCCCCGCCGGACCAAAAGACCGGAAATACACAAGCCCCCGCAGCAGACACGAAGTCCGGTCCGAGTGCTTGAAATTTTGGGAACCACAACTGCAACTGAGATCGACAGTAGCACGGCACGGTGACCCGCGCCGTAAATATCGGCACTCTCATTGCAGCGGTGAAAAACCCTCAGCGCGCGGTCCGTCAAATTCTCATATGGCGAGCACAGGTATTCACCCGCCCGGGGCTCAGCGTTTCCTCCTCCGCCGGGCTGGTGCCCTTACCGGCACCGGGCCACGCTCATGAACACGGACATCGAGGCGCCTCCGCACGGGATCGGCGTACGGCAAACAGGGCGCCCGCGCCCGCAGCCAGCAACACGCCCGCGCCGCCGAACAGCCAGGGGGCCGGATCGGCTCCGGTATCGGGGAGCACGCCCCGCGGTGTGGACCCCGTGGCGCCCGCCGCGGTCCCGTCGGCCGACGGCACGCCGGCGACGGCGGCGGCGGCCGTACCAGCGGTACCCGATGCGGCGGACGGGCCCGGCTCCGGCTCCGTGTCCGTGTCCGTGTCCGGGCCCGGGTCCGTGTCCTTCCCGGTCCCTCCCCCGGTACCGCCCTCGGTCCCGCCCCCGCCCCCGCCCCCGCCCCCGCCCCCAGTGATGCGGAACGACGCCAAGACGTCGTTCTGCCCTGCATCCGGCGTGCACCTGGCGTCGATCTCGCCCGGATGGACGACGTCGCCGCTCACGTCCTTCAGCGCGAGATGCGCGACGAGGTCGCCGACGGTGATCCGCGCGCTGCCCGCACGCCGGAAGGTCAGCGCCGGTGCGGAGCCGGACGCCTCGATGTGGAAGGACCCGGACGCCGGGATCCCGGCCTTCGCACCGACCGGTACCTTCACCCGGACGTCCCCCTCCGGGGCCGCCACGCGCGCCTGAGCCTCCACCGTGCCCTCGATGGTCTTCGCACCGATCCCGCCCAGCATTTTCGCTGCGTCCGCGGGGACCAGCACCGCCGCGTCGACAGGGAAGGCCGGGGTGGCCCTTCCCGCCTCGGCCGACTCGGGGACGTCCGCGTCGATCCGCACCCTGACAGGCAGATTCCCGATCAACCCGGTCGAGCACGTGTACCGCAGGGTGAGTGACACCGGAGCCGCGGCAGCGGGTCCGGCTCCCGGGAGTCCCAGCACCCCGCCCGCGACCGCCGCGACCAACGCCGTGCGCAGCGGGCCGCGTGAGAACGGAGTACTCCGGACGGCAGGGACCGGCCGCCGCCGTTCCAGCGGGTTCTGGGTGCGCTTGCCAGTGCTCATGCCGACCCCCATCAGGGTGTTTCGATCTCTCGGAGACATACGTGGTGCGGTGATGTGCCGGCCACGGCCGGCACAGGGCAAGCCGCCGCCTTCGGGTCCGCTTCGCCCGCGGTACACGACGCGGCGGTGGTCGGCGCGCCGCTGCCGTCGCGGCCCGCACGATGGACCCGGGTCAGGTGGTCTTGGAGTTGTGCGTGACGGAACTGATAGACGGCGCCCGCCTGGCGCAGCACGTCCCGCTCGCACGCGTCGTCGAGGAAAGCGACCAACCGCCAGGGCAGTTGCCCCGTGAGCGGCAGCCAGATGCGCGCGAGGGCCACCCACTGACCCCAGGCGGTGAAAGCGAGTCCGTACGCGAGTCCGCCCGCGAAGGCGGCTTCGATCCCGAACGCCAGCCCCAGCAGAAGTCCCCACACGGGCCCTCCCGTGAATGCGTTGGCGCATCCGGCGCCCGTCCCGAACACGAAGGCCCACACCAGCAGATGGACGACCACGTTCCTGCGGTCCTGTGCGAGCAGCTCCGAGGAACTGACGCCGGATCCGATGTCGACGGGTACTTCCAGCCAGGCCATGAGCCCGAATACCGACCCGACCCCGAGCCCGAGCCCCGGTACGAACACGAGGGCCCCCGCGAGTCCGCCGTCCAGGCCGTCACCGAGTCCCAGGGACTCGACCACGACCCTGTCCAGGAACAGGAGCACCAGCGCTGCCAGGACCCCGCACACGAGCCCCAGCCCGAACCTGGGGAGGACCCCCGTACGCCCGCGCCCGGTCCTGCCGAAGACCTGTACGCGTACGCGCGACGGCTCTGCCCCGCCCCGCGTCACGAATCCGTACACGAGCCCGAAGAACAGCCCGTTCACGAGCGCGTGCAGGAACCCGACCACGAGCCCCCGTACGAGCGCGAACCTGAGCCCGAACGATGTCGCCACCAGATCCGCGGGAACGTTCCCGACGGCGGTCGTCACCCCGAGGGCCAGTGCGGCCAGGAATCCGATCACGAGCATCCGCGAGGATCGGCTCATCGTGGTGCCCAGTTGCCACCAGGCGAGGTCACGTGCCGGGGCGCCCGTGGCCGCCCTGCCGAGTCGGTCCAGGTGCGCGGCGAGGTGGCCGAGCCACTGCTGCGCGCGGTCGGGGTTCCAGTCCGGCCGCCGCCGCCGACGGCCGCCGCCGCTGCCGGTGTCGACCGGCGAGGGCTCGTAGGCGGCCGGGGTGAACGCTGCCAGGAGATGTCCCCGCAGGGCTTCCGGGGAGGCGAAGGTGGCGGTGTCCAGGAGCCGTACGGGGTCGCACCCTGGGGTGTCGCCGTAGACGGTGCGGGCGATGGCGACCATCAGCGGGGTGGTGAGCACTCTGGCGACGTTCTCCGCACCCGGGCCGCGCCGCTCCCTGCGCAGCTCGTCCAGAACGGGTTCCCACACGGTGCCGCCCGTACCGCCGCCCGTCCCCGGGCGGCTGGTGAGGGGCAGGTAGAGGGCGACGTCGGCCAGGGCCAGCTCGTCCAGCTCGACCACGGCGGCCTTCGGGAGGGGACGGGTCGTCTCCACTGCCTCGGCGTACTCCCGGGGACGGCTGGTGAGGAGCAGCGCGGTGGTGGTGCGGTCGAGCTCTTTCATCGCCGCACGCCGCAGGCCGCCCGCGATCTCGTCGAACCCGTCCATGACCGGCAGGATCCAGCCGCTGTCGACCAGGGCGCCCGCCAGGTTCCCTCCGTGTGCGGCGGGAACGGCGAGGCCGTGGTCCCGTACCAGCTGGTGGCACATCCAGTCGCGCAGGGAGACGGTGGTCGGGTCCCATGACCCCAAGCTGAAGATCACCGGTACGGGCTCGTCGGGCGTACGGGCGGCCAGCCGGTCGAGGACGAAGCGCACGGTCGTGATCGTCTTGCCCGCCCCGGCCGCACCGAGCACCACCAGCCGGCGGGACGGAACGGACCGGTAGACGTCCACGATCCGGTCGATGCGGCCGGCCAGTGCGAGCGGCGCCGGATCGGCCCCGGGCGGAGCGTCGCAGATCTTGGCCCAGTGATCGACCAGACGCGCGTCGGCGTTCCGGAAGCCCACGGGCAGCGGGAACGGGTCGTGCACGCGCCGCCGCCGCTCCTCCTTGCTCCATTGCCCGGCCACCCTGGAGGCGAGCAGCCCGGCCGCCTCCCGCAGCTCCGGCGCCGCGGGCAGCGGCGCCGCCCGGGGAAGCGCTTCGAGTTGGCCGGGATGCGCCGGCAGAGCGGTCAGCGAGCTCAGTTCGCCGATCTCCCGCGGACTCATCCGTCGATACCAGCGGTCCACCGGGCTCGCCGCGAGCGTGCTGAGCCCGTCGGAGCGGTAGTGCCTGGTGATGACGCCGATCACGTACCCGCCGCTCCACACCGGGGCCCCCGACATGCCCTCCCAAGGGGAACGGCCCCGCTCGGGGTCGTACTCCGGGGAAGACTTCAGGGTGATCTCCAAACTGCCCTCGCGCCGGTTCGACAACGGGGTGGTCTCACCGCGCGCGTGGTGGGAATCCCGGTACGACGCGGGCCCGCCGCCATCCGGCGACGCGGGCCCGGAGCGCAGTCTGAACCTCGGGAATCCCAGCGCTTCGCACTCCACCGGCTTCGCGACACGGGCGAACCGCACCGCCGCAACCGCGGCGGCGGCCGGGCCGTCCGGGCCGGAGCCGTCCGCGAGGGCGATCAGCGCGACGTCCGCGTCGGAGTTCACCCAGACCGGCGCGCCCGGCACCTCCCGCGTACCGCCGTCCTCGGTGAGGAAGCGCACCTGCACCGTCGTCGCGCCGTCCACCACGTGCGCGGCCGTGAGCACCGTGTTCGCGGCCACCAGGTAGCCCGACCCCCGCCCGCCGGCGCCCGTGCCGTGCGTGGTGAGGACCTGGACGGCCCGCCTCCGGTCGAGTCCGTCCGGCTCCGTCGCCCCGCCCACGAAGGCCCTCACCGCTCGTGCGCGTCAGCGCTGCCGGAGATGAACGGCGTGGTGTCCACCCCCACCAAGGCCGGTCGCAACGCCAGTGAGACGCGCTGGGCCGAGGCGGCGCTCACCGCCGCCTCCGCACCGGACTCCACCACCCAGAACCGCACGTGCGCCCCCGCCTGCCCGGACCGCTCCAGCGCGACCGTCAGCTCCAACTCGATCGGGCCCAGCTCGAAGCGCAGTGCCTCGCCCTCGGCATCGGCGATCGCCCGCCCCAGCTCCTCCCGTAGGTCCCTGATCACACTCGCCAGCTCGATCACACCGCGCCCCTCGCGCTCCCGGCTTCTCAGCCGTCGTCCGTCGCATCTCTGCAACCATGAGCGGACACGCTGCAAGGCAGATGAAATTCCGATGATGTGCGAAAGCGGGCTTGTCCATGGACGGCGCACCTCCCGAGCAGCTCCGAATCGCGGTACTCGGTCCCTTACGGGCGTGGCGGGGCGCGGTGCCACTGGATCTGGGGCCGGTCAAACGGCAGGCCGTGCTGGCGGCGTTGCTGCTCGGCAAAGGTGCCGTGCTGAGCCATGAGCAGCTGATGCGCGGAGTGTGGGGAACGGAGCCGCCCGCATCCGGTCACAAAGTGCTGGCCAGTCACGTCAACCCGCTGCGCCGGGCGCTCGACGCGGAGGGCACGCGGCATACGGAGTCGGTGATCCGCAGCGGAAAGGGCTGGTACCGCTTCGTCGTCGACGGGGTCCGGCTCGATGTGGCGGATGTGACCGAACGGGCCGATGAGGCGCGGCGTACGAAGGGGTCCGGCGATCTGGCCGGGGCCGCCGACCGGTTGTCCGCGGCGCTCGCACTGTTCCGGGGCGAGCCCCTGACCGGCCTGCCGGGGTCGTTCGCGCAGGCCGAGCGGGAGCGGCTGTCGGAGCGCCGGCGAGGGCTCCGGCTGGAGAGGCTCACGTGCCTGCTCCTGCTGGGGCGGTTCGGTGAGGTCCTGGACGACCTCGGCGCCCTGTCCCCGTCCGACCGGTACGACGAGTCGCTGCTGGCGCTGCGGATGCGGGCCCTGTACGGCTGTGAGCGCCAGGCGGAAGCACTCAACGCCTACCAGGGCCTGCGCGTACGACTGAGGGACGAGCTCGGCGTCGGTCCGGGGGAAGAGCTCCGCCGGCTGTACGAGGCGGTGCTGCGCCGCGACGACGAACTCCTGCTCGGTACGGGCGCCGAACGCTCCGCCGCACGTCCCGGCCGGCCCGGGACCCGCCGCGCCGTCAATGAACTGCCGGGCGACGCCGGCCGCCTCATCGGCCGGGAGGCCGCGCTCGCGCAACTGACCGGGCCTTCCGCGCCCGGATCCGTATCGATCGTGACCGTGGACGGTACGGCCGGGGTCGGCAAGACCGCGCTCGTCGTACGCGCGGCCCGTGAGCTCAGCGACCGGTACCCGGACGGCAGCCTGTTCGTGGACCTGCGCGCGCACAGCACGCAGCGGCGCCAGTCCCCCGAGCAGGCGCTGCAGCGCCTGCTGCGTTCCCTGGGCGCGGCCAAGGGCGAGCTGCCGAGCGACCTCGAAGAACTCACCGCCGCCTGGCGCGCGGCGACCAGCGCGCTACGGCTGCTCCTCGTACTGGACGACGTCCTGGACGCCGACCAGGTGCGACCGCTGCTGCCCGCGGGCGCGGGAAGCAGGGTGCTGGTGGCCGGCCGCCGGCGGCTGGCCGAACTGGACGCCGACCGGCGCGTCACGTTGGAGCCGCTGACCGGCGGGGACGCGGTGCTGCTGCTCACGCACCTCATCGGAGAGGAGCGCGCGAGCCACGAGCCGGAGGCTACGCGACAGCTCGTCGGACTGTGCGACGGTCTGCCGCTGGCGCTGCGCATCGCCGGGTCGCGGCTGCAGAGCCGCCACACCTGGACGGTGGAGCACCTGGTGGGCCGCATGGCGGGCGACGAGCGCCGGCTGGGCGAACTGAGCATCGGCAACCGCAGCGTCGAGGCGGCCTTCCGGCTGTCGTACGACCAGCTCGCACCCGACCAGCGGCGCGGATTCCGTGCCCTGGGCCAGGCGCCGACGGTCGAGTTCGACGTGCTGACGCCCGCGGCCATGCTCGGCGGGTCGGCCGACGACACCGAGCAGATCCTGGAGAGCCTGGTCGACACGAGCCTTCTGCAACAGCCGCGTCCGGGCCGCTACCGGTTGCACGACCTGGTGCGCGTGCACGCCCGGCGCCTCGCGGAAGCCCTGCCCGACGAGGCCGCCGGCACGCGCACGGCCGCCCTGCGCCTCTACCTGGACGCGGCCCGGGTCACCAGTGACTGGGGCCTCGCCACCGGTTTCCCCACCGGGCCCCGACCCGCCGGAGCACCGTTCACGCACTGGAAGGACGCGGAGGTCTGGCTGGACGCGGCCGGCGGGGAACTCCCCGACGTCGTCGGGCACGCCGTGGCCCTCGGCGAGATCGACCACGCGTGCTGGATCGCCGAGGCGCTGGTGGACTACTTCACACGGCAGGGCCGCTACCACGAGTGCCAGACCGCCCTCGACATCGCACTCGCGCGCGTGGACGAGGCCGCCGACCCGCGGATGGCCATCGCCCTGCGGAACTGCCTGGCCTTCACCGGCGTGTACCAACGCCGGTACGCGCAGTCGCGGACCCTGTTCACCGAGGCGCTCCACCTCAGCCGGCGCAGCCGCGACCCGGCCGAAGAGACCCGTGCTCTCCTCGGGCTGGCATCCGTCGACCTGAGCGTGGGCGAGAGCGGGCGGGCGATCGCCCGTGTCACCGAGGCGCTGGGCCTGTCCCGGCCGGTGGACAACGACTGGGTCGCCTCGATGGGGTTCGTCATCCATGGCCTCGCCCACCAGTTGGAGGGACGGCACGAGGAGGCGCTGGCCCGCTTCGCCGAGGCCCGTACCCACGCCGACCGGAGCGGCAGACCGCGCATGCTCGGCAGGGTCCTGAGCTTCGCCGCCGACGTGCACCTCCACCTCGGCCGGCACGCCGAGGCCGGGATCCTGCTCCGCCAGGCGGTCCAGCTGGTCGAGGAGGGCGGGGACGCGTTCCTCTGCGCGCGCGGCCTGACCCGGCTGGGCACGGCGGAGCAGGCCGAGGGGAACCCGGACTCGGCAGTGGTCCTCCACCACCAGGCGCTCCACCGGCACCGGTTGCTGTCCCCGCTCACCGAACCCGGCTACGACTGGCTGGAGATGGACATCCGCTCGCGGCTGGGCCGGGCCTACGTGGCGACGGGCCGCATCGACGAGGCGCTCGGGCAGTTCCGGGCCGTGCTGGAGGTGCCGGGGCGCCCGGGCCCACCGCGCTGACCGCGCGTCGGCGTCCGGGGAGAATGGCGCCGCGTCGGGGATTCCGCCGGGCCGCAATCGAATGGGGTCTGAAATGCGCCAGTGGCGGAAAATCGATCTGAAGAAACGCGGGATGCGGCGCAAGGGCGGCGTCCGCCGCCGGTGAGGCACTCCAGGGGTTCCGCCGGCGGGGCCTCGGGCCGATGTGAGAGATTGTCGCTCCTCTCGTGAAGAACTCCTTGACGGACCGGCAACGAAAGGGGTTGCCACCGGCGGACGGGGAGCCGAAAGGCCATGTCAACCCGCCGCCGCGACGGCCCGGTTGGGCGCACGCGGCGCCGCGGTGGGGGTCGGGGAGGCGCAGATCCGGGTGATAGCATCCCGGCATCTGTGATCTTGATCAATATTTGACTCAGATGCTGATCTGCGATCGGCGGCTTGATCTCCGCGTAACCGCAGGTGAACCGTGCCGATCAGCCGTGTTGCGGGGCCTCGCGAGGTGTATCTGCAGCCGTCCGCATGCCATGCGCCGGGAAAGGTTTCCATGAATCGAGACGCACTTGTGTGGTGCTTGGTTGCAGTGGCGGCGATAGCCGTCGCCGCGGTCGCGGCACTCGTCGCCCGCAACCGAGCGCTGGGGGCGAAGAAGCGGCACACCGAGGCCGAACTGAGGCAGGCGCTGCTCACGGCAGACGGCCACCTGCACTCCCTGCACGCCGACCTGCAGAGGTTCCGCAGCGAGCAGGACGCCACGCTCCGCGAAGCCAAGGAAGCGGCGGAGGAGAACACCAAGGCCGTTCTCAAGGGTGCCGCCAGGTTCCTGCAGAGCCTCGCGGCCGAGCAGACGACGCTTCTGGACGACATCCAGCGCAAGTACGGCGGACACGCCGTCCTCAGCGACCTGATGGACGTCAACCACGCCAACGCCCAGATGGCGCGCAAGGCCCAGGGCATCGCCGTCATGTGCGGCGCGCCGCTGGGCCGTCGCAACAGGCCCGCCAGCGTCTACGACGTGGTGCGCAGCGCCCAGGGCCAGATCCGCAACTTCCACCGGGTCGCCATCATGCAGCAGACCGGTCTCGCGCTGAAGGCGTCCGCGGTCGCGCCCGTCGCCCTCGCCGTGGCGGAGCTGCTCGACAACGCCGCGAGCTTCTCGCAGCACGACGCACCGATCGAGGTGACGTTCCAGCGCGTCCAGAACAACCTGTGCATCGTCATCGACGACGCCGGTGTCAGCATGAACGACGAGGACCGGCAGCGGGCGACCATGCTGCTCTCCGGAGAGGTCGCCCCCCGCCTGTCGGAGCTCGGGACCCAGCCGAAGTTCGGTTTCCCGGTGATCGGCCTGATCGCACGTCAGTACGGTTTCAAGGTGGACGTCACCGGAGTCTCCCGATACGGCGGCGTCAGGGCCGTCGTCCTCTTGCCCGAGGAGCTGTGGACCATGGAGGAGATACCGCCCGCCCAGGAGGCTCCGGTCGCCAACATCCGGCGCGCCGCCGAGAGCCGGCCCCAGAGCCCGCCGTCGCGCACGATGCACGGTCTGCCCAAGCGCGGCGCACGCCAGGCGCCCATCGCGAGCGTTCCCGATCCCGACGCCGCCCCGCCGGCGCCGTGGCCCCCGGGAGAGCCGGGTCGCGCGTCCGGACGCGGTCTGGGCGCCTTCCAGCGCGGCACGCTCTCCGGCCGCAACCTTGACGCCACCTCGTTCGAAGGGCCCGAAGACGCATGACCGCAGACCTGTCGTGGATGCTTGAGGACATCGTGCACAACGTGCCCCGCGCACGGCACGCCGTCCTGCTGTCCGCGGACGGCCTCCCTCGCGGCGCTACGGAAGGCCTGGCCGAGAAGGATGTACGCACGATCTCGGCCGCCATGGCCGGGATGCAGTCGCTCAGCCGGGCGACGGCCCACTTCGCCGGACCGGACGAGGACCGGCAGTGGAACCAGACCATCATCGAGTTCTCGCACGGCTGGAGCTTCCTGATCGGGGCCGGGCAGGGCTCCTATCTGGCCGCCGCGGCCGCGCCCGACGTGGACATGCAGCAGATCTCCTTCCGCATGCACCGCCTCGTCGCCCGGCTGGGCAACAACCTCACCTCGCCCCCGAGGGTGAGCGCCGAGGACGCCGCGGGTGCGCGCAGGAGCGCCCCCCGGCAGCAGGACTCCGGCGACTCGGGGTTCGTCCTCGGCGAGCTCGACCGGGTGGTGTCCCGGGTCGAGGGGGCCCTGCACGCGGTGCTGCTGGGATCGGACGGCCTTCCCCGCGGCGCGACCGACGGGATGAGCCGCGACCTCGCGGACACGATCTCCGCGGCCATGACGGGCATCCACGCCTACAGCCGGGTGACCTCCCAGTTCGCGGGGGTCGTCGAGGACGCGGAATGGCGTCAGACGGTCATCGAGTTCCAGCACGGCTGGATCTTCCTGATGGCGGCCGGCCCCGATGCCCTCCTGGCCGCTGCCGCCGAACACGACTGTGACATTGAGGAGTTCACCATGCGTCTGCACGAGGTGGTTCCCAGACTGATCGCGGGGGCGACACCGGGGAAGGGAACAGGCCGTGCCTGACGGACCCGAACACGACGAAGATCTGGAACTTACGTCTCCGTTAGTCCCCCTCTTCGTGATCACGAACGGACGGGCGCTGCCCCCGGACCACGAGTACGAGCACACGACGCTCGTGACGGCGGCGGCGGAGAGCGGACAGGTCACACCGCGCACGCTGTCCCCGGAAGCGGGGCAGGTCATGGACCTGGTCGCGAACGGCTTCCTGTCCGTGGCCGAGGTGGCGGGGCACACGCACCTGCCCCTGGGTATCGTCCGCATCCTGCTGGCGCAGCTGGAGGAGGACGGTCTCATCCTCGCGAGGAGACCGATTCCGCGTGCCGAACGTGTCGACAGAGAACTGGTCAGCGCCGTGCTCGAGGGCCTGAAGAATCGATTCGGAGCATAGCCCGTGTACCTGGATCCAGACGTCTCCCACGCGGTGAAGATCCTCATAGTGGGGCACTTCGGGGTCGGCAAGACCACCTGCATCGGCAGTCTCTCCGAGATCGAGCCGCTGCGGACCGAGGAGGAGATCACCGAGGCCAGCACGGGCTTCGATGACCTGTCGGGCACGCCCGGCAAGAAGACCACCACCGTCGCCATGGACTTCGGCCGGCTCACCCTGAGCGACACCCTGGTGCTCTACCTCTTCGGAACGCCCGGCCAGGAACGCTTCAAGGAGATGTGGGAGGAGCTCTCCCGCGGCGCTCTGGGCGCGCTGGTCCTGGTGGACCCGGAGCGACTGCACGAGTCCTTCCCCGTCCTGGACCTCGTCGAGCGTTTCGGCCTGACGTACGCCATCGCCGTGAACCACTTCGAGGGCACCACGGACTACCCGCTCGACGAGGTGCGCGAGGCCCTGAACCTCACCGCCGAGACCCCCGTCGTGAAGTGCGACGTACGGGACGAGAACTCCTCGGCGCAGGCCCTCATCACCCTCGCGAAACACCTCATGTCCCAACTCGGCTAGGAGCGCAGGAATGCAACAGCCACGTGAACCGCAGGAGATACCCCCCGGCTGCCCCGCGCACGGGAACGTCCAGATGTACGGCCCCTCGTTCGGAGCCGACCCCGACAGCCACTACGCGCAGCTGCGTCCGTACGGCCCCAGTGCGCCCGTGGACATCGCCCCCGACGTCCCGGCCGAGCTCGTCACCAGCTACGACGCCGCGCTGTACGTCCTGCAGAACCCCGCCTCCTTCGTACGCGACTCCCGCCGCTGGAACGCGCTCAACGAGGGGCGCGTCCCGGCCGACAGCCCGGCACTGCCCATGATGGGCTACCGCCCCAACGCACTGTTCAGTGACGGTGCGGCCCACGCCCGGCTGCGCAGGGCCGTCACCGACAGTCTCGCCACGGTCAACGAGCACCAGCTCATCAGGCAGACGCAGCAGTCCGCCAACTACCTGATCAGCCAGTTCAGCACCGACATCCGCGGGCAGGCGGAGCTGATGGCCGAGTACGCCCAGCCGCTGCCCCTGCTGGTCTTCAGCGAGCTGTTCGGCTGCCCGCCCGAGATCGGCGACCGGGTGATCGCCGGGATCAGCGGCATCTTCGAGGGGACGCCCGGGGCCGACGAGGTGCTCGGCAGTGCGCTCACCGAGCTGATCGCCCTCAAGCGGCGTCGCCCGAGGGCCGACCTGACGACGCGCCTGATGGAGCACTCGGCCCAGCTGAGCGACGAGGAGGTGCTCCACCAGCTGGTCACCCTCCTCTCCGGTGGCACCGCGCCGCTGGCCGCGGCCATCGGCACCAGCAGCGCCCTGTACCTGGGTGAGGACTGGCAGATCGGCCTCCCGGTCGAGGACGCGGTCTCCCAGACCCTCTGGAACTACGCGCCGATCGCCAACTACGCGGCCCACTACCCGACTCACGACGTCGAGCTCGGCGACAGGCTGGTCCGGGCCAACGATCCGGTCCTGATCTCGTTCGCCGCGGCCAACACCGACCCGAAGCTGACCAGGCACCGCGAACAGCTCAGCGCCAAGGCGCACTTGGCGTTCGGGGCGGGCCCGCACGCCTGCCCCGCCAAGGATCCGGCCTTCATGATCGCCGTGACCGCCGTCGAGACGCTGCTCAACCAGCTTCCCGACGTCGAGATGCGCGTCCCGTTCAAGGCGCTCACCTGGGCGCCGAGCCCGTGGATCCGCTCGCTGGTCACCCTCCCGATCCGGTTCACCCCGAGGGCCGCTCCCCCGGCTGCCGAGTCGGCCGGATCGAACGCCGTCCAAACGTCGCAGCAGCAGGCGGCCGCATCCTCCCCCTCCAACGCAGGCCCCTCGCGTACGAGCGCCGGCGCCGCGCCGCAGCCCAAGGGCGGCCTGTTCAGCCGCTTCCTGGCGTGGACCAAGGGCGGGTGAATCGAGTGTGATTCTAGTAACGTCCTGAGTACTCAGTGGTAGTGGAGTCTTTAACGATCATGTGGGTATGCATGGCGGCTGGTTCTCAGAAAGGAGCCGCCATCATGGGCGTTGCCGCAAGTCCGTCGTACGACCGCCGGGCGTCCGCCTCCCTCTTCTCCCGTCTGCGGACGGCCAGAGGGCAGGCCGACCCCTTCCCGATATACGCCGAACTCCTCTCGCGGGGCGAAGTGGTGCCCGCACCCTGGGGCGGCTCGGCGGTCACCGGCTTCGCCGCCTGCGACCAGGTTCTGCGCAGCAGGCAATGGCTGGAGCCCGACAGGGAATGGCGGGAGCGCCAGGGGCCGGGCACCCGCTGGAACGCGCCCAGCTCGCGCGAGATGAGCAACACGCTCGCCGCGCTCAACACCCCGGACCACACCAGGGTGCGACGGGCGGCGGGCACGTTCGACCGGGGCAGCGTGGAGCGCATCGGCCGCAACGTGCAGCGGACCGCGGACCAGCTCCTCGACGCGTTCACGGAGCGAATACGCACCGGCGAGGCGGACATCTCGGCGCTCGTCTGCGAGGAGCTGCCCGTGGCCACCATAGGTGACTGGCTGGGTCTGCCACGAGCCGACTGGCCCCGACTACGGGAGTTGACGCACGATCAGGTCTTCACCCAGGAGCTGCTGCCCTCGGCCAGCCAGCTGGCGTTGTCCGACGCGGCCACGGCCGAACTCCGCACCTATTTCATGGAGCTGGTGCGTGACCGGCGCTCCCACCCCAGCGACGACCCCGTCACCCGGTGGATCCGGACGTGGGACGCGATCGAGCCCGACCGGGACGAGGCCGACGAGGCGGTCTACTTCCTGGTGCTGTTCGTCCTGCTGGCCGCCCTGGAAACCACCGCGACCCTCCTCTCGACGATGACGCTGCGGCTCGTCGAGAGCCCGGAACGCTGGGACATGGTCGCCGACAACCCGGACCTCGTGCCCGGGTTCGTGGAGGAGACGCTCCGCTACGACCCGCCCACCCACGTGATCAGCAGGGTCGCCTCGCAGGACTGCGTGCTGGGGGGCGTCGAGATCCGCCGCGACGAGATGGTCCACCTCATGGTCGGGGCCGCGCACCGGGACCCGGCCAGGCACGGCGACCCGGACCGGTTCGACCCCGAGCGCACGCCCGGCCACCTCGCGTTCAGCGGCGGCATCCACTACTGCCTCGGCGCGCCGCTGGCCCGCCTCGAAGCCCAGACCCTCCTCCGCCAGCTGATCCGGCGCCTTCCCCGCCTCACCCTCGTACGCCCCCCGTCGATGGCGCCCCGCGTGGCGTTCCGGCGCCTGCTGAACCTGGACGTGGCCGTCGCATGACCGAATCCACCCGCACCCGGACCGTGCCCAAGGCGATCACCGCCGAGCAGGACGGCCCCGTACTGCGCGTCCGCCTCAACCCCTGGGGGCAGGAGGACACGTTGGACTCCGCGGTCCTGGACGACCTCATCACCCTGCTGGACGACCTCCACGAGAGACCCGACGTACGGATCCTGACGCTGTCGTCCATGGGTACGGACTTCTGCCTGGGTGCCGACCGCGACGAGTACCGGGAGGCACTGGCCGCCGATCCGTCCGGAGCGGGCCTGCGGCGCATCGCCGACAAGGCGCACCGGCTGTGCCAGGCGCTGGAGAACACTCACGCGGTCACCATCGCCCGCCTGCACGGGCGGGTCATCGGCGCGGGTCTCGCCCTCGCCTCCTTCTGCGATCTGCGCGCCGGTGCCGACACCAGCCGCTTCCGGATGCCGGAGGTCGGCATAGGGCTGCCGCCGGCGTGGGGCGGGGCGATGGGGCGCCTGGTCTCCGAGGTGGGCGCCTCCCGGATCCGCGAGCTCATGCTCACCTGCGACGTCTTCGACGCCGACACGGCCCACCGGCTCGGTCTGCTCCACCGGACCGCCCCGCTCGACCGGCTGGACAAGGTCATCGATGCCTGGACCGGGCCCCTCGCCCGGCGCTCGCCCGAAGCGCTCGTCCTGACCAAGCGGATGCTGGCCGGCTACGCGCGGGCGGACAGGACGGCGGACGTCTCCCTCCTCGACTCCCATCTCCTGGCGGCCTCGCTCCACCAGCCGCCGACGTGCTGATCCCCGGGGCCGCGGACCGCCGGGCCGGCTCACCGGTCGGGGTGGGAGGGGAGCCGCTCAGGAGTCCGGGTGTGGGCGCTGCGTGGTCGGCGTGGATGCCCGGCGGTGTCTGATGTTGACCGCCGCGGCCCTGGCCAGTGCCACGGGGTTCAGGAAGCGCGGCGGGCCGATCAGGCGGGAGGCGAACAGGTACATGTGCCGCGCCATCGACGCGTCGCGCGCCGCCGCCGAGAAGACCAGCCGCTCCACGGGGTTGAACGGGCGGGCCTTGGCGAAGTCGACCGCCAGGCCCTGGTGGCCGCGCAGCCGGCGGCGGTGGGTGCGGGCGTACGCCGCGAGGGACCTGTCGAGGTCGCCGCGGCCGGCCGCGGCCGGCGCCACCGCCCGCGCCAGCCAGTGCGCGGACTGCAGGGCCCAACCGCAGCCCACGCCCCACAGGGGATCCCCGGTCAGGGCGGCGTCGCCGATCAGGGCGATGCCCGGTGCGGTCGGATCCCGGGTGACGAGGGGGTAGTCGACCGTACCGATGATCTTGGTGATGCGTTCGGCGGAGTCGATGGGCGGCGCCTCGGGCAGGGCGCGGACGAACTCGAAGAAGCTGCCCTCCAGGTCTTCCCGGAAGGCCGGCAGTCGCCTCTTGTCCGGGAGCACCGCGAGAACCGTCACCCCGTCGTCGTTCGGGAACGCGTAGGCCATGTCGGGTTCGAGGAACCAGGTCTGACCGATCCCGCCGTGCAGCGGAAGGCCGCGGAAGTGGGCGAGGTAACCGAAACGCCCGTTCTCGTGCAGCCGGGTGGGCACCTCCGCGAGCTTCGCCACCGCCGAGTCCTTGCCGTCGGCGCCGACCACCAGTCGGGCCCGGAGCTCCCGTTCGCCCTGTGGTGTCGACGCGCGCACGCCCACGGTCCGCCCGGCTTCCCGGAGCAGCCCGGTCACCCGGTGACCGGGGAGCAGGTCGACGCCGGGGGTCTGCGCCGCGCGGGATCTGATCAGCGGGTCGAGGACGCTGCGCCGGATGTTGTACGCGTACGGGAGCTCGGGGCCGCCCGGCGCGGCCTTCGGTTCGATCCACCCCCAACGGGTGTACCAGCGCGCCTCGTTGCGGACGGCCCCCGCCTCTTCGAGAGCGGGAACGAGGCCGAGTTCGTCCAGCACCGGATAGGCGTTGGCCGTGATCGAGTGGGTGCACAGCACCTTGTACACCGCGGGGTCCGAGCGGCGTTCCAGGAGTGCGACGCGGACGCCGCGTCGGGCGAGCAGGATCGCCGCGGCGGAGCCGGCCGGGCCGGCTCCGCTGATGACGACGTCGTAGCCGTCTCCCGCGCTCTCAGGGTTGGTCATGCGCTGATCGCCCCCTCCGGGTGGTGCAGTGCTCCTGCTGTCAGGAACATGACCAACTCTAGGCGGACTGCGGTTTCTCCGGTGCTCGTTCCAGTGCGCGGATCGCGGGGACGCTCAGCATCACGCCGATGCACACGACGCCCACGGCCGAGGAGAACAGCAGCACCCGGTCCGCTCCGAAGGCGGCCGCCGCCGGGCCGGCCAGGGCGCGGCCCACGGGGATGACCATGATGGAGCCGGCCACGTCATAGGCCGAGACGCGGCTCAGGACGGCCAGCGGGATGTGGGACTGCACGCTCGTCGCCCACATCACGCCCCAGAACGCGAACCCGCAGCCCGCCACGGCCCCGGTCAGCGCCGTCACGGTGAAGGACCAGCCCAGGGCGGGCGCGAGGGGGTTGAGGGCGAAGAAGAACATCGCGCAGGCCCCCGCGACGAGGGGGCGGCGGGGCCGGACCCGCATGCCGAGCAGGCCGCCGACGATCGTCCCGGCGCCGTCGGCCGAGGCGATCCAGCCGTATCCCCCGGCGCCGTGCTGTTCGGTGAGCAGCGTCGCGCCCAGCGGGAGGGCCGGGCCGAAGACGAAGAGGCCGTACACCGCCCATACGGAGATGACCCCCCACAGCCAGGAGCGGGACCGGAACTCGTGCCATCCGGCGGCCAGTCGGTGCCACATCGGGTCGTCGCTCTCGTCCCGGGCGGCGCCGAGCCCGCGCAGCGGCGCCAGGCCCAGGGCGCTGAGCGCGTACGCCGCCGCGATGACCACGAAGGATCCCGCCACGTTCCAGTAGGCCACGAGGAGACCGGCGACCCCGGGACCGAGCAGGGTGCAGATGGCCTCGGAGATCCGCAGGAGGGCGTTGGCCCGCTGGATGTCCTCGGCGACCCGGGGCACCAGGCTCGCCAGGCCCGGCTGGAACATGGCGGTGGCGGCGCCGCTGAGGGCCAGCAGCGCCATGACGTGCCACAGCCGTACGTGGTCGCCGACCAGCAGCAGCGCGAGCGCGAGCATGACGACCGTGCGCACCACGTCCGCGCCGACCATCATCACCTGCGGGGTGAACCGGTCGGCGAGGACACCGCCGAACAGCACGAGCAGGACGATCGGCGCCATCCACGCGGCCAGCGCGTAGCCGACGCCGGCCGCCCCGTATCCCGCCCCGAGCACGGCGGTCGTCAGCGACACCATCAGCATGCCGTCGCCGAGCAGCGAGGTGCTGCGGGCGGTGAAGAACAGCCGGAAGCGACTCGACCGCCACGGGCTGGGCGGCGGGGTCTGCTGTTCCCGCCGCGCGGTTGCCTCATCCATCGTCATGTCACATCGGCCGCTGCCGGCCGGTCCCTTCCCTGAGAATCTTCCGGTGGAGCCAGGCGCCGCTCCGGTCCGCCTCCGCCGGCGGGTGCCGGACGATCACGTACCGGCTCGGGGCCAGTACTCCGGGGCGGCCGGGAAGCGCGTCCATCAGCGCGGTGTGGGCCTGCGCCGGGGTGAGCGGGGTGTCGCCCGCGGCGATGTACGCCGTCAGGGCGCTCTCCGCCGGCGCGCTCCCGGCCGCCGCGCTCCCGGCCGGGGCGTCCGCGGTGACGTGTACGGGGAGGCCGTCGAGGGCGCGGCTCAGCGTCGCGGCCACGAGCGGCGGCGAGGTCCAGGAGCCGTCCACCCGGAGCCAGTGGGGTCCGCGTTCCACCGGCCGGACCCCCGTCGCCCCGGTGAGCGACGCGAGCGGCACGTCCCGCGTGGCGGCGGCCTCCAGGAGCCGTACCAGACCGGTGAGGAGCCCCTCGGCCTCCTCGGGCCCGAACAGCGCCGGGTCGGCCCACATGCCGAGGTGCAGCAGCGGATCGGTCGCGTGGACGAAGGCGAGGACGCGGGTCGGCAGGACCTGCTCCGGGCCCCAGGTCAGCTCCAGCTCCGGCCCGTACGGGTCCCGGCCCTCCGGCGGCCCGTCCGCGGTGAGGGATGCCACGGTGGCCGGGAGCGTGCTCACGTCGTTGAACACGACGTCGCGCGCGAACCGGCTGCCCCGCTCGAAGGTGGCCCTGCCGATCACCTCCCACAGGCCGAGCGCGTCGAACCGGCTGTGCCGGTAGGCGTTGAGGGCCGCTCCCCAGGCCTTCTTGAGGAGCACGTCGAAGGACGGCACCCGGACGTCGAGGGAGAGCAGGGCGTCCTGGGAGAGGGTGTTCACCGAGCGCGCGAGCCGGGGGTGGTACCGGTTGGAGGTCGGGGCGGCGACGACGCAGGCGTCCTGCCCGGCGCGGTGGGCGACGATCGCGCACCAGGCGGTCAGCAGCACGGTGGACGGCAGGGCGCCGGTGCGTTCGGCCACGCCGGCCAGCGCGCGGGCGGCCCGCCGCGACCGGAGGGTGAGCAGGGGCGTGCGCACCTCGGTGCCCTCCGCGCCCGGCTCCGCGAACATCGCCTGGGGTCCGGTGCGGATGATCCGCTCCCAGTGCCGCAGGGATGCCTCGGACCTGCGCAGACCGGCCGGGGTGGCCTCCTCCTCGGCGAGGCCGAGCGGGGTGAGCGAGGCGGGCGGGGCGAGCTCCTCGCCCGCGAGCAGGCCGAGCCATTCCTCCTTCAGGACCGCGAGGGCGCCGGCGTCGGTCAGGGCGTGGCTCGCCGCCATGGCCACGCACACCGGCGTGCCGGCGCGTGTCACCAGGGAGAGGCGGAGGGGGAAGTCCCGGTCCAGGCGGAAGCGTTCCTCGCGCGCCCGGCGGGCCAGCGACTCGGCGTACCCGAGGGGGCCCTCGGGGAGTTCCCCGTGGTCGAGGACGGTGACGGTGAACGATCCCCGGGACGCCACGACCTGCTCGCGGGGCGCGCTGCCCGGGGCGTGCGGGAAGGTCGTGCGCAGGGCCTCGTGCCGTACGACGAGGGCGCGCAGGGCTTCGACCACCGAGTCCGTCCGGGTCCCCTCGGGAACCGGCCACACGTCGTGGATGTTGATGTGCGCGGGTTCGTCCCGCAGCATGCAGCGGATCATGTTGGCCTGCCCCATCGTGACGGGACCCCGGCGCTCCTCCCCGCCCGCGTACGTGACGGTGAGGACGTGCGTGCCGCCCGGCTGACGGGAGCGGCTCATGCGGTGCATCGCGCGGACTCCGGGTGCGTCGGGCCGGGGCGGCCCTGCGCCCGGCTCGCGCGGGTCAGGTCCTCCCAGGCGTCGGTCAGGACGGCGAAGTCCTCCATGTCCTGCCGGGCGTCGTCGAGGAGCCGTGCGCGGCGGGCGGTGAGCGCTTCCGCGGCCGTGGCGTAGCGGCCGCCCAGGGTCCGGTACGAGCGGTCGAGGACGTCGAGCCGTCGTGCGCCCTCCTCGGGGGCGACGCGGGCGCCGTCCCTGAGGAAGCCCGCGACGGCGGCGGTGCGGACGTGGCCGTCGGGGTCGAGCAGCGCGTCACCGGCCCGCTTCGTGGCGGCGTACACGGCGTCGAGGTGCGGGCCGGAGAGCAGGAACTTGACGAAGCGCAGCTGGTAGGCGAGGAAGCCGGCGTCGGAACGGCGCTCCCCGGTGTGGAAGTTGACGATGTGCCGGTTGTGGAGGACTCCCGGCAGTCGTGCGTCGTGGACCAGGTGGAGGAGGAAGTAGTCGCTGCCGATGGTGTCGGTGGCCGGCGGCAGGGGCACCCGGCCGTAGACCTCGCGGTCGAGGGCGATGTTGCACATGTCGACGCGCATGGGGCTGACGCTGGTGAGGGTGGTGAGGTCGCCGGTGAACGCGGCGGTCCCGGCGCCCCGGAAGGACTCCGCGATCAGGTTCCTGCGCCAGATCTCGGGGTGGCCGGCGGGGACCGAGAGGCCCACCACCTCCTCGTAGACGGACGGGTCGAGGCGGCGGATCTCCTCCACGTCCACGGACATCTCGCCGACGAAGGAACCGCCGACCAGGGCCACCGGCCGGTCCGCGCAGGCGGGGTCGAGCCTGCTCCGGGTGACCAGGGCGGACACGTCGGCGGCGGGCCGCCCGAGGGACGTCAGCTCGTGGTGGAGGGGGAAGACCGGCTCTCCGTCCAGGTACTGGTAGCGGCTGTCCGAGTCCCGGCGGTGGACCGAGGTGCAGCCCAGGGCCTCCGCGATCAGGAAGGCGCGGTTGGTACAGGCTCCGTAGGAGACGCCGGACGGCAGCATCAGTTCCAGCAGCCGTTCGGGCGCGGCGGCTCCGGACCGGGTGACCACCGCGTCCAGGAAGGCCCGTTGGGCGTCCTCGTCGAGGTGGTGCACGACCACGCCGGGGACCGCGGGCAGGGCCGCGACCGTCTCCCGGTGCCCGGCGAGTGCCGGGGCGTCGCAGGAGTCGAGGACGAGGAGGTGCACCTCGGCGCCGAAACGGCGGGCGCCGTACGCGGCCTCCTCGGCCACGGCCCTGATCGTCGCCGCGCAGGGCCGGTTGGTGGGAAGGGTCAGGCAGACACGGCGCACGCCGGCTCCCCGCTCCGGTCGGTGCGGGCGGCGGTGCCCGTCTCCTTCCAGGACGTGAGCCCGAGCAGTCGGCTGCCGAGCTCGTTCAGGGTGGCCGTGGGGTACCGCTCGGACTCGTGCAGCACGGGGTCGCCGACCAGGGTGCGGTTCCAGCGCGGGGTCCGCAGGTGCCGCCAGGAGTCGACGCGGGAGCGCCTCAGCCGCTCGTGTTCCTCAAGGGCCGGCATCATCGACAGGTACTGGACCGCCCGCACCTGGTCCCGGGAGGTGTTGCGCGCCACGCCATGGGCGAGCAGGCCGTTCCAGATCAGCAGGTCTCCGGGGTGCAGGTCGGGGCGGACGACGGGGTACTCCGCCGGGTCGGCGCCGGGGCGCAGGGGGTCCCGGTCGGCCGGCCGGCCGGCCTTCCACTCGTCGAACCGCCGGAAGAGCTCCGGACTGCACTGGAAGCCGCCCGATTCCGGCCGGGTGTCGTTGAGCGCGATGATCCCCTGGACGCGCTGCGGCGGAACACCGAGCGTGGTGTCGATGTCCCAGTGCAGTTCGATGTCGAAGCCGCGGTCCGTGGGCTCGATCAGGGCGCGGTCGCGGTTCCCGACGTTGGGCGGGTTGAGGTTGAGCCGGTCCTGGGTGACCCAGAGTTCCTCGCAGTCCCACACGTCGACGAAGGCGTCGTAGACGCGCTGGGCCTGCCGGTTGTCCCACAGGAGCTGGTGGTGGTAGGCCTCCACGAAGCCGTACACGTGCAGTTGCCGGTCCAGGTCGGAGCGGAACGGCCGGTCCTCGTACCAGCTGTCCGGCCGGTCCGGGTCGAGGCCCTGGAATTCCCAGGTGAAGTCGAGGAGGCGCCGCGCCGCTTGCGCCGGGACCGCCTCGCGGACGATGACGTAGCCGTACGTCTGCCAGTGGGCGAAGTCCTCGTCCGACAGCACCCGCAGCGGTCTCGACTTCTTCAGCTCCCGCAGGGTGGTCTGGGCCAGGTAGGACTCGCCGTCCGCGCTGAAGTACGGCAGGTCCGAGGCCGCCCGGTGGAGACGGGGGCGGCGGGGAGCGGGTGTCGTCATGCGGTCCCTCCAGAAAGGGAGTCGGGGCGGCGGTTCGGCTCGTCGGCGGGCGCGGCCGCGCCGGCGGGTGCGAAGGGGGGAGGAGAGCGGTGACGCGCGCTCCTCCTCGGCCGGAGGACAGCGCGGGGCGGCCCTCGGCGCGGGCCGGTGGCGGACGGCACGGACGGGTGGTCACGCCGTGGCGCGGGTGCGTGGACCGTGCCGTTCGGCGGAATTGGTTTAGACCATAACCGCTGCCAAGTGGCATCTCAAGAGACGGAGTTGCGCCGAAACGGAGCCTGGGGCTCCACTCGACCGTCCGCCAGGTTTGGTCTAGACAATAGCCGCACGGGCGGCTTAGTGTCCTGATGCGCAGTCCGCCCCTAATCGGACATTCGACTTCTTCGCCGCTGCGCACCCGTCGCGGTCAACGCCGACCGTGCGCGCGGACCTCGACCACACCCGTCCGCGCCCCGGTGGAAGCGCGTCGGCGCCACCGCGCAGAAGCCTTGGCGCGATCGGCGCGCCCATCCGTACGGCCGGCCCCGTCCGACTGTTCACCCACGCCCAGAGGAAGCGGTTCCCATGAGCACACCCAGCACCACGGCCCTGCCGGACGGCGGCCTGAAGAGCCCAGGTGCGGGCCTGATCACGCTGGATCCGGTCCGGACCGCCCTCCTGCGCGGACTGGACGACCTGCTCACGGGGCTGGCCGCACGGCTGTGCGCCCCCGAGGTCGTCGGTCCGCCGCTGCTGTCCGTGGAGGGGCTGGCCCGGCTCGACTTCTTCCGCAACTTCCCCCACCTCGGCGTCTCCGCCGCGCGATTCGCCCCGGACGCGCTCGACGGGCTCGCCGCCGGCGAGGCGCCGGGAGAGCTGCCGCTGCGGCCGACCGGCTACCTCCTGCCGTCCGCCACCTGCTACGGGCTGCTGCTCTCCCTGGAGGGTGGGGACGTGGGCGAGGAAGGCCTGCGCCTCTCCGCCGCCGGCCGTTGCTTCCGCAATGAGACCCACTACGACGGGCTGCGGCGCCTGTGGGGCTTCCACATGCGGGAGGTGCTCTACCTCGGCACCCAACAGGGCGCGGTCGAGCACCTGGAACAGGGCGCCGGCTTCATCCTGGAGGCCGCCGCGCGCCTCGGACTGGAACTGGACAGGGCCGTCGCCGACGACCCGTTCTACGACAAGGGGGGCGCCCGGGCCCGGCTGATGGCCCTGGACCCCGTCAAGCACGAGTTCTCCGCCCCCGACGGCACGGCCATCGCCTCCGTGAACCGGCACCGCAACTTCTTCGGCGAGCGGCTGGACATCCGCGCGGGCTCCGCCGGCCCGGCGTACAGCGCCTGCGTCGCCTTCGGCCTCGAACGCTGGGTCCACGCGATGGTCCTCGCCCACGGCACCCCCGAACGGGCCCTGGACCGGCTCCGCGACGCCGCCCTCTGAGGCGGCCCTCTGAGGCTGCCCGCCCCACCCTCACGTCACCGCAACAGCAGCAAGGAGCGACTCTCCCCCATGGACCGCATCGCCACGTGGCTTCACGAGAAGAACCCCGGCCTCGACGGCCCCATCGGCACCGACGAGGACCTCATCGAGGCACGTCTCATCGACTCCATGGACTTCCTGGAGTTCGTCGACCTCCTGGAGGAGCTCTCGGGCGCCACCATCGACCTCCAGGAGGTCACCATCGACGACTTCCGCACCCTCGACAGCGTCCAGAAGCGCTTCCTGAGCGCGTGCCCCTGACCGACGGCGCGGCGCGGGGCCGGGACACGGGCATCGCGGTGGTGGCGACCACCCGGGAGGTCCTGGCCCGCCCCGGGCTCCACGAGGGCCTGCTCGCGCCCTGGGAACGGCGGCGGCTCGCCGGGATACGGGTGCCGGGCCGCCGTGACGACGTACTGGCGGCGCGGCTCCTCGTCCGGCTGTGCGTCGCCCGTCACACGGGCCTGTCCCTGCACGAGTCGGCCCCGGCGCAGAGGTGCCCCGGGTGCGGACGGCACGGCCACGGGCGCCCGTACCTGCGCGGCCGTCCCGGGCTGGGGCTGAGCATGAGCCACGCGGACGGTCTGGTCGCGGCGGCCGTCGGTCCGGGCGCCGTCGGCATCGACGTCGAGCCCTCGACGCGCCGCCCCGGCCCGCTGCGCGTGCTCCGCCGCCTGCTGCCCGAGGCGGACCTCCGCGAGGCCGGCGCCGGGCCGGATCCCGGCCCGGCGCTGCTCCGGCTGTGGGTCCGCGCGGAAGCCTCGCTCAAGGCGGGGCGGGACGGTCTGCGGCTCGTCGAGTGGTCGGACCGTGAACGGGGGGCCGTCGCGGCCGTGGCCTGCGCGGCCCCCGTCACGGTCCTGTCGACCGGATGAGTCAGGCGGTGCGGGCGGCATGGGCCGCGTCCGCCTCGTGGTGGACGCCCGTGAGGAGGGCCCAGACGACGAGGAGGTTCACGGCGATCAGCACCATGGCCCACCACGGGTAGTACGGCAGCCACAGGAAGTTGGCGATCGCTCCCAGGCCGGCGACGGTGACGCCGAAGTAGCGGGCCCACAGGGCCCCTCGGAGCACGGCGACGCCCGCGAAGAGGAGCAGGGCACCGAGGATGATGTGCACCCACCCCCAGCCCACCAGGCTGAACTCGAACACGTAGTGGCGGGTCGCGACGAACACCGGGTCCCTGGAGGCGGCGGAGATGCCTTCGAGCAGCGCCATCACGCCGCCGAGGATCATCAGGGCTGCGGCCACCTGGGTGCGGCCGGACGTGGGCGCGTGCCAGGGCTGGGGGTGTTCGTGGCCCGCGCGGGCTCTGCTGGCGTCACTGGCCATGTCGGCCTCCATGGGTTGCGGAGCCGGTCCGGCGTACCGCGACCGGCGGAATTCCCCGTTTCAGCCTGGCACGGCGGACCCGCATCGGCACTCCGGGCGCCCCGGCACCCGCCCGTGGCTACGCCGAGGCCGGATGCGGGGGGTAGGGCGGGCGGGCCGGGGTGACGGGGGGCGCCGGGAGGGGCGGGAGCGCGGGGGTGTGGAGCCAGGCGGTGAGGAGGTCGTCCAGGGGCTCGGTGGCGTAGCGGGCCACGTGGGCGGTGAACACGGCGGTGGTGACCACCCCGTGGCGGTGCACGCCCGCCCAGTCGCGGAGCATGCGGAAGAACGCGGTGTCGCCCAGGGCGCAGCGGATCGCATGGACGGTCAGCCCCCCGCGCTGGTAGAGGCGGTCGTCGAACATCAGCTTGCGGCCCGGGTCGGCCAGGCGCAGGTCCTGTGGCTGAGCGGAGAGCAGCCGGTGGGCGGTGGCGGCGAGGTCGTGCGCGGGGCGGCCGCCGGAACGCTCCGACCAGAGCCATTCCGCGTACTTCGCGAGGCCCTCGTTGAGCCAGATGTGCCGCCAGTCGGCGATGGTGACGCTGTTGCCGAACCACTGGTGCGCGAGTTCGTGCGCGATGAGGCGCTCCGACCCGCGGGCGCCGTCGACGTGGTTGGCGCCGAAGAGGGAGAGGCCCTGGGCCTCGACGGGGACGTCGAGTTCCTCGTCGGCGATGACGACGGCGTACTCGCCGAAGGGGTAGGGCCCGAAGAGTTCCTCGAAGAGGCGCATCATGGCGGGCTGCCGGGCGAAGTCGCGGGAGAACCGCGGCAGCAGGTGTGCCGGTACGTGGGCGGTCTGCGCGACGCCTTCGAGACCGGGGTCGCCGAGCAGCACCGTCTGGTAGAGGCCGATGGAGAGGCCGACCAGGTAGCTGGAGGTCGGTGCCGGCTGCTCGTAGACCCAGGTGGTGGTGCTCGCCCGGGTGGTCCGGGTCAGCAGGCGGCCGCCCGCCACGACGGTGTAGGCGGAGGGCGTGTTGACGGAGATGTGGTACGAGGCCTTGTCGGCGGGCCGGTCGTTGCACGGGTACCAGGAGGGCGCGCCGACGGGCTGGCTGGCCACGAGCGCGCCGTCGGTCAGTTCCTCCCAGCCGAGGCCGCCCCAGGGGCTGCGCACGGGCTTGGGGTTGCCCGCCCAGTGCACCTCCACGGTGAAGGCGGCGCCGGCGGGCAGGGGCTTGGCGGGCCGTATGCGCAGCTTGCCGCCCCGGTGGGCGTAGTGCGGGACGCGGCCGTCGACCAGGACGCGGCCCACCTTGAACTCGGCCAGGTTCAGGGCGAACTCGGCGAGCGGGGCCCGGCCGGCGATCGCGCTGATCCGGGCCGTCCCGGACAGCCGGTTGGGGCCGGGACGGTACTCCAGAGCGAGTTCGTACCGGTGCACGCGGTAACGGGGGTCGCCGTTGGCCGGAAAGTACGGGTCCGACGCCGCTGTCTTCTGGCCGCTGAGGTTCATGGCCGTCCCTGCTCCCTGCGGTGTGCCGCTGTGCCGCTGTGCCCGGCCGTTCAGGACCGCCACGCCTCGATCGGATTGCCCAGCCACCGGGTGTCGGCGGGGACGGATTCCCCGGCCATCACGAGCGAGGCGGGTCCCAGTGTGCTCCGGGCCCCGACCGTGCTCCCGGGCAGGACGATGCCGCCCGGGCCCAGGGTGGCGCCCTCGCGGAGGACCACAGTATCCGTCCTCAAGATCCGGTCGTGGAAGAGGTGTGTCTGCAGGACGCAGCCCCGGTTCACGGTGACCCCGTCGCCGAGGACCACCAGGTCCGTCTCCGGCAGCCAGTAGCTCTCGCACCACACTCCGCGCCCGATCCGCGCCCCCAGGCCGCGCAGCCACAGGGACAGCAGCGGGGTGCCGGGCACCGATCCGACGAGCCAGGGCACGGCCAGGACCTCGACGAAGGTGTCGGCCAGTTCGTTGCGCCAGACGAAGCCGCTCCACAGGGGGTGCTCGCCGGTGCGGTGGCGGCCCACCAGCAGCCATTTGGCCGCGACGGAGACCGCGCAGGCGGCTGCTCCGGCGGCGAGCAGGACGGCGCCGGACAGCAGCGCGGCCTGCCGGAGCCCGGGGCCCGGGGCCGTGATCAGGGCACAGAGCGCGGCCGCGGTCAGCACGGCCAGCGCGGCCGAGCAGAACACGGGGACGAGCCGGCACAGCTCGACCAGGCCGCGCGCCCACAGCAGGCGGGTGGGCGGGTCGTAGGTGCGGCTGTCGTCGGCGCCCGCGGCGGACCGCGGCAGCCTGACCGGCGGCAGGCCCAGGTAGGAGCTGCCCTTCTTGGCCTTCTTCGGGGTGGCGGACAGGACGCCGACGAGTCCGTCGTCGGGGACGCTGCGCCCCGGCGCGGTCATCCCGGAGTTGCCGAGGAAGGCCCGGCGGCCGATCTCGGAGTGTCCGACGCGCATCCAGCCCCCGCCCAGCTCGTAGGGGGCGGTAAGGGTGTCGTCCGCGAGGAAGGCGCCCTCGCCGACGGTGGTCAGGCTGGGCAGGGCGAGCACGGTCGAGACCTCGGCGCCGCGGCCGATCTTCATGCCGAGGAGCCGCAGCCACACCGGTGTGATCAGCCCGGCGTACAGGGGGAAGAGCGTCTCGCGGGCCAGGTCCATCAGCTGGGTGACGGTCCAGGCCTGCCAGCCGGTGCGGCTGTGCGTGGGGTGGGTGCCCCTGCGCAGTCCGAGGCTGAGCAGGCGTACGGAGACCAGAAGCAGCAGCGCGTACGCGAACCCGAAGGCGAGTGCCCCGGGAACCACGGCGAGCAGGGCCCCGCGCAGCGCCTGCGCGAACCCGGCGTCGGCGGGCACGAACCGGCTCGCCACGAGCAGGGCGGGCAGGGCGGCGAGCACGGGCAGGGCCGTGAGGCCGAAGCCGGCCGCCCCGTAGGCGGCCCGCCAGAGCAGCCCGCGCGGCGGGCGTTCCTTGGGCCAGTTCCGCTTGGCCCGGCCGAGCTTGACGGCGGGCGCCCCGGCCCAGCGCTGCCCGGTCGGGATCTGCCCGGCCACGGCGGAGCCGGGCGCCACCTCGGCCCGCTTGCCGACCCGCGCGCCGGGGAACAGCATGCTGCGGGTGCCGACCACCGCGCCGGCACCGACCTTGACCGGGCCGATCTCCAGCCGGTCCCCGTCCAGCCAGTGCCCGCAGAGGTCCACCTCGGATTCCACGGCGCAGCCGCGGCCGAGCTTGAGCATGCCCGTCACCGGCGGCAGCGAGTGCAGGTCCACCTCGGGGCCGACCTTGGCGCCGAGCGCCCGCGCGTAGCGCTCCAGCCAGGAACCGGTGAGCGAGGTGGCGCCGGCGCATTCGGCCAGCCGCTCGGCCGTCCACAGCCTCAGGTGCACGCTTCCGCCGCGCGGGTACCGCCCGGCCTTCACCCCGCGCAGCAGCAGCCGCGCCCCGCCGGCCGCGATCGCGAGGCGCCCCGGCGGGCTGAAGAGCAGGGCCGCACCGGCGGCGACGAGCCACCACGAGGCGGCCGGCGCCCACGGATAGGGCCCGAAGTGGTGCAGTACGTTGCCCAGGGCCAGCAGCGCCACCGTCCAGCGGGCTCCGACCAGGGTGAACAGGGGGAGCAGCAGGAGCGCCTGCACCGCCTTGGCCCGCCGCGGCACGGGCGCGATGGTGCGGATGGCGTCGTCGTCCCGTACGGACTTCTCCAGGCGCCGGGCCAGCTTGCGCAGGACGGGCTGCTGGTAGATGTCGAGGACGGCCGCTCTGGGGTAGCGGGTGCGCAGGCGGGTGGTGAGCTGCGCCGCGGCGAGGCTGTTGCCGCCGATCGCGAAGAAGTCGTCGGCCGCGCCGGTGACGGCCACCCCGAGGGTCTCGCTCCACTGTTCGGCGAGCCAGGCCTCGGTGCCGTACAGCTGCTCCGCCGGCCCGGTGGTCTCCAGCTCGGGCAGCGGCCAGGGCAGGGCGTCGCGGTCGACCTTGCCGGAGGTGCGGGTCGGCAGTTCGGTGACGGGCGCGAGCAGGGGGACGAGCGCGGCGGGCAGTTCGGCGCGCAGCCGGGTGACGGCCGCCGCGTGGTCCCAGCCGTCCTGGGTGACGAGGTAGCCGACGAGCAGCTGGTTGCCGCTGCGCGCGGTACGGACGGCCGCCGCGGCGCCGGCGACCCCGGGCAGGGCCTGGAGGGCGGCGTCGACCTCGCCGAGTTCGATGCGGCGGCCGCCGAGTTTGATCTGCTCGTCGGCGCGGCCGAGGAAGACCAGCCCTTCCGGTTCGGCGCGGACGAGGTCGCCGCTGCGGTAGGCGCGCTGCCAGCCGAGGGATTCCAGCGGGGCGTACTTCTCGGCGTCCTTCTCGGGGTCGAGGTAGCGGGCGAGCCCGACGCCGCCGATGACGAGCTGGCCGCTGCCGCCCATGGGCACCGGTTCACCGGCCCCGTCGACGACGGCCAGCTCCCAGCCGGCGAGAGGAAGGCCGATTCTGATCGGTTCCTCGCCGGTCAGGAGCGCGGCGCAGGCGACGACGGTGGCCTCGGTGGGGCCGTAGGTGTTCCAGACCTCGCGGCCCTCGGTGACCAGGCGCTGGGTCAGTTCGGGCGGGCAGGCCTCGCCGCCGAAGATCAGCAGCCGGACCTCGTCGAGGGTCTCCGGCTCCCAGAGGGCGGCCAGGGTCGGCACGGTGGAGACCACGGTGATCTCCTGCTCCACCAGCCAGGGGCCGAGGTCGGCGCCGCTGCGCACCTGGGAGCGGGGTACGGGGACGAGGCAGGCTCCGTAGCGCCAGGCGAGCCACATCTCCTCGCAGGAGGCGTCGAAGGCCACGGAGAGTCCGGCCATGACGCGGTCGCCGGGGCCGATCGGTTCGTCGGTGAGGAACAGGGCGGCTTCGGCGTCGACGAAGGCGGCGGCGCTGCGGTGGCTGACGGCGACGCCCTTGGGCCGGCCGGTGGAGCCGGAGGTGAAGATGATCCAGGCGTCGTGCTCGGGTCCGGGCCGTGCGGCCGGTGCGCGGACGCCGGCGCCGCCGGGGGTTCCGACGGGGTCGATGCGGCCTCCGTCGCCCAGTACGGCCCGTACGCCGGCTTCGCCGAAGACCAGCTCGGCGCGTTCGTCGGGGTCCTCGGCGTCGACCGGCACGTAGGCGGCGCCCGCGGCGAGGACGGCGAGGATGCCCGCGTACAGCTCGGTGGTGCCCGAGGGCACGCGTACGCCGACCCGGTCGCCGAGGCCCACTCCGGCCGCGTCCAGGGCGCGCCGGCGGCGTTCCACCTCGGCGGCGAGGGCCCGGTAGGTCAGACGGGTGGTTCCGTCGTCGAGGGCGAGCTCGTCGGGGTGGGCCCGGACGGAGGCCTCGAAGACGTCGACGAGGGTGCGGACCGGGGCCGCGGGGCCCGCGGTGAACCGGGCGGACTTCCCGGGCTCCTCGTACGGGTGCCCGTCCGTGTTCCCGTCCGTACGCCCGCCGGTACGCCCGTCCGTGTGCCCGTCGTCGTCGAGCAGGGTGACTTCACCGTGCTCCGGTGTGGCTGTCATGGGCCCTCGCGTCTCGTTCCCGGAAACGTCCGGGTCGCCGGACGGAGCCCGGGTTCGCCCGGGTTGTTCCGGTCCAGCGCCAAACAACCCGCCAGTCTAGTGCGGCATCAAGGATTTTCTCGTTGAAGCCTGTGGCGTGGCCGGGAAGGAGACACCGGGAGAGACCGTCCGGAGCGCCGTCCGGACGCGGTCGGACGCGGTCGTGCGCGGTCGGACGCGGCCGGGCGCCGGATTCAGACGCGCACCATGCGCGAGACGGCGCGCGAGGCCTCCGTGACCTTGTCGCGGGCGGCGTCCCCGCCTTCCGCGACGGCGTCGGCGACGCAGGAGTGGAGGTGGTCTTCGAGCATGGCGAGCCCGAAGGACTGCAGGGCCTTGGTGGTGGCGCTCACCTGGGTGAGCACGTCGACGCAGTACGTCTCCTCCTCGACCATGCGCTGGAGGCCGCGTACCTGGCCCTCGATGCGGCGCAGCCGCTTGAGGACCTCGTCCTTGTGTCCGCTGTACCCCTGCACGGCGGTTCCTTCCCTGGGGGGTATCCATGCAACGACGGCCGGCGGCTTCGTGTTCCGCCGGGCGGTCCGGACCCGCGGCGCCCCGGGCCCGCGACGGTAGCGGGCCGGGGCGGGCGCGGTCAGTGGGAGTGCCCGTCCGACTGCTCGGGGGCGGCCGGGGCGGCGGGGGCGGCCGGGGCGGCCGGGGACGCGGGCGGTTCGGCGGGGGACGCGGGAGCGGCGCCCGCCCGGACGGTGAAGGCCGCGGTGCGGACCTTGCCCTGGTGCTGGAAGTCCAGGAAGAGCCGGTAGGTCCCGCTGCTCGGCGCGGTGGCGGTGAAGGAGACGTCGGGGCCGGGCCCGCCCTCGTTGGGGTGGACGTGGAGGTAGGCCAGGTCCCCGTCGCGCAGGGCGACCAGGTGTCCGTAGGCCCCGAGGTACGGCTCCAGGTCGGTGACCGGCCTGCCGTCCTTGCTGACGGTCAGCCTGAGCTCGCCGGCCTTGCCGGGGTCGAGGTCGCCGGCCAGGGCGACCCGGTAGCCGTCCACCTCCGCCGTCCTCTCCGCCGGGGGCAGCGCCTCGGGGGTGTAGGCGCCCGCGACCGACAGGTCCGCGCCGAGGGTGACGCCCTCGGCGCCCTCGGCGGCGGGGGTGAAGTCGGCGAAGGCCTTGTACGCGCCCGCCGCCGGGAGGTCGACGGGGGTCGACCAGGTGCCGTCGGCGGCCCTCACCGGGTGGAGGTGGCGGTAGACGGTGAGGTCGCGCGAGGCGACGATGAAGTGCAGTTCCTTGCCGTGCTCGGTCTTGAAGGCGGTGACGGGGCGGCCCGCGGCGTCCTTGACGGAGAACCGCAGCTCACCCTGCCCCGACGTCCTGCGCGGGGATTCCAGGCTCAGCGTGTAGCCGCCCTCGGAGACCTGGAGCCCGCCGGCCGCCGGGCCCTTGCCGGGCTTCTCGTGCTCCGCGTGTCCGGCGGCTCCCCCGCCGGCCGGCGCCGCGTGGGCGGCGTGCCCGGCAGCGGCCGGCGCGCCCACGGGGCCCACGCCCACGCCGACCCCGTACGCGGTCCCGAAGGTCGCTGCTAGCGCGGCGGCGAAGACGCCGATCCTCACTCCGGTGTTCATGGCTGCTCTCCCGTACGAGGTAGACGACGTAAGGCCGCATCCAGCGGTTTCATGACTTCACCATACCCCTGGGGGGTACCAAGTCAAGCCGGGCCGACGCTTGCGCCGGATACCACTGGGGGGTATACCTGAGACCAGAAACCGGATACCCCCAGTGGGTATCCGAACGGATCAAGGAGAAACGTATGTCTTCCTGCTGCACCCCTGACGGCAGCTGCGGTACCGGCACCACCACCGTCACGGCCGTCGTCGACAGCACCGCGACCGCCTACCGCGTGTCCGGCATGAGCTGCGGCCACTGCAGGACCGCCATCACCGCCTCCGTCGGCGCCCTCGAAGGGGTCGTCTCCGTGGACGTGGACGTGGACGGCGGCCTGGTCACCGTGACGACGGCGGGCGCCCCCGACGACGCCGCGATCGGCGCCGCGATCGACGACGCCGGCTACGAGCTGACCGGCCGGGCCTGACACACCGCCCGGCCCCGACCCACCGGCCGCCGGGGCCCCGTCCCTACACCACCGGGCCCCGGCCCCCACCCCGCGCTCGAACGAGGAGCAGCCCTCATGACCACCATCACTCCCGGCGCCGCCCAGGTCGAGCTCGCCATCGGCGGCATGACCTGTGCCTCCTGCGCGGCCCGCATCGAGAAGAAGCTCAACCGCATGGACGGCGTCGAGGCCACCGTCAACTACGCGACCGAGAAGGCCAGGGTCACCTTCGACGCCGACGTCTCCGTCGCGGACCTGATCGCCACGGTCGAGGCCACCGGCTACACCGCCAAGGAGCCGGCCCCCGTCCGCGCCCAGGGCCCGTCCGGCGCCGGGGAGGAGCCGGAGGAGGCCGACGAACTGCGCCCCCTGCGCCAGCGGCTGACCGCCGCCGTCGCCCTGGCCGTGCCGGTCATCGCGATGGCCATGGTCCCGGCCCTGCAGATCGACTACTGGCAGTGGCTGTCGCTGACCCTGGCCGCCCCCGTCGTCACCTACGCCGCCTGGCCCTTCCACCGTGCCGCCTGGACCAACGCCCGGCACGGCGCGGCCACCATGGACACGCTGATCTCGGTGGGCACGACCGCCGCCTTCCTCTGGTCGCTGTGGGCCCTGTTCTTCGGCACCGCGGGCACGCCCGGCATGACCCACGCCTTCGAGTTCACCATCGCCCGCAGCGACGGCGCCGGGAACATCTACCTGGAGGCCGCCGCCGGCGTCACCGCCTTCATCCTCGCCGGCCGGTACTTCGAGGCCCGCTCCAAGCGCAAGGCCGGCGCGGCCCTCAAGGCGCTGCTCGAACTGGGCGCCAAGGAGGTCACGGTGCTCCGCGACGGCCACGAGGTCACCGTGCCGACGGCCGAACTCCAGGCCGGCATGCGCTTCCTGGTCCGCCCCGGCGAGAAGATCGCCACCGACGGCACCGTGGTCGAGGGCTCCTCCGCCGTGGACGCCTCCATGCTCACCGGCGAGTCCGTCCCGGTCGAGGTCTCCGTCGGGGACTCCGTCACCGGTGCCACCCTCAACGCGGGCGGCCGCCTGGTCGTCGAGGCCACCCGGGTCGGCGCCGACACCCAACTGGCGCGGATGGCCAAGATGGTGGAGGACGCGCAGAACGGCAAGGCCGCCGCGCAGCGCCTCGCCGACAAGATCTCCGCCGTGTTCGTCCCGGTCGTGATCGGCCTCGCCCTGGCCACCCTCGGCTTCTGGCTCGGCACCGGTTCCGGCCTCGCGGCCTCCTTCACCGCCGCCGTCGCCGTACTGATCATCGCCTGCCCCTGCGCCCTGGGCCTGGCCACCCCCACCGCCCTGATGGTCGGCACCGGCCGCGGCGCCCAGCTCGGCATCCTGATCAAGGGACCCGAGATCCTGGAGACCACGCGCAAGGTCGACACCATCGTGCTCGACAAGACCGGCACCGTCACCACCGGCCGGATGACCCTGCTCGCCGTGCACACCGCGGAGGGCGTCGCCGAGAACGACGTGCTGCGCCTGGCGGGCGCCCTGGAGCACTCCTCCGAGCACCCGATCGCCCAGGCCGTCGCGACCGGCGCGGCCGCCCGGGTCGGCTCCCTGCCCACCCCCGAGGACTTCGCCAACATCCCCGGCCTCGGCGTCCAGGGCGTCGTCGACGGGCACGCGGTCCTGGTGGGCCGCGAGAAGCTGCTCGCCGAGTGGGCGATGGCGCTGCCCCCTCACCTGGAGCACGCCAAGGCCGCGGCGGAGGGCGCCGGGCGCACCGCCATCGCGGTGGCCTGGGACGGTGAGGCGCGGGCGGTCCTGGAGGTCGCGGACGCCGTCAAGGACACCAGCGCCGAGGCGATCCGCCGGCTGCGCGCCCTGGGCCTCACCCCGATCCTGCTGACCGGCGACAACAAGGCCGTCGCGGAGTCCGTCGCGGCCGAGGTCGGCATCGACGAGGTCATCGCCGAGGTCATGCCGCAGGACAAGGTCGACGTCGTGAAGCGGCTGCAGTCCGAGGGCCGCAGCGTCGCGATGGTGGGCGACGGCGTCAACGACGCGGCCGCGCTCGCCCAGGCCGACCTGGGCCTGGCCATGGGCACCGGCACCGACGCCGCCATCGAGGCCGGCGACCTGACCCTCGTACGGGGTGACCTGCGGGCCGCGGCCGACGCGATCCGGCTCGCCCGCAAGACGCTCGGCACCATCCGCTCGAACCTGTTCTGGGCCTTCGCCTACAACGTGGCCGCCCTGCCGCTCGCCGCGGCCGGACTGCTCAACCCGATGATCGCCGGAGCGGCCATGGCCTTCTCCTCGGTCTTCGTCGTCGGCAACAGCCTGCGTCTGCGCGGCTTCCGGGCCGCCGCCAACTGAGGAGCTCCCGTGGCCGGTTACGAACCACACAAGGAAGACGTCATCAGACGCCTGCGGCGGATCGAGGGCCAGGTCCGCGGCGTGCAGCGGATGGTCGCAGAGGACGTCTACTGCATCGACGTGCTCACCCAGGTGTCCGCCGTCAACGCCGCGCTCCAGTCCTGTGCCGTGACCCTGCTCGACGAACACCTGGGCTCGTGCGTCACCGAGGCCATCGCCGAGGGCGGGGATGCGGCGAAGGCCAAGGTGGGCGAGGCCACCCGGGCCATCGCCCGGCTGATCCGCGCATAAACCCGGCCGGTGCGCCGACCGCCCCTCCACACACGGCAGTTCGTGGAGGGGCGGTCGGCTTTTCCGTGCCCGCCCGGGGCCGGCGTAGCGGACCCAACCCGGCTGCCCGACCACCCGAATTGCCCGCCATTCTGGGCCCGTGCGGGCTCAGGACCGGCATCAGGGGCGTTTCAAAGTCCCGTTGATCACGCGAGTCTGCAGGCCACAGCAGCGCGAGGGGGCTGGGCTAGGGGGTGTCTGACGGATATCCGCGGCGTCGCGACGCCCGGCACGCACTCTCGCCGCACCGACCGAAAGCCCAAGTACGTCCAGTACGCG
>NZ_JBVIKC010000026.1:0-107654 GCF_055581065.1 Streptomyces sp. NPDC031479
CCCGCGGAGCGGGACCCCCAGCGCTGCGCGCTGGGGAGGGACGGCCGGCCGCTGCGCGGCCGGTGACGGAGTGTGAGGCCCCACGCTTCGCGTGGGGTGGGCCTGCGCCCGCTTCGCGGGCTTCGGCTCGGGGTCTTCCGCTTCGCTCCAGACCCCTTTGGTTGATCCGCTTCGCGTCTCAACTCTAGCCGCTGTGCGGCTAGTCGGGCCGGTCCGCTTCGCTCCCCGGCCCCGTGAGCCCGCTTCGCGGGCGGCTGGCTACGAGGGGGCCGGTTGAGGTGCGTGGTGACCTTCTCCGCTGTGCAGTTGGTAACGGACAGTCAGCATGGCAGTGTGGGCATGGCGGTGTCAACCCCCCAAAGAATGAATCTGACGATCCGTCAAATTCTATCCGTCGCAGGTTCTTGAAGGGTGTCAGAGTGCTTCGCAAGTATCTATATAGATACACAGATCCGGCTAGCGCGGACCCTGAGAGGGGCGGATCCGTGCCCGCTTCGGGCCGCTCTCCGGCGAGGATGGGGGCATGCCACACACCATGGTCATTGCCGTACCCCCCGACGAACTGATGCGGCTTGACGCCCTGGTCCAGGAGCAGCAGACCGCCGAGACGCGGTGGCAGGCCAGCGCCGAGGAGGACGCCGACGTCCTGAGGCTGCGGGGGCCCGACCTGCGCGCGGCCCGCGCACGGATCCGCGCCGAACGGGACCGGCTCCGCGAGAACGGAACCCACCGGGTCAGCAGGCTCCGCGCGCTCACCCCCGCCCTCCGTGCCGAACTGGACCACCGCGGACTGCTACGAGACTGGGACCCCATCCCCGAAGGCGCTCAACAGGCCGGACAGACCCTCGGAGGCACCGGACCCAACAGGGGTACCGGACTCACCGCCAGACTCGTCGTCAGCCTCACAGACAACCTCTGGACACCCCTCCACCGGGGCGTCTACTGGACCAACCTGCCCCACGTCCAAGCCCTCGAAGTCTGGAAGGACACATGGGGCCCCGGACCCGCCGCCGGCCGGACGGCCGCGACACCCGACGCACTCACCGAACGCAAACGCATCGCCGCCCACATCACCACCACCGGCAACATCCTCCGCACCGCCCTCACACGGACCGTCAACGGCCGCTGAGCTACCGAAGGAGATCCCGTATGAGATCTCTCGCTTTCATCAGTGACAGTGAAAGAACACAACAGAGCAACACCCCTGACAAGCGCCTCAGTCCATCAGCAGAATCGCCACTGTCACTCACCTCACTGACACGGAACCAAGAGATCGCATTTGGCCCGTCGCAGATTCTAAAATTCAGTACCTTCGTCTATTTTTTCTACAAGTCGCGATTAAGCGGAGTTCATGCCAAAATGGTGGGGGAATCTTCATTGGTAGTGACAGAAGTTGATGATTCCACAGCCGTCCGTCGAATGCCCTTTCCGAAGGGAGTGCTCGATGAGAAGAAGGCGCATGGTTCTCCTGTCGACATTCGGAGCAATCTTCGCTGCATCCAGCGTGCTTTCCCCGAGTATTGCAAATGCGGTGGGTCCGCCGACGTATATCGTCAACGCCCAGTCCGGCTTGACTGCCTTCCTTGTTTCGCCACCCAACTGTCACAACATGGCATGCCTCAATGGGGCTCCGTTCAAACTAGGCAGCGGAAGTGACTTCTCCAGGTTCTACACCACCAGAAATGCCGCCGGCCTTGTACAGTTCCATTGGACTTCAGACAAATGTGTTGACGTTCTGAACGGGGGAACGGAAAACGGCACATCGGTAGTCGTTAATGACTGCAATGGGAGCTTCGGCCAACTCTGGTTCCCGGCAAAAATCTCGCCGGGAAATTATCTTTTCATTAACGGAAACGGCGGCGGATGCCTCGACGCCGATAACTCCGCATTCCCGAATCCACCTCACGCAGGAGCCCGCCTACAACTATGGAGCTGTGCCAACTCTGCTTCTGCGTTCATTGGCAACCAGACTTGGCAAGTGGATCTCTGAATACCAATCAGGCACAGCCTGAGACCTGAGCAAGAAAACCCAGCTGCAATCTCGGCCCCGCCGACGGACGCTCCGCAGCGCCACCCACATCACAACAACCGGCGACGTCGTCCGCGCCGCCCTGGACCGCGCCGTCCGCTGTAGGCGGCCCGGTGGTACTGCCCCCAGAAGAACCATCCACCCCCACACACTCCCACCACCGGGCGGCGCCCGTGCGGTGATGCCCGGCCTGCCTCCAGAAGGGGTTGGAGGCCCTGGCGCAGTACGTCGCGCGGGAGGGCCGGCTGCCGGGGCGCGGCGTGGTCGAGGTCCTGCCGGACGGGGTGGAGCACCGTACGGGGATCTGGGTCGGGAACATGAAGGCCCGCCGCGACCGGCTCGACCAGGCGCAGCTCGCGGCGCTCGCCGAACTCGGCGTGGACTGGGCATAGCCGGACGGGAGGAAGGCCTCAGGCCTTCCTCCCGTCGTTTCAAGCGCTGGGTGTTGTCAGCCAGTCGCCGATTGTCTAGCCGGGCAGAGCAGTCCGTGCGGGAGGCCGGGGGCTGTCCTCAGCCGGGGTGGAGGACCCGTCCCCGGCGCCGAAGAGGAAGGCCAGCATGAGCAGGACCGTTGCGGCGGCGGTCAGTGCCACCGCCAGGTCTCCACGGGCCTGACCAGCCGACACGGCGCTCGACTGACGCTTGGAGAGCCCGTACACGACATACGCAGCGATGCAGGCGAACACGACGATCATCGCGTTCACCGCAGAGATATGCAGATTCACCGAAGCCCTTTGAGTCCATGGGCCCGCGCCGCATACACGACGCGGGGGTCCCTACGAGACGGATCCTAGAAACTGGGCACCCACAGAACGTTTGTGATCAGATTCGAGGTTTTTTTTTAACCGTCCCGGCCCCGGGCTCGGGGGCCTTGGACTCTCATGCCACGGCATGACCGCGGGCAAGGAATCAGCCCCGCAACTCTACAGCGAAACAGCCGGCCTACCGGGCCGGGCGACGACCCGGCGAACAGGCAGCCGACTCACCGTCACCGCGTACGCCCCGCGCCCCTGGCCGGTACGGCCGGCTGCCGGTGCGCGGGGACCGCGGCCTCCGCCGGGGCCTGCTCTTTGGGGGCCGCGGCCGCCGGGGTGGTGGCGGAGCGGGAACGGGCCGCGCCCGGTGACACTCCCCGTACCCGGGAAACCGGTCCCGGCGGCGCGGTCAGGGCATGGTGGGCCTGCTCGACCAGGCGCCCCGCCAGCGCGGAGGCCGGACCTTGCTTCCAGGAGGTGTCCGTGCCCAGACGGGCCAGGTGCGCGCCGAGGACCTTCTGGCCCTGGCTGTCGCCGAGCTGCTGCATCCGGGCGGCCAGCAGCGGCCACTGGCGGGCACCGATCAGGAGGCCCGCCTCGTGCTCGGGCAGCACGTCCTTGACCAACGACACCATCGCCGCGTGCGCGGCCGGCTCCACGCCGAGCTGTTCCAGCGCTTTCGCCCTGTCCCCCAGGTTCAGGTCCAGGGGAACCTTCAAGCCCTCGGTCAGGGGTCCCCAGGAACGGCGCGCGTCCTCACTCACCGCCACCGCCGGGGCTGGAGCAGGCGCCGAAGCCGGAGCGGCCGGAACCGGGGCGGCAGCGGCCGGAACCGGGGCGGGGGCGGGGGCGGGCGGCGCCCACGGGTCGATGTCCTCTCGCACCCGCGCCGCGGCAGCGGGCGCGGTGCCCGGAGCAGGGGCGGGTGCGGGAACTCGGGCACCCGCCGAAGCCGGAGCCGGGGTGGAGGTGGGGGTGGAGGTGGGGGCAGGAGCGGCGGTCGCCGCCGATACGGACGCGGGTGCCTTGGCGGCGGCCGCGGTGGTGACGGCGGCGACGGCCTGGTCCACGCCCGCCCCGGCCGCGTGCGCGTCGAGGAGGATCCGGGCGACGTCGACACCGGCGGCGTCGAGCCGGCCCATCGCGGCCGCGATGTCCGGCCAGGCCGGGGAGGCGAGGATCGCATCGCGGACCACGCCCTCGGGCATCGCCGCCTTCAGGAGGTCGGCCCACCGGTCGGTGCCCTCCGCCTTCGTCCGCGCGATGTTCGCGGCGACGGCCTGGTGGACTGCGGCGGTCATGCGGCCCATCTGCGGCAGAAACGTGGAGAGGTCGACACCGGCCTGCTGGAGACCGACGAGCTGGCGGGCCATCACCGGCCAGTCCGCCCCGGCCATCAGTACGGCCAGGATGTCCTCGCCGAGGACGCCGCGCAGCTGGTCGGCCGACCAGCCCGGGGCCATCTTGGCCGCGTCCTCGCTGAGTTCCTCCTCCTTGCCCGTGAGGCGTTTTTGGGTGGCGCGGCGGACCGCGTCGGTGATGGCCATCATCAGCCGGTAGGCCATCGCCGCGGTCTGCGCCGTCTCCCCGAGAGCCTCGGCGAACGGCTCGGGCAGCGGCGGGTATCCGGAAGTCGACATCAGTGCAGGGCTCCCTCAGGGTGGGTCAGCGCGTACGGGACGGACCCGGCCGGCCGGGATCCGGGCGCGGCCGGACCGGTACACCGGTAACGGGCGTGGCGGTCGGCAGGCCACGGGCCGGTGTGCGCACCACCCGACTGGCACGCGGCTTCGCAGTCGGGGGCGGGGCGCCGGTCAGGCCGGCTGCCTCCCGCAGCAGGACCGCCGCGTCTGCCGCGGCTTTCGCCTGCGCCCGGAAGGCCTGCGCACGGTGCCAGTCGGCGGCGGCCTCCACCGCCTCCACGAGCGCGATCAGCAGGGTGAGGACGACCGCGGCGCCCCCGCCCCGGGCCGCGCGCGGCGCCCGTTCCAGAGCACGGGACGAGGCGCGCCAGCCGGCTCGGGCGCGGCCTTCCAGGGAGCGGGCGCCGGGGGCGCGGGCGGCCTGCTCGAAGGCGTCGGCCGCCCGCTGGAGGCGGTCGCGCACCAGTGCCGGGGCGTG
Organism: Streptomyces sp. NPDC031479; assembly: GCF_055581065.1. NCBI lineage: Bacteria > Bacillati > Actinomycetota > Actinomycetes > Kitasatosporales > Streptomycetaceae > Streptomyces > Streptomyces sp. NPDC031479. Next base: position 4,906 of record NZ_JBVIKC010000026.1, read on the forward strand.
GGCGGCGGCGACGGCCAGGAGGTCGCCGAGGGCCGCGACGTCACCGGCGCCTTCGTCCTGCCCGGCCCGGCCCAGGAGTTCGGATGCTTCCCGGATGCGGTGTTCGGCGAGCGCCCAGTCGGCGTCGGTGACGAGGGGTTCGTAGCGTTCCCGGACGCGGGGCAGGGACAGGTCGTAGGCGAGCGTGGATCCGGCGAACCAGACGGGCCGGCTGCCGCGGTCGGCGCGGTCCCCGGGCAGCGCAACCGCATACCCGAGCAGCGTCCCGTCGTCGTCCCGGCGCTCGCGCACGCGCACGCCGGCGTCGCGGAGCCGGTCGAGGAAATCGGTGTCGCCGTGGGCGAGCGCGGCCGCGGTACGGACCGTGCGCTGCAGGGACTCCCGCGCGGTCTCGGCCAGGCCGCGGCGGGCGGCTTTCTCGGCCTCCCCGGTGACCGGGCGGCGGCGCGCGGTCCGGTCCAGGGGAGACATCGGGATCAGGCCCCAGCGGGCTTCGAAGGCGCGGGCGGCGGTGTGCATCGCGACAATGTCACCACGCACGCGGGGGTGCCGGCCGTCCTGCCGGGCCAGGGTCGCCGCGATGTGGATGTGGTCGTCCGCGTGCCGTACGGCAACCCACCGGCAGGCCTGTTCGTCGCCGTGTTCCGCGATGCCCGCGGCGTGCACCATCTCGGCGGCGACCTCCGCCCACTCGGCGTCCGACAGGCGGCGGTCGCCGGGGGCGTTGCGGACCGAGACGTGCCACACGTGCTCCTCCGGTCTCGGGCCGCGCAGCGCCTCCACCGGGGCGTCCAGGAGCAGAGCCAGATCGGCGAGCGTCATCCGCTCCGGGGTGCGGGCCGGGCACGGCAGATCCGGGTCCCAGGAGGCGACGAGGTGGGGGTCGGTGTGCTCGTCACGCTCGCCCGGACCGAAGAGATAGGCGAGGAGGTCGATCGTCGTCGAACCCGACTCCCCCTTCTTCGGCATCACGACCTCGGGCGCCTCTCCCGCATCACCGCGACCGTCGCCGCATCGAGGCGGGCCACCACTTTGAGGGCCTCCTCCACGACAGTGTCGGCCGACACCGGAGCCCCGGCCCCGGGCACACCGGTGGCGGCCAGCGCGCGGAGCACGGCCACGGTCTCCCGCAACTCGACCCGGGCCTGGATCAACTCCCGAAGGACGTCCCCGGCATCCCGGGAGACCGGCACCAGCACATGCTGCGCGACCGCCATCACCTGACGCCCCGCCCACGACGCGGGGGACATCCCCTCCCGCCCCGCGGCCAGCCGGACGACCTCCAGCTCCGCGTCGTTGAACGACAGATTCACCCGCCGGCCACGCGGCGCGGACGTCAGCCGCTCGCGTCGTCGGCTGCCGCCGGAAGGCCCCTCAATACCCATCGCTAACCGCTCCCGGATAACGCCCGAAAGCCCGCCGGATACGCCGGGTCCTTCGGATCCCAGTCAGCCCGTACTGTTCCAGTACGTACTAACTGGCTGCCAATTTCTAATGCCTGAAAAAGGGTTGCAGGACCGTGCGCCCGGAAGCCGGGAAACCACGCGCGCCGCCACCGGACCACCGCCCCGCCAACAACCCCGCACCCGCACCGCCACCACCGGACCCAAGCCACCGCCGCCGCCACACCACCACGCCACCACGCCGCCCGGCCGCCACCAACACGCCGCCACCCACCACCACCAGCACACCCACACCCCCAACCCCGCACCACCCCCCAACCACCCCACACCCACCGAGCACCACAAAGGCGACTCCACCTCCGCTGTCATGCGCGCCGCCGCTGGAATTTTCGTCAAAGGCTCCGAGGCAAGAATTCTTCACCCGTTCGAAAATATCGCCACTTGACGCTATCTCCATTCACCTCCGCGCAAGCACTTCGACACCCCAGAGTGAAATACATTCGCGAGCCGTAACATTGACGCTTAATCAGGGTTTACCTGTTTCATGAAACGAATTCTCTCGGCTTCCATGCTGGCTCTCGCTTCGCTCGCCACCGCGTCCCTGCCCGCTGCTGCTGCTCCAGTGGCCAGGACGATGGCAGTGGCGGAATGGAACTCCTGCGGGTACCACCCGTCGACCAACCTGAAGCTGCGGCCGGGCCCGAACACCAGGCAGGGTGCGATCGGCCTTCTCACTCCCAACGACACCGTGCACGTCCTGAAGGAACAGGGTGGCCTGTACCAGGTGTCGCTCGACCAGGACTCAGAGACCGGGCTCAAGGCGGGTACCAAGGGCTGGGTGACCAAGAACCTGACGCCTCACGTGTGCATGCGACTGAGCGTCCCGAACTGACGTCCAGGTGATGGGCGGTTCCGGACGTCCGGAACCGCCACTACTCATGGCTCCACGCGCTGGGCACGAGGCTCGGCTGGCGGTGCGCTACCTGGTGTTCGCCCTTGGTGCAGCCTTGGAAGGGCCCCCCGGGCTCGCGCAGCTCGCGGATACATGGGTCGTAGTGGTCTCGGTGCCAGGTGCTGGGGCCGCTGTATCCGCAGGTGGCGGGGTCGGTGAGTTCTTGCCAGGCGAGCCAGAGGGCGTGGAGTCGGGCGATGGCGACGGGGTGTTCGGTCCACAGGTGACACCAGCGGGCGTCAGCAGAGGGTTCGCCGAGGTAGCCGGGTACGAGTACCCCTTCGACCCACTCGGCCAGGGCCCGCAGTTCTTCGTCGTAGTCCGGCTGGTCGAGGAGGAGGATGAAGGGCGGGAACTGCCACCCGTCCTCCTCGGACTCTTCGCCTTCCTCTACTTCTCCTCCCGGAGTTGCCTCGGTCGTTTCGGCGGGAGTCGCGGATAGTCCCTTCAGCTGCGCCGCAAGTGACCTCACCTGGGCTTTCAGGTCTTCGATGTCCTCGGTCACGGTGCCCGGGAGGGTGTCTGGGGTCTCAGGCACGGCGGCCGGCCTTCTGCTCTTCGTACGCGGCGACCGCCCGCTTCGTGATGAGGGCTTCCTCCGCGCTCTTCTGCGGGCCGATGTGCGTCATGGATTCCTCCTGGTACCAGGGGCGGAGCTGGATTTGCGCGATCGGCATACCCGTGGCCAGGAGGAGCGCGCTGCCCTTGGGCATGGCGCGGATCTCGGCGGGTTCGAGGATCTGCTCGCGCTGTTCCCCGACGGATGTGGAGCCGCCGTCCTTGCTCTTGGAGTAGGAGCCGCGGTGAACGGTGTGCTGGCCGACGAGGGTGGCGATGTCGGCGACGAACTTGGGGTCGTCGACTCCGGCGCCGATGACCTTCTTGGTGGCGGCGGACCACATGGCGTCCATGCCGACCTCGCCCCAGGCTTTCACTCCCTGCCTGTACGACTGGAGGATCACGTACGGGTTGATGCCCCGGGAGCCGAGGTGGCTGAACAAGTCGGGCAAGTCGCCGATTTTGCAAATGTTCGCGGCTTCGTCCAGTACCGCCCGCATCGGCTCGGGGAGCCGGCCGCCGTGGCGCTCCCCCGCTTCGGCGGCCGCGGTGAACACCGCGTCGGCGAGGGCTGCGACGACGGAGGACGCCGGACCTCCCTTCTTCGACAGCAGGTAGAGGGTGTCACGGGAGAGCGCGAACTCCTCTGGGTCGAACCGGGGGCGCGTCTTGTCGGGGGTCACCCACGCGAGAACCTTCTCGTCGCGCAGGCCCGACAGCGCAGTACGAGCGTTCTGGAAAATGCCCGATTGCGTCTCTTCCGCGATGTTGATGCTGGCATCGACCTGCTCGGCGAGCACGGGTTCGTGCCGATAGAGGATCCGCAGCGGCGCCTTCTCCGCCGGGTTGGCCACCCAGGACAGGACATCTTTGATGCTGGCCCCGTCGTGGTACGCGGCACGGAACAACCCGACCAAGAGATCGTTGGCGGATTGGGACCAGAACGGGTCGGCGCCTTCGCTGCTGACCTGGGCGATGAAGTGGGACGCGAGGCGCTCGGCGCGCTCGGGCGTCTCGGCTTCGGCCAGCATGTCCCACCACATGGCGCGCTCGATACGGGCGACGCCTTGCGTGTCCAGGGCCCAGATGTCGCCGACGCGGCCCCGTGAGGTGAGGGTGGCCGCGTACACGTCCGCCTTGTTGGAGGTCATCAGCAGGGCGGCGGGCGCCTCTTCAGCCACGGGGATGGCCAGCGAGGTGGACTTGCCCGCACGCGGGGCCATGATCGCGACGAACGTGTCCTCATCGGAACCACGCAGCTCAATGCCGCTGGGTGTGTGATCGCCGAGCAGGACGCCCCGGTCAGCCGGAGCGACCTCCTTCGGCGGGACTCCCTTGAGGGAGGCCCGCAACCGCGTGGCGGTGCGGGCGGCCTCCATGGGGGCGAGGTCGCGGACCTGGTGGAGGGTGGCCATGTCGCGCGGGTGGTAGAACCAGCGCAGCCCGAGCTTGATTCCCCACACCATGGCGGCGACGACGACCAGGTCGAAGAGGAACGCGCCGATGCCCGCCGCGACGGGCGACGGTGCCCAGACGGACGACCAGTCCCGGACCATGCGCAGCACGTTGTACGGGGTGAGGTCGGGGCCGACGGGCTCGATCGTAGCGAGCGTACCGAGCGCGGCGCCGGTCCACGTCGCGGCGGAGAGGACGACCACGCCCCCCACCAGGCATGCTCCGGCGAGCCAGTTGCGGTCGGAGTCGGTCATCATCAGCGCGCGGGCCTCTTCTGGTAGTCGGTGTGATAGAGCCGGGATTCGGTGGCCGTCAGCTCCATCGCGACCGCGATGCCTGGCCGGCTGCCGATCTTCAGGAGGTACTTGCCGCGGCCAGGGTGCACCGTGTCCCCGGCATCGAGGCCGGTGCTGGTGGCGGAGGACCAGGAGCTGATGATGGCTCGCTCCTGTTCGGTCAGCTGGCGCTTGCCGGTGACGCGCTGGAGTTCCTGGTCGGTCGAGGCACCGAGGACCCAGACATCGCACCGGTCCATGAGCCCGCGGGCTTTGGCTCGGTCCTCTTCGGTGGGCAGGGATTCGAGGTCCTGGGTGGAGTGGGTGACGTAGATGGTGACGTCGCCGTCGCCGCGGGAGAGGCGACCGATGGAGTCCATGGCGTCGACCAGGCCGGGGCCCGCGCGCAGGGCCTTCCACATTTCGTCCATGTCGAGGACGAGGCGGCGCTGCATGAGGCCGGTGGAGCGGGCGGAGTCGATGCTGGAGTAGGTGTAGGCCCAGGTGGCGATCATGCCTGCGGAGAGGATGTCCGCGCCTCGGGCTCGGAGGGCGGAGATGTCGACCGAGACGGCGGGGCTGTTGAGGTCGAGGGTGACGGTGGTCGGGCCGTCGAAGAGGCCCTTGAGGGGGCCGCCGCAGAGGTTGTCCAGGCCGGCGATGACCGACCGGGTGAGGTCCTGGTAGGTGGAGCCGTGGGCGGCGAGCCTGTTCTGCAGCGGTTCGGGAGCTTGGCGCAGGACGGTGATGACGTCCGGGACGATCGGGTCTTCGCCGGGGCAGGCATCGGCGGCGAGTTGGACGGCGCAGGTAAGGGCGGAGCGCTGGATCTCGTCGGCTGCCCTGCCCAGGCCGTGTTTGGTGGCGAGGAGGGCGCCGAGGGTTTCGAGTCTGCGCGCGTTGAGGACGTCCAGCAGGATGTTGCGCCGTTCCGTCGGCAGGGAGCGGACGGTGTTCTTGAGGGGGCCGGAGTCGAGGGGGTTGAGTCGGCCTGAGCCGTCGCCGATGCGTACGACGCTGCCGCCGAGCTGCTGGACGAGTTGGGTGTACTCGTTCTTGACGTCTCCGGGGATGACGGGCATGAATCCGAGGGCCGCGTAGACCATGAGCATGCGTTTGACCAGTGCGGACTTGCCCGCGCCGGGCTGCGACATGACCCAGACGTTGGGGTTGGTGGTGAGCTTGCCGACCCAGTCGGCGGGGTCAATGCACACCAGTTCGCCGGTGAGCATGTCCCGTCCGAGGGGGACCCCACGGGCGGGGAGTCCGGCGCCGAGGAGGAACGGGTAGAGGCCGGCTGCCTGCGTGGAGGGGCCGGTGTAGACGGTTCCGGTGTCCTCCGCTGGGGCGCGGCCTGAGAACCGGCCGCCCCAGCCGAGCCGGGGCGCGTGCAGGCGTCGTTGGCGTTGCTGTTCGGCCGCTTCCGCACGGCGTTGCGCGGGGTCGGCGTGGGGCGCTGTGACCTGGCGGGGAGTCAGGATCTTGGTGGGCTTGGCCATGATCGCCTCACTTGACCAGGGGGTTGTAGCCGATGGGGAGGCCGGCCGCGAAGATCGAGCCTTGGGCCCCGTAGGCCGTGCGCATCCGCAAGGCCCGGGTTGCCTTCACGGCCCGGTCCAGTTCCTGACGTGCTGCGGGCAGGTCGGCGGCGGTGCGGGCGGTGACGGTGGCCATCAGGGTCCAGTCGACGACTTGCGCACCCGCTGCGGCCTGGGCGGCGGCCTTCTCCGCCTTGGCGTAGTCGGCCTTCTGTGACCAGCGGGCGCGGCCCTTGACCTGTGCGGTGGTCTCGGCGGCCTGTTGCGCGTTGCTGATCTCGCGCTCCAGGACGGCTTCGCCCTCGTGGGGGTCCAGGACGCGGTAGGCGAGGGTGACACGGCGCTGGAACTTTCCCGGGGAGAGCAGGGGAAGGAGGGTGCTGTAGGAGATGGGGCGTTTGGGCATTTCCCTCAGGACCCAGGAGACGGACACGGCGCCGTCGTGGGCGTACTCCTCGAATCCCTCGTCGGCGGCCATCGGCCCGCATTCGCCCCAGGAGAGGTCGGCGAAGTCCTGCTCGCGGGCGAAGAAGGAGGCGGGGTCGTAGGCGGAGCGGACGAGGCGGCGCAGGTCGGTGGCGGTCGCCCTGCGGATGACGTCGGTGCCGGTGCCGGACAGGTCCAGGGAGTCGACGACGCGCAGGGTCTCGGCGACCTGCTCGGCGAGGTCTGCCGGAGGGGTGGTGGTCGCGTTGGGGTCGACGACGACGCTCATCCATGGGGCGACCGAGGCAGTGGCGCGCGGTGCGGTCTTCACCAGTTCGTCGATGAGGGCCTGGGCGACGGCGGGGGCGTCCGGGTCGCGGCGGGCGGCGATGTCGTCGCCGAGAGCCTCGCCGGCGCCGGGGGTGATCTGGATGGTGATCGAGGCGCCCTTGATCTGTTCGTCGGTGCTCATGGAGTCCAGGACGGAGCCCCAGTTCCGCAGGTGGGAGCGCACGGATGCGGTTTGGGCCATGAGGCTGCCGCCGGGGGCCAAGAGGGTGGAGACCGTCATGTAGCCGCTGCGGCGGTTGTGGACGACTCCGACTTCACGGCCGGTGGTGGGGTCGTGTGCCTGGATCAGGGTGGTGGAGGCGGCCACTCCCGGCAGGTCCAGCGAATAGGGAAGTTCGAGCAGGACCTTGCGGTAGTTCGTTGCCTCAGCGCGGGCGGCGAGCTTCCATGCCGCTTTGGCCCGGTAGTAGGAGAGGGCGGGCATGCCGTGGCGGCGGACCACGGTGAGCCCGAAGCCGACGACGGTAACCGGCAGGGTCATCCACAGGCTCACCGGCCAGTTCGTGGCCAGCAGTCCGTCGAAGACCAGGATCGCCGTACCGAGCATGGTGGCGTTCTTCGACAGGCTCCCCGCGCCGTGGGAACGGCGCGTTCGGAAGCCCTCGACCCTCAGCCCGTTCGGTGTCTCTGTGGTGGTCATGTGGTGGTGCCCCCGTCTCCCATGGTCGATGCGGCGCCCTGGATTGTCTGGTTGACGCCGTCGAGGACCTGCAGTCCCAAAGCGACCCCGCCAGTGGCGACCGCCGCCGTGCTCGTGGCGGCCAGGCCGGCTTCTGCTGCGATCCCGGCTTCGCCTTCCGCTCCGGGACCGCCCTGAGCGGGCACTTGCGCGCCAGTGCGTGACGTCTGGGCAAGGGCTTCTTGTCCCGGCTCTCCGCGATCTCCCTGGTTCTGGGGGCCCATGGACTTCTCCACGTACTGGGCCTGCGAGACGACATCCGTCCCGCCGTCGCCATCGCCTCCACCGCCACCACCGCCGCCGCCGCCGCCGCCTCCAGCGTCGGGGCCGCCGCCGTTGCCGCCCCTGCCATAGGAGGCGGCCAGGTTGGCGGCGGCGCCCAGGGCGCCGCCGCCGTTCAGGCCCGCTCCGATCTCTGCCCCGATCGGGGTGAAGAGCTTGGTCAGCGGGCCGGGTGCGATCACCGCCAGGGCGAGGGTCGCGACGCCCCGCAGCCACTCCACGAAGGAGTGGGCACGGCCGACCTCGCCGAACCCCGTGCAGATGATCACGGCGACGATGGGCTTGTAGGCGATGACGGTGCAGATGGATGTCACCAGTTTCGGCGTCCAGCTGCGCGTGGACTCCCCGCCCATCAGGCCGGCTCCCGCGATCGGCAGCAGCAGACACTGGATGGGGATCGCGGACTCCCGCAGGAAGATCAGGACCAGCTGCACAATGCCGATGAGCAGGAGGATCACGACGATGCCGAGCACCATCATCGGGTTGAGGACGGCCGCCGGCATCATCACCTCAACGAGGCGGGTGAACGTCTGGTCCTTGAAGGTGGCGTTGACGATTCCGGTGGTCAGCGCGTCACTGAGTCTCAGCAACAGCACCACGGCAGTCAGTCCCAGCCCGCTGAGCAGAGCGTTCTGGGCGTAGCCGATGAGGACCCGTCCCCAGTCCTGCGCCTTGCCCGACACCGCGGCCTTGCCGATGTTCCACATGGTGCCGAAAGCGGCGATCACCCAGCCCAGCCAGACCAGCATGCCGCTGAACTTCGCGCCCTTGTCGAAGAGCCCGGTGTCCGCGAGATCGAGGCTGGGGCCCACCAGGGCCATCGTGAATACCGTGCGCAGCAGCCACTCCACGACGTCCTGGGCAGAGCGCAGGATGTCGCCGATGACGGAGTCCCAGACGCTCTGCCAGTATGCCTCCACCTTCTCCTCGGCCTTGTCGCCGACGACATCGCACGCTTCGCGGCCCGCCACGGCCGTGCCGATGAGCCGGGCGGCGGTGGCGAGGCTGCTGGAGGCGGTGACGGCCCGGCACCCGGCTTCCACTCCTTGGCTGACCGCGCCGTCCTTCTTGGGCTTCGGGTCGTCGGCGGCGGCCTGCGGCGCGAGGACCAGAGCCAGGATGGCGGCGGCCGCCATCAGAACCGAGACGAGCCGTTTCACGACGCCTCCCGAATCGCCGTCCAGCCCGCCGGGCTGAACGCCGGATCACCAGGAGCGACGATCGCGGGCTCGTCCTGTTCCTGCGCGGCCCGGCTCGTCTGCTCGTACGCGGCGACGGAGAGCTTCCAGTCCTGCTCCCACCGCACGGCGGCCAGGCTGCGGGTGTAGGAGCCGCGCTCGGCCTCGGTCTCGCTTGCCTTCGTCGTCACGCGCGTCAGCAGCCAGACGCCGACCTCGGTGGGTGAGTGTGTGATGACCTTGTAGGCGATGACGCGTGCGCGGACGTATGACCCCTGGGGCAGCTCGCTGCCGGCGGGCAACCCCCATTCTTTGCGGAGCTGGGCATCGCTCTCGCCGCCGGCCAGCTCCAGACCGTCGCGGAGTCGGGTGCTGCGGTCGGCCGCGCTGAAGTAGCTCTCGTACAGGGCCAGCTGTTCGGCCTTGTTGGTGTGGCCAGGTTGGACGAGGGTGCTGGACGAGGCCACGAGCATGCCCAGGGCACCTTCGAGGGTTTGCGGGAATCCGATGTCTTTGCCGTGGGCGTCGGAGCGGGCCCCGCGGGGAAGGGTGGCCCAGCGCTCCGGGTCGGTCCAGGCCCGCGGCGGTTCGTACGTCGGCACGGGTGATGACGGTGCGGTTGCTGCCGTACCGGGCTTGGCGGAGTCCGGGTCGGAGCCGCTGCCGGAGAGCATCGAGTAGCCCGTCAGGCCCACCACAGCAAGGACCAGGGCTAAGGCGGTGGGCACCATGTAGCGGTTGAGGCGTCCGTCGCGTGCCACGTGTCAGGCCATGATCCCGTTGAGGATGCTGATCAGCGTGCCGGCGAGCAGGATCGCGAGCACGCCGCCGCCCATCCACTTGAAGGGTTCGGAGCCGCCGCCGTTGCGGGATTTGTCCGCCGTCGCGAGCTTGAAGACGCCGAACCCGGCCGCACCGACACCGGCGAGCACGAGGATGTAGAGGCCGTAGCCGAACAGCTCGGTGACGATGGGCGCCATGCCGGGAATCGGTGTCGGCCTCGCACCGGGCAGGATCGGGCCCGGGGCGGCGATCACGGTGAACTTGGACATCGGTCAATTCCCTTCGAGGTGGCGGCGCAGTCGCGCGGCGGCGGCCTGCACGGCCTTGTGGTCCAAGGCCTCGGCTGGGTCCGCGACCGTCCTGAGCACCGGCAGGTACGGGAGGGTCACGGTCCCTGCGAGCCGGGCCCCCAAGGCGCGGATCCGGAAACGGGCTGCGGGCGGCGACGGGATGGGCGCGTCGGAGGTCAGGACCACCCACGGCCGCGGCAGGTTCGGTGCCCAAAACCGCATCAGGCGCTCGACGCTGGCCGCGCCGTACACGGTGGTGTCGGCCACCACCACCGGCTGCACGCCCATCGGCAGCGGCTCACCCGCCGCGAGGAACCGGGCGGCCTCGGCATCTCTGTCGGCGAGCAGGTGGGGCACGGCGGCCATCGCCACTGTGCAGCCGTGCGCGCCGAAGAGGGCGTAGCGCAGCCCTCTCTCCTGGGGCCGCTCGGTCTCAGGAGTCACAAGATCGGTCACCAACGCAACTTCCCCCCTTCGTCACCCGTTGCTGATGTGGCACTACGCAGTCAATAAGCTACGGAGAGTAGCTCCATTGATCGGCAGAGCTGACACAGAGTCAACGGACAGTCCGCTGATCAGGCACTTCGCAAAATCGTGCGACGGAATCCACCGGTGACCGGGTCAGCCGAAAGGGGGACACGGTGAAGGTCTTATCCGGTGCCGTCCTGGCGCTACTTGCACTCCCCGCAATCGCTCTGGCCCTGATCGCCGCACTGATCACCGGCGTGGGGGCCGACTCGGCAGCCGCCGCAAGCACCACCTTGCGGGGCGTACCACCGGAGTTCGAGCCGTGGATCCTCAAGGCCGTCGCCGAGTGCAAGGACAACCCCGAGCTGACCCCCGCGCTGATGGCCGCCCAGCTCCAGCAGGAGTCCGGGTTCAGCACCTCCCGCAAAACCGTCTCGTACGCCAGCGCGCGGGGCCCGGCGCAGTTCGTCGACGGGACATGGGCGACGTACCGCAACGACGCCGACGGCAACGGCAGGGCGGACCCGTTCGACGTCGGCGACGCGGTGACCGCCCAAGGCCGCTACATGTGCTCGCTCCTCACAGACGCCAAGGCATCCGGCATCGGCGGAGACGTCCGCCGCCTCGCGCTGGCCGGCTACAACGCCGGCTGGGGCGCCGTCCTCCGGTTCCACGGCGTCCCGCCCAAATCCTGGTCAGGGGGGCAGACCTACTGGTACGTCACCAACATCATGAACATGATGAAGGACTTCGAGGGCGCACCACGGCTGAGCGTGGGCGGCAGCGGGGCCGGCTCGCAGGCGCTGCGCCGGGCCGCCGCACGGATCGGCACGCCGTACGCGTACGGAGGCGGAGGACCCGGAGGACCCAGCCGCGGATACTGCGAGGGCGGCAACGGCTTCACGGACGGACGCTGTACGGCCTCCGCAACCAGCGGATTCGACTGCAGCAGCCTGGTCCAGTACGCCTACTGGCCCCACACCCAGCTCCCCCGCACCGCCGCCGCCCAGTACCAGGCCACCTCCCACCGGCCCGTCACCCGCGGCGAACTCCGTCCGGGCGACCTGCTCTTCTGGGCCCACCGGGACGGGTCCATCTACCACGTCGGCCTCTACGCGGGCGACGGCCGGGTCCTTCACGCTCCGCGCACCGGCCGACAGGTCGAAGTGGTCCCGCTCGACTCCGCCATGCCCACGGGCGACTACCGCGGCGCGACCAGGGCCTGACGGAGAAAAGAATTTTTCAGAATTCCAAGAGAACCGAAAATGAATCGAACGACCCGTTTCATCCAGGATCATTCCATGATCGCCCTCCAGGATTTCTTGGTAGGCGTGCGCCCAATTAGCGCCGGAACTGCATCATCCTCTTTGACGGCGCCGAAATAGTGGGCACCGAGGCCCTATTGTTGTCCTCGGGTCGCCCGCGCGAAACGCAGCGGACTGGGCCGGAGCCTTCCAGCTGGAGGTTCCGGACAGCCGGGGTCTCCAGATGGAGGTCAGCATGGATGCACCCACTGAGACGGCGACATCGTGCGCGGCATGCAGGAGGAGTCGGCGGAGGTTTCGCCGGATCCGTCTGTGGCTGGGCCCGGCGTCGACGGCCGGCTACTACGTGGTCCGCACGGTCAGGGACTTCTTCCCCAACCTGTGAGGCCAGACCTGCTCCCTGTCACTGAGCAGGTCCGGCACCCCGCGTGAAGCGCGGCCGGGGCCTTCGGCGTTACGAGCGCCGGAGGCCCCGTCTCACATCCGGGCGGTACAGAGACCGCACCCCCAGCATCCCACAGATTCACGTTTATTGAACCAACTCCCAGACCCGCATAGTCTGCGGGATATCCCGCACGTTGTGTACCGGTCAGTGATGCACACCCACACTTCCCGGCTACTATCCGGCACTATTTCCGGGATACCAGCGCAGGGATTTCCAGCTTTCAGCCGCGCTTCTGCTGATGGGGACCCGATCCTGCTCGTATGAGTCCCCCGGAGTCCATCCGTCGATCGCCGTCGCCCCTCCCCCGCCACTCCTCGGTCCCACAGCCGCCACCCTGCCCGCAGCCCCAAGAACGGGACACCGCTGCCCCCGCCACGTCTCCTTCTGCGCAACAGGCAGTCCACGAGCACGCGGGGTTGAAGCCAGACGGCACGAGGGACGGGCATGATGCCCGGCATGAAGGCAGACGAGATCCTCAAGAAGGCGCAGGCACTCCAGGCCGCCCAGCTGGCCGCCAAGCAGGCCGCGGTCGAACCCCTCGCGGCGATCCTGGCCCGGCGAATCCAGCTCCAAAGCGAGTTGTCCGAGAGCGAAGTCCCATACGGCAAGGCGTACGTCGAGGCCGAGGCCGCAGGCTGGTCGGCTGCGGAGCTCGCCGCACTCGGCGCCACCGAGCCGACTCAACGACCGCGGGCACGCCGGACCCGTCCGAGCAGGCAGCAGGCCCCGACGTCGGAACCGGAAACCGGCACAGAGATCCCCTCCCAGAACCCCACCGTCAACGCCTGACGTCCCCGTTCACCCACCCTCTGTTCCGCGCAGCAGGTTGGGCCGAGGGCGGTTCAGGCCGACATCCCGCGGTGAGCATGTGTGGCCCGCACCGCCCCCGTCTGCGGAACGACAGGGCTGGGCGAAACCACCAGCGGCGGCGAAGGGCGGCGGGTGGACCAGACCACGCGTCCGCCGACCCGGTCGAGGGCTGCGACCGTACCCCCGCCGTCGATCTTCGTTGCGCGAGGCGAGCGCACCGTCCGGCTGTGGCTGATGCGCGTTCAGACGCTGCGGGCTCCAGGCCAGGCGAGGGTGGGGAAGCAGCAGAGGCAGGCCCAGGGTCGGAGATGTCCGCTCCTCTACCTCGCCGCCGTCATTGCTCCTCCGCCGCCCGCTACGGTGCGAAGAGGTTGAAGGTGCCGCAGCCTGTACCGCCGGCTACGCACGCCGCCACCAGCTGGCTGTCGAGCGCGTATGCCTCGATCACGGGCGCCAGCTGGGCCAGGGCGGCGACGCCGACCTTGGTGAGAGGGAGGTTCATCTCCACGGGGCGGTGGTCGTCACACCAGGTGTCGACTGCGACGGTGGCAGGGAAAGCGTAAGCGACTTCGATCAGGCCCTTGTCCTCGTGGACCGTAACGTAGGTCGGGGCGACCGCGGCGCTCTCGTGACGTTCCGAGCCGGCGAGCGAATGTTTCCAGTACCAAGCGGGGTCAATCTGGCGCCAGTCGGGAAGCACCGGCATGCTGCCGAGCCTGATGTGCTCAATCTGCTGAAGCAGGCGGGCGGTGTCGGAGCCGCGGGGGCTCCAGCCACGGTGGTGGAGAAGTTCGTTCACCCGGGCCCGGAGTGTGAGGTCGGGTGTATCCACCGTGGGCGGTGTCGTTTCAGCCCCGAGGGTAAGCGTCATGGGCTCAGAGTCTGTCGAGGATCCGGCCCTCGGCCGATCCGACACTCGCCACCAGCCCAAAGTCCTACCAGCTGCAGCAGCATCGCACAGCTCGGCTAAGCCTCGCGCCTGGTTGCTGAAGCTGTGATCAGGACGCGGGGCGCAGCGAGCGCAGGCGGTCTGCGATGTCGTAGACGTTCAGGCGGAGGGCGCGGATGTCGTTGATGAGGTCGCGCCAGGGTTCGAAGGTGTCGTCCACGGTCTTGCCGGAGGCCCGGATGTAGGCGATGGCGACGCCATAGCCGAAGTATTCGTTGCGGGCCGGTAGGGGGCGCAGGAGGACGATCTGCTCCAGAAGGGCTGCGGCTCGCCAGTAGGCGTCAGGTGCGTCGGTAGCCAGGGCGGGGGTGTTCACGCGGTGGCGGGCGACCGCGGCGACCAGGCCTGAGTAGTCCAGGACTCCCAGCTCCTTGCCGAGGAGTTCTTCCTGCCGATCCAGGAGCCACCGGATGTCGATGTGCAGTTCCAAGGGTCAGGCCGCCCGGTGCGTGCTCACGGGGGCGGGGAGTCCGCCGAACTCGGTGTCGAAGGCCTCGGCGATACCGGGTCGGCCAACTACCTCGCGGAAGACGGAGGTGGCCCGGCCGAGGGCGAGTTGGTTCTCCTCCTCGATGGCCAGTTCGGCCAGGTAGGCGCGCACGCTCTTGCCGTGGGCGGCGGCGACGGCGGCGAAGCGGTCTCGGGTTTCGGAGTCGACCTTCACGGTGGTGTCTGCCATGCCTTCGAGTATGCACCCATGTATACCTTCGCGAATACCCCCTGAGCCGGCGGCATGCTGGGTGTTCACCGCCGGGCGGAGGTCAGCGCCTTCACCAGGTCGTGGCGGTTCATCTGGGAGCGGCCGGGGAGGTTCGCCGCGGCTGCCTCCTTGTAGAGGTCGGCCTTCGAGAGGCCGCTCAGATCCCTCTTCGTTGCGGAGCGGATCCGCTTTTTCGCCGCCGGCTTCACGGCGGCCTTGGTCTTCCCGGATGCGGTGGCCTTGCCACTGGTCGCTTTGGGACTTCCGGCTCGCTCGACGCTGGCGCGCAGAGCTTCCATGAGGTCAACCACCCCGGTCGGCTCCGCGGGCGCCTCGGCCTTCTCGACGCTTCCGCCGGACTGCTTGGCCTGGATCAGAGCGGCGACCTTCTCCTGGAACGTGTCATGGAACTCTCCGGGGTCCCAGGTCATGCTCAGGGCGTCGATGAGCTGCTCGGCCATTTTCAGCTCCTTGTCCGAGGCCCTGGCCCTGCCGGGAAGGTTGTCGATCTCCTTCTTCGGGTCTCGGAGCTCATCCGCCCAGTGGAGGGTGTGGAGGGTGAGGATGCCGTTCTCGGCCTTGAGGGCGACCAGGTACTCGTGCTGGCGCATGACGAACGTGGCGATCCCGGCTTTGCCGGCCTTCGCGAGGGCCTGCTCCAGCAGGCTGTAGACCTTGCCGTATTCGGCGCCGCGCGGGCCGAGGTAGTACGTCTTGTCGAAGAAGATCGGGTTCACCTCGGCGAGGTCGACGAATCCTGCGATCTCCAGCGACCGGGAGCGGCCCGGAGCGATCTCGTCCAGTTCCTTCGGCTCGACCAGGACGTACTCGCCACCCGTGTCGTAGCCCTTGACGATGTCGCTTAGCTCGACCTCGTCGCCGGTGCGCTCGTTGACCCGCCGGTTGCGGATCCGGTCGGCGGTGCCGCGCTGGAGCTGGTGGAAGTGGATGGTGTGGCTGTCGGCGGCTGTGTAGAGGCCTACAGGCAGGCTGACCAGCCCGAATGACAGGTTTCCGGCCCATACGGGACGAGCCATGATCGCCACCTCCTCCGGGACGCCTCGTCTTTCCAGCTGACGACTTCCGCCCGGTGATCGCATCCCTACTTCGGAGTAACGGATTCGCGCTGTTCGATTTTAGTTCGATACCGTGGAGGGAGAAGTTCCGGCCATGTCGACCGAAACTGTTCGTCCGTAGGAGGTGGGCATGCGTTACGGCGTTCACCTCCACGTGGCGAGCGGTTACTCGGCCCGCTACGGCGCCTCCCACCCCCGTGACCTGGTTCAACGGGCCGCCGAACGCGGGATCGGGGTACTGGCGCTGACCGACCGGGACACGGTGACCGGCGTGGTGCGCTTCGCGAAGGCCGCAGTCGCCGCCGGGATCCGGCCCGTATTTGGCGTCGACGTCGCCGTGGCACCCCACACCCCGCCCCGCCCCGGCTCCACAGAAGGGCCGCGTACGCCGGTGCGCGGTGGCGCGCACGTGCTGGAGCCGCCGCTGCGGGTCACCCTGCTGGCGCGGAGCGCCGCGGGGTGGGCGCGGTTGTGCCGGCTGGTGTCGGCCTCGCACGCGGGTGCCGGGGACGGTCCGCCGGTGGCGTCCTGGGAGACGCTCGGGCAGTACGCGGACGCGGAGCTGTTGGTCGTGCTCGGGCCGGTTTCCGAGCCGGTACGCGCCCTGTCGGTGGGGCGGCCGGACCTGGCCGAGCAACTGCTCGCGCCCTGGCGGGAGCTGGTCGGTGCGAACCTGCGGCTGGAGACGGTGTGCTGGGGTGTGCCCGGTACGGGGCCGGGTTCGCTGCGGCTGGCCGCGCGCACGCTCGGTCTCGCCGATCAGCTCGGGGTTCCCGCGGTGCTGACGAACGCGGTGCGGTACGCCGACCCCGGCCAGCACCGGGTCGCGGACGTGCTGGATGCGGGGCGGCTGCTGCGGCCGATCGACCGGCGGAGGCTGGACTGCGGGGAGCGCTGGCTGAAGGACCCTGCCACGATGCGGGCCGATGCGGAGCGGATCGCGCAGGCGTCCGGGACCGGTCCGGGGCGCGCGGCCGCACTGCTGGAGGAGACGGTGCGGGTCGGGGAGGAGTGCGTGCTGGATCCGGTGGCCGATCTGGGTCTGGGGCGGGCGCACTTCCCCGAGCCCGAGGTCGTCGGCGCCGAGGCGGGGCCGGATGGGGCGATGCGGCTGCTGCGGCAGCGGTGCGAGGCGGGCATGTTCGCGCGCGGTCTGGACCGGGACCGGCGGGCGGTCGAGCAGCTGGAGTACGAGCTCGGGGTGATCGGGAAGCTGGAGTACGAGGCGTACTTCCTGGCTGTCGCCCAGGTCGTCGCGGATGTCCGCGCGATGGGGATCCGGGTCGCGGCCCGGGGGTCGGGCGCCGGGTCGATGGTCAACCACAGCCTTTTCGTAGCCACGGCGAACCCGCTCGACCACGATCTGCTCTTCGAGCGCTTCCTGTCGGTGCGGCGCCGCTCGCTGCCGGACATCGACGTGGATGTGGAGTCCGCGCGCCGGCTGGAGGTCTACGACCGGATCATCGAGCGTTTCGGCACCGACCGGGTCGCGGTGACGGGCATGCCGGAAACCTACCGGGCCCGGCATGCCCTCAGGGACACAGGACTCGCGCTGGGGATCGCGCCGCAGGTGATCGACCGGATCGCGAAGTCGTTCCCGCATATTCGGGCCTGCGATATCCGTGGCGCGCTCGCCGAGCTGCCGGAGTTGAAGCAGCTCGCGGCGGAGGCCGCCTCGTTCGGGCCGCTGTGGGAGCTGGCCGAGGGCCTGGACGCGCTGCCGCGGGGGATCGCGATGCACCCCTGCGGGGTGATCCTCTCCAACGCGACGTTGCTGGCCCGGCTGCCGATCCAGCCGACCCCGGGCGGGTACCCGATGGTCCAGGCCGACAAGGAGGACGTCGAGGACCTCGGGCTGCTCAAGCTTGATGTGCTCGGGGTGCGGATGCAGTCCGCGATGGCCCACGCCGTCAAAGAGGTCCAGCGGACGACAGGCCGGCAGATCGACCTCGACAATCCGGACCACGTCCCCCTCGGCGACCCGGGCGCCTTCGACTTGATCAGGGCGTCCGACACGGTGGGGATGTTCCAGCTGGAGTCTCCCGGTCAGCAGGACCTCGTGGGCCGGCTCCAGCCGCGCGACGTCCAGGACGTCATCGCCGACATCTCGTTGTTTCGGCCGGGCCCGGTGAAGGGCGGCATGCCCGCGCTCTACATCGCCGCCCGCCACGGCGCCGCCCCCCGCTACCCCCACCCGGACCTCGTGCCAGTGCTCGCCTCGACGTACGGCGTGACGATCTGGCACTTTTCCAGTCTTTGATGTGTCCGTTTCGGTGTTGACCTGGGGTAAGGCGTCGCGGTTGTGTCCGGGACGCTGGAGTGGCAGGCACCGTACCGACAAAGAGCCCGCCGAGTAGCTGGCGGGCTCTTTGTCGGTGGCCTGGTGTCGTGCGGCCCCTGCGGCTGGCTATGGAAGTTCTGGTCGTCGTCCGGTGTGCGGGGTGGTCAGCCGGTGTATCCGGGGACTTGGGACTGAGGTTCGCCGAAGGGCTGGGGGTCGCCGGCGATGATGGCCTTGGACAGGGACTGGGGCTCTTCCTCGTCCGGGGGCAGAGGGTGCTGGGTGTAGATGCGTGAGTCCACGTCGAATGACAGGCCGCCCTGACCTCCGACGGGGTCACCGTCGTTGCGGAGCGCGATGATCTCGTGGCGGGGGGACCATAGGGCGGCCGAGTGGCGAGGCGGCACCTTCAAGGGCCAGGTCTGGGTGCGCTCTTCGAACTGGGTAACACCGTAGCGGCTGGAGTAGCCGAGTTCGGTGGTCACGCTCACGTCGAGGGAGGCCGAGAACGCCTTGATCTCGATGCCGGCCGAGGCGGTGACGGTGACGCTGGTGCGCTTGCTGAACTCCTCGCTCTTCTCCTTGCTCACCCCGGTGGTCACCGAGTCGGTGGGCTCCTGTTCCGAGTTGCCTTGCGAGTTGTCGTAGTGCATCTGGCAGTAGAAGTTCACCCGTCGCTCCAGCGTGTAGAACGGCGAGTTCGAGACCTGCCAGGAGGCGGTCTTGCTGGGGTCAGCGACCAGCGTGCAGGGGACCAGCACGGCCCGGTCCGTGACCTTCAGGGTCTCCCTCGGCTCGGGCATCTGGTGCGAGGTGAGCACCGGCGCCGCGGGCGGATACTGCTTGCTGATGATCGGCGGGAGATCGAGGACATAGACGGAGCGGGACGGCTTGGAGTAGGCGTTGTTCGCGACGAACCCGTCCACTCCCAGCAGGAGCCGTTCAGTGCTGTCCGCCGGGTATCCCGGGGTCTTGATCGCCCACAGCGCGATGTCGGTTTTCGCCCCGGAGCCGCGGTCGTCCCAGATCACGTCGCCGATCTCGGCCTCCCGGACGTAGCTGCGGTTGCCCACCGCGTCTTTGCGGACGCAGTAGGGAGTCCAGGGGCCCAGGCCCGGCTTCTGGGTGCCGGGCGTGATGATGTCGCCGAGCGATACGTAGCCCGGCGGCGGGACCGGCCGCCAGGCAGTCCCGAGGACCACGACGCCGCCCGCCGTGCACTTCGCGACCGGCTGGTAGTCCACCGGCTCCCGGAGGAGGGCACTGGACGGGTTGACCTCCCGCGCCAGGATCGCCGCCCTCTTGCCTGAGAGGTCGGTATGGCTCCTGTGTCCGACGTGGGCCAGCACCCTCCAGCCCTGAAATACCTGAGCCATAGACCCTGGGCCGAAGAACTTCCCGTCCTTGCTAGCTCCTGACCCGGTGTCATGCCATACCTGCTGGTAACTGGACGTTACGGCGATCTCAAGCTCTCCGTAACGCATGAAGCTAGTCACGAAAGTCCTTCCCGCCGCGCAGGCCCACGCCGCGCGGCAAAGCGAGGCTATGTAGGTCCGCGAAAATTCGGCACGACTTCCTCAAGCTTGTCCGAATACCGGCGTAACGGCCTGGGGGGAAATCATGTGCGACCCTCCTCGAGGACGCGCGCTTCGAGGTCGGCGATGCGCCTCTCGGCGAAGCGCAGGTTGGACCGAGCGCCCTCGAGCCGTTCCTGCAGCGCCCGGTGTTCCTGGGCCAGCTGCTGGACTCGTCGCTTGAGGGTGGTGTTCTCGACGGTGAGGGCTTGGACGGACTCGCCGGGGACCATCTGGTCGAAGTCGCGGATGTGGCCCATGAGCTCACCGATCCGCTGCCGCTGAGCGAAGATCTCCTTCTGGGTGCGGGTGAGCTCGGCCTCGGCGTTGAGCGCCCGCTCGCGCCAGGTTGCTTCGATTCGCTCGTGCTCGGTCTGGCCATAGCGGTCGTGGCGGCTGTGGCTGTCGGCGACCGCGTTCTTCACCAGGGTCCGGGCGTCGGTGTTCTCGTAGAGGAAGGTGGCCGACACCCCGGCCCGCTCGGCGATCGCCCGGACGGTCAGGCGGCCGCGTTCGCGCCGGAGCTGTCCAATGGCCTTCTCGACTGCCGTGAGCTTCTGTTCGGTCTGCCGGCGGCGGGCGGCGATGGCGGCCGCAGTCGATGTGGGGCCGGAGGTCACGGTTTCTGATCGTCCTCGCCAACCGGCTCATCATGGGCTGGCTCAATGGCGCTGACGGCCTCGGTGAAGGCTCCACCTCCAGCGCTCGCGCTCCGGGCGTATTGCTCGGTGGCCGTGGTGGGGACGTGGCCGAGGCGAGCCTGGGTCCCGGTGAGGGATGTCGGGGCGGCCAGAAGGTCTGCCGCCAGCTGTTGGCGTTCGCGGGAGTTCATGGTGTCTCCTCGTCTTGGTCTGTGTCGGTTTCGTACTCGTCATCGATTTCGTCATGGCTCTCGCGGCGCGCGAGTTCCTGGGCCCGGAACGCGGTGGCCCAGACGTGTCCGAAGTAGTCCTGCGGCCGGCGGAGGTCGAGAGCGAGGGCCTCATCGAGGAGGCCGACGGCTGCGAGGGCTTTCTCCAGCCCGTCGATCGCGCGGGCGGTGGGCTCGAAGACGTCGTGGAGGTAGTCGCGGGTGGCGTCGTCGGGGGCGCGTTCGGCGAGCATGCGCCATTGCTCGCGTTTGCGATGCCAGTAGAGGAGGTCGGCGCCGGAGAGGACAAATTTGTCGCAGTTGTGGCAGTCCAGGTTCCAGGGGCAGGCGTCCCCGTTGACGACGGGCTGGAAGGTGCAGAAGCCGCCCTCGGCCGGGGTGGACCTGCGGGTGAGATCGATGGCCAAGGCCTCGGCTTCCTCACGGGTCATTGGTTCGCCGCCGGAGAGCAGAATCCCGGGTTCGGATGAGCCGGGGCCGCCGACCCAGACGGCGTTGAGGGCGTCGTTGAGTTTCGGGTCGGTGTTCGCAAGGTGGACGTAGTGCTCGGCCATGGTGTTGGAGACGTGGCCGAGGTAGCGCTTGACGTGGGTGAGGTCCGCCCCGTTGCGCAGGAGATTGGTGGCCAGGGTGTGACGGGCCTGGTGGAGGACGCAGCTGCTGACCATCGCCGGGCTGGCGCGGTAGATCTCCCCGCCGGTGATGACGCCGTCGATCAGCTGCCAGTCCGGCTTGATCTTCGCGGCCGCCTGGTTCGCGTTTCCCCACCGGTGGCAGACATGGACGTGCGGGCTCTTGCACTCGCCGCAGCGAGCATCGGGCCGCAGATGCAGATCCACCAGGTGAAGCCCTGTCAGGCCGCCGATCCGCATGCTGGTGTCGGACAGCCAGGTCACCACCATCTCGTCGCGGGCGGTGTTCACCACAGGCAGCAGGTCTCCCCGTGTGCCCTCCGGCAGCATCTTCGGGTGCCGCCGCCGCGCGGGCCGCCGCGGCGACAGAGGGTTGGCCGGCATCGACGTCATCACGTGGCCCAGCAGCGTGCGGTCCCGGTCCACCTGGGTCGGCAGCCGCCGCACATCCAGCGCTGCCTTCAGTTCGCTGTTCACTCCCCGAAGAGCGCATTGGTGCAGGTAGAAGCCCTTTAGGCACGACGCCAGCACCTCAAGAGCGGACGAGCTGTACGGGCGCTTCGGCGGCAACCGCCACGGCTACCCCCAGGGCATCGGCACCCGGGCTCCCACCGCCCCCAGATACCGGTGCAGGTCCAGCAGCGACACCGACTCCGTGACCAGGCCCTCGCGCACCCGCCACCGCAGATGATCAACCAAGTAGTACGCGTACGTCTTCTGAGTGCCCCTGCCCTCGTACGTCCGCAAGAAGCTGTCGGACTCCTCGTCCACCGACCCGTCCGGCCACACGATCGTGTACGACCGGCCACCACCAGCCCGCTTCAACGCCTGAACCCGCAGGTCCCCCAGAACCATCACGCTTCGCACCAACACCTCCTCTCACACACCACGTGACGAAGAGGGTGCCGAAGAGCCTTACGCCGATCGGTAAATGACTACGTAAGGATAGAAAAGATCACCTAAGCAGCCGTACCAGTCATGAATGACGTGCTCGGTAAATGGCATGAGCAGATCATCGACATGTTTTCCGTGTTGACCGGCTGCGACCGGGCGCTCGCCGAGATCGCCAGGCGCGCGCTCGCGGATAAGGAGCGCCTGCCCCAAGTGGAGGGCTGGTTCAAGCGGGAGGCCGCCGGCCGCGGCTACGCGCCCGCGGTCCTGGACGAGGTGTGGGAGATCATCAAGGGCTTCGGGGCGTACGGGTTCTGCCGCGCGCACGCGGTCGCCTTCGCCGTCCCCGCCCTCCAGTCCGCCTGGCTCAAGGCCCACCATCCGGCCGCCCTGTACGCGGGGCTGCTGGAGCACGACCCGGGCATGTGGCCCGCCCGGGTCATCGTCTCCGACGCCCGCCGCCATGGCGTGCCCGTTCTCCAGGTCGACGTGAACCGCTCCGCCGCCGACTACCGGATCGAGGAGACCGGCGCGGGGGTGTGGGGGGTGCGGCTGTCGCTGTCGTCGGTGAAGGGGATCAGCAAGGACCAGGTTGCCCGGATCGCGGCCGGGCAGCCCTACAACGGCCTCCAGGACTTCTGGCAGCGCGCCCGGCCGGCCCTTCCGATCGCCGAGCGCCTCATCCAGATCGGCGCCCTCGACGGACTGCGCGGCCGGCTCACCCGCCGCGACCTCCTCCTGCAGGCTGCCGAGCTCCACGCCCACACCCGCGCCCGGCCCGCCGACGGCCAGCTCCCCCTCGGCGGAGAACTCGTCACCGCCGCCCCCTCCGGGCTGCCGGAGATGACCAGCCGCGAGGCCCTGAACGCGGAGATCAGCGTGCTGTCCATCGACGTGTCCCAGCACCTGATGACCCACCACCACCGGCTGCTGCGGGAGATCGGTGCCACCGACGCCGCCCACCTCAAGACCATGTACCCCGGGCAGAAGGTCTTGGTCGCGGGCGTCCGCGCCTCCACGCAGACCCCGCCGATCCCCTCGGGCAAGCGCGTCATCTTCGTGACCCTGGAAGACGGCGCCGGGCTGGTCGACATCGCGTTCTTCGAGGACAGCCACGATGCCGTAGCCCACACCGTCTTCCACTCCGCCCTGCTGCTCGTACGGGGCACCGTCGAAGCCCGCGGCCCGCGCCGCACCGTCGTCGGACAGATGGTCTGGGACTTGGAAGAACTCGCCGCCGCCCGCCGCGACCACGGACCCGAAGCCGTCCTCACCCTCCTCGGCCAGGACCGGCTCGCCCCCACGCCCGCGCAGAGCGGCGCGCCCGCGCGAACCCTGGCGAACGGGACCACGGGCGCGAAACTCCATCCGTACGCCGATCTCCAGCCCGCCGGCAGCCGCGCCGCCGTCCTCAAGAGCCTCGGGTACAGCAGCCCCGGAAGTCCGGGGTGAGCACCATGGACCAACGCCGCATTCTCCACGCCCACTTCCACCTCCCCCACCCCGGCGACACCGACCTGTACGCCCAGCTCCTGGACCTCGCGGAAGGGATCACCCCCCGCGTCCAGGCGCTCGCGCCGGACGCCGCACACCTCGACATCACCGGGGCACTGCGCTACTGGGACCGCGACCCCGCCGACGTCGCCGCGCTCCTGCGGCTACGCACCCTGGCCCTGCACGGCGTGCAGACGACCTGCGCCGTCGCCCCCAACCGCATGCTCGCCACCATGGCAGCCGCGGCCACCCCGCCCGGCATGACCACCGTGATCGAAACGGCGGACACCGAACGGTGGCTGCGTCCGCGCCCGGTGGCATCGCTCCACGGCGTCGGTCCGGCAACCGCGGGCAAGCTGCGCACCTACGGCCTGCACACCATCGGCGACCTCGCCGATACCCCCCTGCCCACCCTCATCCGCCTCTTCGGCGCCGCCGCCGGCCGCGCCCTGCACGCCCACGCCCACGGCCAGGACCCGCGCACCGTCCAGACCCAGCCGCTCGCGAAGTCGCTGGGCGCGGAGCGGGCCTTCGAGCATGACGTGCTGGACCCGGGCGAACACCGTCGAGCCCTGCTTTCCCTCGCCGAGGAAGTCGCCGCCCGCCTCCGCGACCGGCGGCAGGCCGCCGGCGGCCTGGCCCTGTCCGTGCGCTACGCCGACCGCAGCTCCAGCACCCGCAGCCGCACCCTCACCGAAGCCACCGCCCACACCCGGGCCATCGCCACCTCCGCGTACGGGCTGTACGACCTGCTCGCCTTGCAGCGCGCCCGGGTCCGCAGCATCAGCCTCCGCGCACAGGACCTCCGCCCGGCCGGCGAGGCCACCCAGCAGCTCACCCTCGGTCCCGGCGACGACCGCGCTCTGGCCATCGAGGCGGTCACCGACCGTGCCCGCGCCCGCTACGGCCCAGGCACCCTCCGCCCCGCCGCTCTCGCCACCAGCACCAAACGCGCCAGCAAGGGAATACCCGGCGCGAAGACGTTTGTAGGGGCCCGATGTAGTTCAGCTATCGAGCTCGTATCTCAGCAGTACATCAGCAATGTTGGGTAGTTCAGCAGTCCGAACCCCGACTCTCTGGAAGATCAGTCCAGCGGCGGCCAGGGACCGGCGAGCAGGCGTTCGGCATCCGCGACGATCGCTCCGGCCAGCTGCTCGCGTGTGCCGTGCCGGATCGCCTCGTTACCTGACCGAGAAGCACGGTCAAGGAGCTGGCTGGCTTGCCTCCCCATCTTTGCGTGAGGTCACCCTCGACAGTGGGATGAAGCCGTCGGGAAGCACGTCCAGCAGGTTCAGCACGCGGGCTTCCTGGGGGTAAGACAGGATGTTCCACAAGGTCAGCCTCACGTAGTGGGTTCCGTCGGGCGCCGCGTGCTGGCGGTGGGAGTTTGCAATGCCCGTGATCTGGGGAGGGGGTGTTCGTGCGGATCGGATCCATGAAGCGGCCTGAACGTGTTGCTGTCATTGGAGTGGGCATCCTCGGATCCAGTGTGGGCTGGAACCTGACTCGGCACGGCGTCAAGGTGGTGTTCATCGACGCGGGTCAGCCGGGCGAAGGCGTCACCAACTGGTCTTTCTCGTGGGTCAACGCCAGCAACAAGACTGTGCGCAAGTCCTACTTCGACCTGAACGTCGCGAGCATGGCGGCTTACCAAGAGCTCGCCAGAACCATCGGGCCGGACTCGTGGTGGTATCCCCGCGGCCACCTGCGCTGGGCAGACGATCCGGCGGCGGAGGCGAAGCTCCTGGAAACAGCCGAGCTGCTGACCAGCTGGGACTACCGGGTCGAGGTGCGCACGGGGGCCGAGGTACGCCGCCGCCTCGAACCTGCTCTCGCCGTGCCCGATGAGGTTCCGGTCGTGTTCTATCCCGACGAAGCCTGGGTGCACGGACGTCATCTCGTCGGCCGCCTGGTCGACCTGGCTGTCGCAGCCGGCGCCGAGCACCGATTCGGCACTGCGGTCCGTGACATCGGTACCCGTGCCGACGGGGCCATTCGGACAGTCATTCTGTCCGATGGGAGCCATCTGGACGTCGACGTCGTCGTGAACGCAGCGGGCCCCAGCGCCTCCCACGTCGCCGGGCTCGTCGGACGGCATCTGCCGATGCGCTGGGAACCCGGCGCTGTCACGCGGATCGAGTGTGCTCAGGTCCCGGTTCACCGCCCCATGCATGCGCCTCACATTGAGATCCGTCCTGACGGAGACGCTTCGGTGGCTCTCCACAGCCGCGAGATCGACGCACTCATCGACACCGGCGAAGATCCAGCGGAACTCGCGCGGCTACTCCACGAATCGGCGCGATGCGTCGTTCCCGAGCTCGGCAACTCCCGCATCACCCAGACACGGGTATCCAACCGGCCCATCCCAGCCGACGGATTCCCCTCGGTGGGAGCCGTACCGTCTATGCCGGGATACTACGAGGCCGTTACCCACAGCGGGATCACGCTCGGGCCGGTCATCGGCGGGCTGCTCGCCGCGGAGATCCTGAGCGGGAAGAGAGATGAGATGCTTGCGGGCTTCCGCCCGGAGCGGTTCTTCCTGTGACGGCCCGGGCCAGCGCTGGGCCGGCCCACTGCCTTGCAAACCGCTGATCACGATAATGTCCGATCATCCGGCCACGGTGCCGTTGCGACGCCACGCGGAGCGGGTGATGGGGGACGATTTCGTGTTGCTACGCCCAGATCCTTGGTCGCGGAGCCATCCGACCGTATCGAAGATCATTTCGTTAGGAGTTCTTAGTTCAGCGATCGAGCCCCTATCTCAGCGGTACATCAGCAATGTCAGGTAGTTCAGCAGTCTGAAACCTCGGTGGACTGCTGCCACTCGACTTGGTGGACCGAGTTCAACCGTCGCATGGACACGGTCCTTGTGGTGCAGTTCTCCTGCCGTGGAAGTTCCCAGAGCTTCTACGGAGAGGGGACCTTGTGGGTGTCCAGACGATCGGTCCGGGCTGTGCTCCAGCTCGGAGGGTGCCGACGTCACGTGATGAGGTCGGGAACGCACTGGTCTCGCTGCGGGCGTTGGACGACAGCACGGTTGCCGTCTCCGGATGATCGAACTTCTAACCGGGACTCATCCGAGGTATCTGCAGCCACCCTCCAGGCTTGATGTGAGCCTGCAGGGACCTTATGGACGTCTGGTTCTCCAACTCCCGGAGCCCTATGCAGTCCATCTCCAAGAACAGGCTCAGCGACATCTCGACGCAGCTGGCATCCATGAGCCACTTCAATGGGAGCCCCCTGCCTCATGGATGACGGGAAATGAGCTTCCCGGGCCGGAAATCTCTTCGCTCCCTCATGAGCCTCTCTGGGAGCGGGTCCGAAATGGCTCGCCGGCCAGGACGCTTGCGCGAGAGTATGGAACCAGCATTGAACATGTTCGGGTATTCGTGGATCTGCATCCCGTTCCAGACACTTCCAGTCGTCCGCATCGGTCAAAGTTTCCCTTGTCGGACCTACCAAGCGCAGATCAGATCAGGAGGAGCTACGCAAGTGGTGCCAGGTTACGGGAGATCTCCGAAACCTTCGGCTACAGCAGAGGCGTCATCAGGAGATTGTGCAAGATTGAAGGGGTGTCGGTTAATCATCCTGGGCGGCAGTACTCTCGCGAGATTGATCCTTCCTGGTTTCGACATGAGTATCTGGTCAAGCAACGGTCTATTTCGGATATTGCCGACGAAATGAAGGTGAGTCCAAATACCATCCACCGCCAGGCTGTTGCGTTCGGTATCCCCCTCAGGTCAAGGTCCGAAGCGAAGCATCTGCTCGCTACTTACGGAAATCCAGGTGACTATACATCGGGGGTGTGGCAAGCATTCACTGGTCGCTACGGCCGGCAGCGAGTCGAAAGATCTGTCGCGCTCGCTAGCTACGGCAGCCTGACTGAGGCGGCCAGGGAACTCGGGACTACTCATGCCATTCTTGGCGTCATCATCGGCCATTTGGAGAAGGCGACTGAATTCCAACTCGTCGACCGAGACGGCCAAGGGCGCCGAACGACCGCTCTGACGCTGGCCGGCGAGAACCTCAGACGCTCTGCGGTGAAGGTACTTCAACAGCTGGAGGCAACCGAGAGTGACGGGCTGCCGTCCTCAGCGCCAACCCCAGACTGCTGAACTAGGTGCGACAGCGACCCTGATGTGTCTGCTGAACCACAAGAACGTCGCAGGTCGTCATGCCAGTCTGGAGGGACCCCCTACAACGTTCTTGCCAGCACTGCCGCCATCCGAAGGGAACCGCCAATGACCACCCCCCAGACCTCAGCCAGAGTGCCCGCCCTGAGCTGCGCCCCGTCCCAGATCGGCCCCTGTGCGAAGTGCCGTCAGCCCTGTTGCCGCTACGGCGTCGGAGCGAACTCGCTTTCTCTTGGGGTGGATCAGCTGTGGTGTGACGTGGGGTGAGGTCGGTTCGTTGCTCTCTTGGGACTCGTTCTCGGGGGGTGTGGCTCTGCGGCGGGTTGTTGCACGACTCGAAGCAGGAGTTGCGGATGCGGGCGTTTCCCGTGGTGATGCCGTCCGGGCAGAGGTACTGGACGGTCCTTGATGACGACCTGGAGGTCGTCTGCGTGGCCGATCGCTGGCTGCGGAACCTTCGGTTCGGGCGGGACCGGGCCGAGCTGACGACGAAGTCGTACGCCTGCGGGGTCGCCCTGTACCTGAGGTGGTGCAGGTCGACGGGCCGGCAGTGGCCCGCGGCGGGCCGAGATCTGGGCCTGTTCATGGTCTGGCTGAAGTACACCCCGGCCGCCGTTCACGGGGTGGTGCCGGTGGTGCAGCCCGGCCCGGGGGCGGCGCCGGTGCGGGGTGAGCGGCGGATCAATCGGGTGCTGGTGGCGGTGCGGGGGCTGCTGTCGTACGCGGTCACCGCGGGGGAGGCGCCGCGCGGGGTGCTGGGGCAGATCTACGAGCTTGCAGACAGCCGTGATCTGCCGGCGGAGGCCACCGGCGAGGACGGAGGCCTGTTCTATCGGCTGCGGCCGGTTCACCGCCTGAGGGAGCCGGTCGCGGAGGTGGACCGGGCGGCCGACGCCGAGCTGGTGGCGATGTTCGTCGCGTGCCGCAGCGCGCGGGACCGCCTGGTCGTGCTGCTGCTCGGGCGGGTGGGGCTGCGGCGCGGGCAGGCCGCCGGGCTGCGGCGCAGTGATGTGCATCTGCTGCCGGACTCGCGGGCGCTGGGCTGCGAGTATCCGGGGGCGCACGTGCATGTGCGGCGGCGGGAGAACTCCAACGGTGCCTGGTCGAAGTCGCGGCACTCGTGGGTGGCGCCGCTGGACTTCCTGACGGTGTCCGCGTTCGACCTCTACTACGAGGAGCGGCACCGTCTGCAGGGGGACGGGGGCAGCGACTTCCTCCTCGTGAACCTGTTCCGTGCTCCGCTGGGGGCACCGATGTCGCCGGAGGCGATCGGGGAGCTCTTCGAGCGGCTCGGTGAGCGGGCGGGGCTGGGCCGGCGGGTGGGTCCGCACATGGCCCGGCGGGCGTTCGGGTCGAACGTCACGGACGCGGGCGGTACCCCGGACGAGGTGCAGGCCCTGCTGGGCCACCGCAGCCCGGACTCGTCCGGTCCGTACCGCTTTCCCGATCCGGGGCGGGTGCGGGCGGCTGTGGAGCGGGTCCCGACTCCGCGCGCCACCGTCCAGCAGGAGGAGAGCCTGTGACGGCCGAGACGGTGACCATGCGGCCGGCGGTCGAGGCACCGGCGGGGGATGCGCGCTTTGAGGAGATCGTTGAGGTTCTCGATTCGACGTTCCTGGAGATGTTGGGCTGGTGCTGGCAGCGCCGGGTGATCACCTTTCCCCGGGTGCATCCAGTGATCGGCTTGCCGGACTGCCCTGTGCCGAACTGCCCGCTGGCCATCACGGTGTTCACGCATCCGATGTGCCGGGGCTGCATGGAGCGGTGGAGCAAGACCGACCTTCCGCTGGAGGAGTTCTTGGTGCATCCGAAGGCTTTCTCCACGGGCGTGGGGCAGCTTCCGTGCACGGTGGCGCGGTGCGAGCGGCCGCGGGACACTCCCGCCGCGATGCTGTGCGCGACGCATCGCCTGCAGCGGACGCAGATGTTGGGCGGGATCGGTCTGGAGGAGTTCTTGGTGCATCCGAAGGTGGTGGGCTTGGCCGGGTTCGGCCCGTGCCGGATCGCCGCCTGCTACCTGGACCGAGTCGGCAGCAAGTACCCCTACTGCAAGACCCACACGCAGCGACTGCGGGTGGTCCGCGAGGAGGCCGGTTTCGACGAGGCCCGGTGGCGGCGAGTGGAGAGGGCGGTGTGTTCCACCCGGGAGGTGAGCCTGCGGGGGCTGCCGGACCTTCTGGTCGCCGAGGCGCTGTACGCGTTGTGGTCCCGGATCGAGAACGGGTACAAGCTGCGGCCGGAGATCCTGCGGCCGCTCTACGACCGGATGCGCACCCTGCAGGTGACCACGTTGGAGCAGTTGACCGCCCCGGAGGCGGTGGGGTTCGGCCGTGAGCACGCCACAATGATCCGTGCCGCGCAGGTGGCGCTCGTCCGGTTGAACAGCACGCCGGAGACGGAGCGGGTCAAGGACGTGTGGGACATGGCCGTGTTCGGGCGCACGAGCACGGTGCCGTTCACCGCGATCACGCAGTCGGCGCTGCGTGAGGCGATGAAGGTCTGGGTCTACGACGATCTGCCGCGGCGGCGGAACAAGAACGCCGTCCACCACGCCCGCGCGGTCGTGGCCGCGGTGGCGATGCTGTCCGAGAGCCTGCGTCTGCATCGCCGAGATCGTGGTGAAGATCCGTCCGGGTGGGGGCGGGGCGACATCGTCGCGTTCACCAACCGCATGGGGCACCTGACAGCGAGTGGGAAGCTGAGTGCGTCCCGGCGTCTGGCGTTCACCCGGTTCGTCCGCCGGGTCCTGCTGCGGTTTCGCACCCTGGGCCTGGCCGGGCCGGGCGGCCTGCTGGAGGGCATGCCGGTCGACTTCGCGCTCTGGCCCGAGGACATGCCCGACGAGCCGGAGGACACCGAGGCGGGCCGTGACCTGCCCGAGGAGGTGATGCGTGTCCTGTGCGCGAACCTCGACCTACTGGAGGAGATGAGCACCACCGAGGTCCGTGTGGCGACCGAACTCCTCATTGACACCGGCCGCCGCCCCGACGAGATCTACACCCTCACGCTGGACTGCCTGGAAACCGATCCCGACGGGTCGCCCGTCCTGATCTACGACAACCACAAGGCGTACCGGCTCGGCCGCCGCCTGCCTATCGGCGGCGAGACCGCGGAGGTGATCCGACGCCAGCAGAAACGTGTCCGGGCCCGCTTCCCCGACGTCGCACCGGCCCGCCTGAGGCTGTTGCCGCGGCCGAAGACCAACCCTGAGGGCACCAAGCCGGTCAGCGACATCGCCAGCAGGCACCGCAAGTGGGTGGACTCCCTTCCCGACCTCGCCGTTCCGGTCATCACCGTGGAGGCCGGCACCCAGGTGACGCACCTGGTGCCGTTCGACAAGGCCCGCATCTTCACCTACGCCTACCGGCACTGCTACGCCCAGCGGCACGCCGACGCCGGGGTGCCGCCGGACGTCCTCAAGGAGCTGATGGACCATCGGGCCATCACCACCACCCAGGGCTACTACCGCATCGGCGCCGAGCGGCGCCGCGAAGCCGTCGACCGGGTCACCGCGCTCCAGTTCGACCGGCACGGCAACCGGGTCTGGCGCGCGGCGCAGAGCCTGCTGGACTCCGAGCACGTCCGCCGAGCGATCGGGGAGGTCGCCACCCCGTACGGGGTCTGCCGCGAACCGTCCAACGTCGCCGCCGGCGGCCACGCCTGCCCGCTGCGGTTCCGCTGCCTGGGCTGCGAACACTTCTCCACCGATGTCTCCTACCTCCCCGACCTGAAGGCCCACCTCGCCGACCTGCTGCGCAGCCGGGAACGGCTGATGCCCGCGTTCGAGGCCGACGAGTGGGCCCGTACGCAGGCCATGCCCAGCAGCGAGGAAATCAGCCGGGTCCGCCGGCTCATCGACCGCGTCACCACCGACCTCGACCAGCTGACCGCCGAGGACCGCGCGCAGATCGAGCAGGCCGTCACCCTCGTGCGCCGCTCCCGCACCGTGCACCTCGGCATGCCCCGCGTCGGCCAACCGCTTCCCGACGTCCGACCCCCAAGGATCCACCAGCCGTGACCACTGCCAGGAACGACGGACGCCAGGCCGACACCGCGCGCCGCCGCAGTCGCGTGCAGAGCGCCATCACCGCTGCCCATCACGACGGGACACCGCTGACCGCATCGGCCATCGCCCGCGCCGCGCGTGTCGACCGCACCTTCCTCTACCGCCACCGCGACCTACTCGACGTACTCCACACTGCCGCCCACGAACCGGCCAAAGCGACCGCGGGCGGGCCGGCGGTCACCCGGGCATCGCTGCAAACCGACCTGGCCAACGCGGCGGCACGAAGTGCACGCCTGGCCGCTCGCGTCCAGCAACTCGAAGAACGCCTGTCGAGAGCGCTCGGTGAAGAAGTCTGGAGGACCTCCGGCCTCGGTGCACCCGCTGACGTCGCCGAACTGAACAGCCGCCTCACCCAGATCGAGCAACGAAACGTCGAGCTGACCCGCGCTCTGGAAGAACGGCAGGCCGAACTCGACGCCGCCCGAGCCGCCAACCGCGACCTGACCCGCGCTCTCAACCAGCGAGGCTGAGATGGTCGGCGGGGGGTATCAGTGGGTCTGCGCTGCGGGCGGGGCTTGGCACGGTAGGAGTGGGTGATGACCGCTTCTGGTTCTGCCCGTGAGGTGCCGGCGTCGAGTGGGTGGGAGCCCCGCCTGTACTGGCGCTGGATCGCGTACAACTCGATCGCGTTCGTCATCGTCCTGAGCGTGGGTGTCGCGCTGGCACTGCTGGGCAGCGACGTCCTGCACCTGAGCCTCGCCAGCCGCCACGCACTGGTGGCTCTGGTGATCGCGACACTGGGAGCCGTGCTGTTCGGGGGTGTCCTGGGAACGCTGCAGTGGCTGATCGTGCGGGAGCGGGTGGCCGTTCCCCGCAAGGCGTGGGTGACCGCCAACATCGGACCGGCGCTGCTGGCCTGGCTGCTGGTGATCATGCCCGCGGTGATCGGCGCCCAGAAATCGGACCAGGACGTGTCGATGGCCTATCTCCTGGCCGCCAGCCAGAGCCTGGCGCTGGGTCCCCTGCTCGGCCTGTCGCAGTCGGTGGTCCTGCGCAAGGTCACCAGACGCTGGGCGTGGTGGATCGGCGCCAACCTGGCCTCATGGCTCATCGTCGACATCGCCCTGCTCCTGTTGTCGCGGCTGTCCGGCGACCTCGACGTCCTGCGGGGCGACGGATCGGTGGCGGAGGTCTACCTCTCCCTCATCGCCACCACGCCGCTGACCGGCCGGGCCCTGCTGTGGGTGCTCGCTCCCGCCGCCCTGACCCCGTTGCCCGAGGACCCGTAGCCGGATCACGGCGGTGGGGTCTGTGGCAGGCCCCGCCGCCGGTGATCAGCTGGTCAGGTAGTTGTCGATGTCGCGGCAACAGCAGTCTGCCGGCCGGACGGACCGTGCATCCCCGGCATCTCCAGGACCAGGCCGTGGGGTGTGAGGTGGTCGGCGGCGGTGAGTTCGGCGGCGTCGCTTCATCTCGTACACGGTGAGGATGACCCAGCAGTGCGGGGAGTCGGCCCACGTGCCGTCCACACCGGCGCCGCCATGCCGGTGACCCCGTGGTGTGCCTGCTGCGCGGGAACCGGTTCAGCCGAGAGGCTGGCGGCGGAGCAGGTCCAGCGGAGCGGTCAGGCCATCCGGTGCGATCGGGAAGGAACCCTTGAACAGGACGGGTAGCGGTCGCAGACAGGCGCTGTTCGCCTCGCTGCGTGCGCTGGTGACAGCCGGCGCACTCGTCGCCGGCTACTACCTGTTGCCGCTGGGTTCGGCTTTCACCGCCGGTCCCGTCCTTGCGCTGGTCGGCGGCATCGCGGTGCTGGCCCTGCTTCTGGCCTGGCAGATCCGCAGGATCACACTGTCCCCGTGGCCCGGGCTGCGCGCCATGGAGGCATTGGCGGTGACCGTCCCTCTCGTCGTGCTGCTGTTCGCAACGACCTATTGGCTGATGGAGCGCGGTGTCTCGGGCAGCTTCAGCGAAGAGCTCTCGCGGACCGATGCGCTGTATTTCTCGATGACCGTGTTCAGCACGGTCGGGTTCGGCGACATCACCGCGCGCAGCCAAACCGCCCGGCTGCTCACCACGGGGCAGATGGCGGTCAACTTCCTGCTTGTCGGCGTGGCGGCCCGGCTCCTGCTCAACGCGGTCCAGGAAGGCAGGCGGCATCGGGACCGGTCGGCGGCCGGTGGGGACGATGCCCCACCGGCCGCCAGGTGACCCCGCCTTGAACCCATTTGGGGTCTGCCGTCACAGCTCCGGGCCGGTACCGCCTCAGGCCAGGTAGTTGTCGATGTCGCGGGCGGAGCGGTAGCCGCTCTCGATCGCCCCGTCGATGAAACCGCGCCACGTGTTCGACGAGTCGCTGCCCGCGAAGAACAGGCGTCCTTCGGTGGTGCGCAGGTCCGGCAGCACCTGTGTCAGCTGTCCCGGCCGGTAGATGCACCACGTGCCGAGTGCGAGCGGGTCGTTGGTCCAGTCCCAGCCGACGATGCTCTCCACCTCGACGCCCGGCAGGAACGGTTGCAGGGCGCTCTGCATGCCCTGGACGTCGTCGAACGCGGTCAGCTCCAGCGTCTTCGGGTTGGAGGCGAACGCGATCAGCCACGAGCCCTCCGGCCCGTGGGCGTAGGTAACCAACCAGTTGATCGGCTGGGACTCGGGGCCCACGATACTCACGTTGCCGATGTCGCCCTTGACGCGGACGAAGCACTTCATGCCGATGCCCGCGTGCCGGTCGGCCGACGCGGTCCGCTTGATCTCCGACAGGGCAGGCTCGAACTCCACGCTGTTCAGGACATTCATCGGCAGCGCGATCAGCGCGGTCGGCGCGCTGACGGTCTCGCCGCTCTCCAGCTCGACCCGCACCCCGTCATCGGTCTGGGCGACGCGCCGCACGGGCGAGTTGAGGCGGATATCGGTGAGTGTGGCCTGTCCGGCGATGGAGTTGATCAGCTCACGTGTCCCCTTCACCAGCTTCGTCGCCGACAGCGAGGCGATCGTCTGTTCCGCGTCGTGTCCCGACAGGGCGTAGATCCGGTAGACCTCGGTCGCGCCGGACTGGTCGAGAGGGCCGAACGCGATGGTGCAGCACATCCCCTCTACCCAGTCACGCAGCGCCGGATCGGCCTTGAGGGCGTCGAGCTGCTCACGCAGCGACCGGTCAGCGAGGCCCTCCGGGTCCGGGCCCAGCGTTTCCGCGAACGGCTCCGGGAACAGGGCCGTGGCCGGGGCACAGAACTCGTCGAGCGCTTCCAGTGCCCGTACGGCATCTTCGTCGGACAGGTCCACGAGGCGGCCGTCGGAGACGACCGCCTGCCGGAGCCCCTCCAGGACCGGGAAGGTCTCGGTCTCGACGTCGTAGCGGTGGATCTCGGACCACACGTGCGGCTGCAGAGGGTGGACCCACGTGCCGCCGAACTCCATCGGATGCCCGTCGTGGTCCTTCGTCCAGGTCCGGCCGCCCAGTCGGTCGCGCGCCTCGACCAGGACCGCCCGGCGTCCGCGCGCGGACAATTCACGCGCGGCCGTCACGCCGGCGAAACCGCCGCCTACGATCACGACATCCACTTCAGAATCTGACGTCGCCACGTTCTGCTCCCTTACTGTCGTCCGGCCTGACTCGCGAGCCACTATCCGGGAATGGACGGCAGCCGGTCGCATGCCACGCTCTGCCTTAAATCTCGTGTCTTCTCGGTTGTTCTCCTGTGGGTACACCGACGCAAGTGTCACGCTGCGTGCATGGCTGGTCCTCAGCCCACGACGAAGAACTTCATGAACGGCGAGCGGGTTCTCCAGGTGGCCGCGAATCCGGCCGGGAAGGAATAGATGCCCCCGGCGACGAGCTCGATCTTCTCGCCGTCAGGGGTCTCCAGCTCGGCCTCGCCCTCGATCACGTGGAACGTGTCGGTGGCCGCGGGCTTGTAGGGGAACTCCGCACCCTCCGCGGGGCCGATCCTCCACAGCCCCGACATCTGACCCTCTTCCGCCTTGACGAGCCAATGAATCTCCCCCGTCTCCCGGCCGTCCTCAAAATAGGGTTCCCACGACGCGGCCGTTACCGAGGAGCTCGAAAAACCCGCAGCGTTCATCACTTTTCCCTCCGCAGAGAGACTGGCAGGCAATCTTCGGCCCGTCGGCAACGACGGCGTGGGCGGCCATCGTCCGATACCACCGCCGACATCGGACGGTGTTCCCCCAGACACACGGGGCATTGAGCGCATCACCCAGAGCGAATGAATCGCAGATGCTGAATGGGTCCTCGGGCCATACGCACGCGACCCACACACCCACGGTAGCCGGATTGCAAGGTTTCCGACCTGCCACGCCCCAAGGGCGCGCCCGCGACGGCTGCGCCGAGAACATCAGGGCCGCCCCGTCGGGAAGAAGGGCGGCGACAGCGAGGATGGCGAGCGCCGCCCGAAGCCCGTCGAGTCTTGCAGCGCCGTTGCGCCCAGTACGTCCTTGCCCCTGGGCGATCACGACCGCAGCGTGGGCCGTGGGGGCCGGAAGCTCGTCGACGACCCGCCCGCGATCGCACCCATGCGCTGTTGTCGCCCGATCCAGCGATGGCACCACACCTGTTGCACCCGGTACCGTCAGCCACACCTGCGCTGAGCTGCGCGAACCCGCTTCATTGTGCTAACGCCACACAATCAGCCCCAGAGAAGCCCCTGTGCGCGGCGTGCAGGCAAGCGCGGGCGGCACAATACGGGAAGTAGCAGCATGTCCGCACCACCACCGGCCAGCACCCCGCGCCTTGACCTCCTGCGCTTCCTCGAACGCGTCCAGGTCCAGGACCTCCAGCGCACCCGCGACTGGATAGCCACCGAAGAGCAGCTCATCGCCGCCCAGGGCGAACGCCGGCCCGCCCCTCCCCCGCCCGAGTGGCTCATCGAGCACGGCATCGGCACCGGCCGGCTGCCCGCCCGCGTCCACACCGGCCAGTGCTGGGACACCCGCACCCGCTGCAAGCCCGCCACCGCCGACCAGGCGCGGCGGGCGCTGGCCGAGGGTGTCTCCGCGTGCCCGCACTGCCGGCCCGACACCGCCCTCGGAGTGCTGGAATGAGCCGTGGCCGACTCCTATCGCCTCGCACCACCCGCGCCCAAGCGGAACGCGCAGCCGTCTGAGCGCCGACCGGCTTCGGGGTGGCGGCGGCCCAGACCATGCCGAGCGTGTCTGAAAGATCGTGTAAGTCCGTGATGTGGAAGCCTGGCCCGGGGCTCGGCCTCGGGCCTGTGGGCCAGGCGGATCGGACGAGTCATGGCAGACAAAGACGAAGCGGCCACGTCCGTGGCCGGGGACAAGACGGTCGACGAGGTGGTCGAGCGGCTGCTCGACAAGGCTGACGCCTCGGGGACGGCCCTGCTCGGTGAGGGCGGGCTGCTGACGGAGATCACCAAAGCGGTCCTCGAGCGAGCCCTGGAAGCTGAGATGAGCGAACATCTCGGCTACGAACGCGGAGATCCGGCAGGTCACGGGTCTGGGAACTCCCGCAACGGGACCTCACCCAAGACGGTCCTGACCGATGCCGGCGCGGTCACTCTCGCCGTGCCACGGGACCGCAACGGCGACTTCGAACCGAGGCTGGTCCCGAAGAACGCCCGCCGCCTTGCCGGGTTCAACGACCGGATCCTCTCGCTCTACGCGCGCGGGATGAGCGTGCGCGACATCCGCTCCCACCTGGCTCAGATCTACGGGGTCGAGGTCAGCCCGGACCTGATCAGCAAGGTCACCGACGCGGTGGTCGACGAGCTCGTGACCTGGCAGAACAGGCCCCTGGACGCGGTCTGGCCGATCATCTACATCGACGCACTGTGGGTGAAGATCCGCTCGGGTTCGGTGACGTCGAAGCCCGTCTACCTGGCCGTCGGCGTCGACATGGACGGCCGAAAAGACGTCCTCGGTCTGTGGATCGGCTCCGAGGGCGAGGGCGCCACCACCTGGATGGCCGTCCTCTCCGAGCTGCGGAACCGCGGCATCGAGGACGTCTGCATCGTCGCCTGCGACGGGCTGAAAGGCCTGCCCGACGCGGTCACAGCAACCTGGCCCAAAGCCACCGTCCAGACCTGCGTGATCCACCTGACCAGAGCCTCACTCCGACTGTCGTCGGTGAAGGACCACCCGAAACTGGTGCCGGCCCTGAAATCCATCTACACGGCCCCGACCGAGACGGCGGCCGAGCAGGCCCTCGACCTGTTCGCAGCCTCTGAGCTGGGCGAACGCTATCCGGCGATCGTGCGGACCTGGCGGTCGGCCTGGCCGGAGTTCACGCCCTACCTGGCGTTCCCGCCGGCCATAAGGACGGTGGTCTACTCCACGAACATGGTCGAATCGATCAACTCACGACTCCGCAAAGCGACCCGCAACCGCGGCCATTTCCCCTCGGAGCAGGCCGCGTTGAAGGTCCTCTACCTCGCCGTCCGCGAGCAGATCAACCCCAAAGCGCGCGACGCGAACCACGTCGCCGCACACTGGAAAGAGGCACTGAACCAGTTCTCACTGTTCTTCGAGGACCGGCTCAGCATCCAATGACACCAGACGACTTACACAAGATCGCTGACACGCCCCACCATGCCCAGTTCGTCCAGGGCGGTACGGCGCTCGGGATCCAGGGTGCGGGGTCGGCCGGAGGGGTCGCGAACGCTGCCTGCGGCCAAGGCCCGCTGGTAGGCGATGAAGTCACCGAGGTTGTATCCCTCGGCATCGACGTGGTTGACGGGGACGGCGAGGTCGCCGTGGTGGTCGCGGTAGCGGCGGCACGCGGTGAGCCCGTCCGCGAAGCGGGCCTCGCGTACGTCCCAGATCATGCCCAGCTCGTCCAGCGCGCTCACAACGCTGGAGTCGACGTCATCGTGCGCGTAGCGGTTGCGGCGCGTCTTGAGGGCGCTGCCGAGCGGGTAGCCGTCGTCGGTGACGTGGGTGTGGGGCACGCGCAGGTGACCGTGGGCAGCGTGGAAGGCGCGGGCACGGGCGATGAGTTCCTGGTTGGCTTGCCCGGGTGTTCCAGGTCATGCCGAGCTGTTCCAGGGCCGTGATCCGCTCGGGGGTCAGGCGTCCTGCGGCGTAGGCGCGGCGCAGCGTGTTGATCCGCATACCGAGCCGGTAGCCGTCGATTGATCATGGTCTGTTCGTGCCGGGCGATGGGAGACGCCGTTGCCCAGATCCTGCGGCATTACGGCTTCGTCGTCAGCCCCCGCACTGAGGTTCCCGGAAGCCACCTGTACATCGTGACTCAAGGCAGCACCACATAGCCTGCGGGGCCCTCCGACCCAACAGGTCGGAGGGCCCCGCCAACTGCTAGAAGTGGTCGGGGAGCCAGGGTTCGTGATCCGTTGCACTTCGGATCATGCTCGTAAGAGCTCGTTCGGAGACGGCTTGGACTCCGGCCATGCGGGCGCTGGTGGCCGTGCGGTACCCGCCGGCGTACCAGACCGCGAGCTGCCTCCGGCTCAGGGTCACCTGTCCCGGAACGGAGGTGGGGGCGAGTTCCGCGGACCCGTTCTTGATGTGGAGCTGCCAGCGGTCCCAGCCGTCGCCCGTCGCGTTCTCAATCTCGATGTGGACCGTGGCGGTGAGGTCGACGGGCCAGCCGCGCAGCCGGAGGGCTTCAGGTGCATCGAGGATGCGGAGCATCCAGGGGTGCCAGGACTCTGCAGTGGTGCGGTGGTGGCGAAGGCCGTGGAGAAGGGTCGGGTAGGGCGGGAGGGCGCCGCGGCGGAAGGTGATGGTGCGGGCCCGGGTGTTGTGGCGGCCGAGGAAGGCGAGCATCGCAGCGGCGGTGGGCTGGCTGGCGGCCCAGAAGTCGTGGACGACCAAGCTCATGCCGTGGCGTTCGTGACGTTTGGTCGTCAGGGTGAGCAGGCCGCCGGTGGGGAGGCCGGGGCGGGCGAAGCGGTAGGTGGTGAGGTTGCTCTTCTCCTGCTTCCACCGGGTCCACCAGGCGGGGCGGTGGACGGGGCCGTTCCACTGCCGGGCGAGCTGGTGCTGGAGGGCGGTCGCTTCGTCGCTGAGTCCGTGTTCGACTTCGAAGTCCTCGCCGGTGAAGGACTTCTTGAGGTCGTCGGTGGCCACGGCCCAGGCGAGGACGTCGACCGGGGCCTCCCAGCCGAGGCGCCGGGCGTAGCCGGTGGAGGAGGTGACGATGGTGGAGATCACCGCCCCGCGGTCGATGAGGGGCCGCAGCCGCTCGGTGGCCATGTCGGTGGCCAGGTGCTCGCCGCGTTCTTCCGGGGCCACGCAGCCGTCGCCGAGGCAGGCGCTGG
The DNA here is from genome assembly GCF_055581065.1 of Streptomyces sp. NPDC031479. Lineage (NCBI taxonomy): Bacteria > Bacillati > Actinomycetota > Actinomycetes > Kitasatosporales > Streptomycetaceae > Streptomyces > Streptomyces sp. NPDC031479. The sequence continues at coordinate 44,929 of NZ_JBVIKC010000026.1, forward strand.
GTACGGGGGCGCCGCCGAAGAACTGGTCGACGAGGAGGCCGAGGCCGCCCGCGACGACGCGGCCGCCGCGGAGGGCGACCTGGAGGTCGGCGTGCTCGCGCAGGTGGGTGACGTCGGAGATCGGGTGTCCGTAGGCGCGGGCGGCGAGCTGGTCGTACTGCTCCCACAGGCCGCCGTCGGCCGCGGTGAAGGTCAGCTGCTGGTTCATGGGCCCGCCCTTTTAGTAGTTGGTGGCGTTGCGGACGGTGTCGGCGTCCAGGGGGACCAGGAAGGTCCGGTTGAAGGCCATGACGTCGGTGTCCGTCTGGTTGTGCGCGGTGGTGTGGCAGGTGATGACGCCGTTGCCGGGGCTGCTTTCCGAGGGGCGGCGGGTGAGGATCCTGGTTTCGGCGTAGAGGGTGTCGCCGATGTGGACAGGGGCGGTGAAGCGGACGCGGTCGACGGCGAGGTTGGCGGTGGTCAGGCCGCTGATGCTGCGGACGGTCATGCCGGCGACGAGGTTGAGGGTGACGCCGGAGCAGACCAGGATCTGGCCCCACTGGGTCTGGCTGCTGTAGTGGGCGTCGGTGTGGATGGGGGCGACGTTGCCGCTCAGGGCGGCGCCGAGGAGGCTGTCGAGTTCGGTGACGGTCCGGCCGGGCCGGTGCTCGATGACCAGGCCGGGGGTGAGTTCGGCGTAGGAGAGGCCGACGCTCTCCCGGATCCGGTCGTCGTCGATGGCGCGGTATCCGTGGGGCAGCGCGGTGTTCATGATGTCCGGTCCGCTTCGGCGACGAGCGCGCGGGCTGCGTTGAAGAAGGGGGTGCCGCGCATGTGTCCGTCGACGGTGGTGACCGAGCCTCCGCTGGCGTCGGCGGCTGCGACGATGGCGCGGGCCTCGGCGATTTCCTGGGCGGTGGGGGTGAAGACGTCGTCGATCACCTTTACGTGGCGGGGGTGGACGCAGCCCTTGCCGTAGAAGCCGAGTTCCTTGGCGCGTTCGGCGTCGCGGCGCAGGGCGTTGGGGTCGTCGATTTCCCAGGTGGGGGCGTCGATGGCGGGGATGTTTGCGGCGGTGGCGGCGTTGATGAGGGCCGAGCGGGCGTAGCGCAGGGAGTCCCAGTCCAGGCCGCAGCGGACGGAGGCGGCGTAGTCGGCTGAGCCGAAGATGACGCCGCCGAGGCGGGGTGCGTGCGTGATCTCGGGGAGCGCGTTCAGGGCGCGGGGGGTTTCGATCAGGGCCCAGATGTCGGGGGTGTAGCCGTCGGTGTCCAGGGCGGCGGCCACGAGTTCGACGTCGCGGGCGGATTCCACCTTGGGGACCACGATCAGGTCGGGGCGGGAGGCGTAGGTGGCGAGGGCGACGAGGTCCTTGATGCCGTCGCGGGTGGTGAGGCTGTTCATGCGGATCCCGAGCGTGCACGGCGGGTCGGGGAGGGCGAAGAAGGCTTCGGAGGCGGTGCGGGCGGTCTCCTTGTCGGCCAGGGCGACGGAGTCCTCGATGTCGACGACGGCGACCGAGGCCCCGGAGGAGCGGGCGCTCTCGAAGCGGTCGGTACGCAGGCCGGGGGTGATGATCCAGGCCCGTCCGGGCCGGCGGCTGGTGTGGGTCATGGGGTGGTCTACCTTCCGGTGCGCTTGGTGGTGATGAGGAGGTCGAGCTGGCCGAGGTTGGCGGCGGTCTTGATGTCGCTGTCGGTGAAGTCGATGCCGTACCGGTCGGTGAGCAGGACGGACAGCTCGACGACGGCGAGGGAGTCGAAACCGGCGTGGTCGAGGCTGGCGTCGTCGGCCAGCCGGTCGGCGGGCAGCCCCAGATCGTCGGTCAGGATGCGGGCGAGGTCACCGGTCATGCCGGGACTCCTTCCAGGCGGCGGGTGCGGGAGAGGTCGGGCCAGGTGAGGGTGAGGGCGCCCCAGGTCAGTCCGGCGCCGAACGCGGTGAGCAAGGTGCGGTGTCCGGGCGTGAGGTGTCCGTCGGACGAGGCGCGCTCCAGCAGCAGGGGGATGGAGGCCGCGCCGGTGTTGCCGACCTCGCCCACGTTGCCGAGCTGTCGGTCGGAGGGGACGCCGAGCTGGCGGGCGACGAAGCCCGTGATGCGGCTGTTGGCCTGGTGCGGGACCAGCCGGTCGACGTCACCGAGGTCCCATCCGGCGGCGTTGGCGGCCTGCCGGGAGGCGGTGGCCATGCGGTCGACGGCGTGGCGGAAGACGTCGGCTCCGTCCATGTGGAGGGCGCCGGGGTGGTCGGCGCGGATCAGGTCCGCGCCGGTGCCGTCGCTGCCCAGCACGACCGGGCCGAGCGCCCCCGGCTCGTCGCTGGTGCCGCGCCGCAGGAGCAGGGCGCCGGCGCCGTCGCCGAACAGGGGGACGGTGGTGCGGTCGTCGGGGCGGGGGAGGCTGGCCAGGCGGTCCGCCCCGATGACGAGGACCGTCCGCGCGGTTCCGGCGGCGATGAGTCCGGCGCCGGTGGCCAGGGCGTAGAGGAAGCCGGTGCAGCCGGCGGCCAGGTCGAAGGCGGGGATCCCGGTGAGGCCCAGGCGCGTGGCGACGGTGGGCGCGGTGGCCGGGCAGCAGCGGTCCGGCGTGGTCGTGGCGAGGACCAGGGCGTCTACGCTCTCCGGCTCGTTGCTGGTCAGGGCCTGGGTGGCGGCCCGGACGGCGAGGTCAGCGGTGGACTGCTCCGCTCCGGCGACGTGCCTGCGGGTGATGCCGGTCCGGGACCGGATCCACTCGTCGGTGGTGTCCAGGCGCACGGTCAGGTCCTCGTTGGAGACGACGGACGCAGGGAGCGCGGCGCCGGCCGCGGCCACCACGGCGGCCCGGGTCATCGGGTGCCCGCCTTGATCTGCCGGGCGACATCACCGATCAGGTCTTCCTGCCCGGCGACGATCTGTCGCTCCCCGAGGGCGAGGAACAGGTCGATGGCGTCGACGCCTTCGGCGCGAGCGGCTTCCAGGACGGGGCGCTTGAACCCGGAGAACACCCCGGCCAGTCCGCCGGCCACCGCGATGGAGTCGATGGAGGGCGGGGCCTTCATCAGGTGGTCGGCGGCGACATCGGCGGCGGACAGGATCTCGCGCAGGCCGATCCCGGTGTCGAAGCCGCGCCGGTCGAGGACGGCCACGAGGGCTTCGAGCTGGGTGTTGCCTGCTCCGGCACCGAACCCGCGGGCGGTCGCGTCGATGACGGATGCCCCCGCGTCCACGGCGGTCAGCGAGTTCGCCACGGCCAGGCCCAGGTTGTTGTGGCCGTGGAAGATCACCGGGACGTCCACAGCCGAGGCGATGGCGTGGATCCGCTCGGCGACGTCGCCGGGGAGGTAGTTGCCGGCGGAGTCCATGATGCCGACGGCCTGCGCGCCGTACTTCACCATGAGGGCGCACTGCTCAGCGAGGCGTTCGGGGCTGGCCATGTGGCTCATGAGCAGGACGCCCTGGGCTTCGGCGCCGATGTCGCGGGCAGTTCCGAGGTGGCGTTCGGTGACGTTGGCCTCGGTGCAGTGCGCGGCGATGCGTACGACGTCGGCGCCGAGGTGGACGGCGGCCGTCAGGTCGTCGGAGGTGCCCCAGCCGGGGGCCATGAAGACGCCCATCTTCGAGGAGGTGAGGGCTTCGCGGACGGTGGTGAGCATCGTGGTGTCGTCGAGGAGGGCGCGGCCGATCTGGAGGCTGGAGGCGCCCAGGCCGTTGCCGTGGCCGACTTCCACGACCGGCACCCGGGCGGCGTTCGCGGCGGTGGCGTAGGCGCGGAGCTGGTCGGTGTCGAGCTGGTGGCCGACCGCGTGGTGCCCGTCGCGCAGGGTCGGGTCGTGGATCAGAACGGGGGGCCGGGGATCGTTCGGCGTGCTGTTCACGGGCGTGGTTCCCTTCATCGGGAGGCGGCAGCGGACTGCTCGGCGAGCAGGACGGCAGCGGCGTTGATGATGTCGACGCTTCCGGCGTGGCTGGGCAGGTGGCGGCCGGAGGGGGTCACTTCCACCACGACCTGGATCCGGCCGGGGTCCACCGCGACGGAGGTCACCTTGAATCCGGGCACGTACGCGCGGACGGAGTCGGCGGCGGCCGCGATGCTCGTCCGCACCGGCGCCGGGCGGAAGTTGTCGGCGAGAACGGTCATGGCCACCCGGAACGGCGGGGCGGGCCGGGCGGGGCTGATGTTCACCATCACCTTCGCCTCCCGGGTGCCGGTGCAGGTCCGGATCGCGGCCGAGGTGGTGGCGATGTACTGGTCGAGGTTGAGGCGGGTGGCCGGACCGGCGCTCGCGCTCGCTCCCGTGGAGACCACCTCGATGTAGGAGGGGGTGCAGCGTTGGGCGATGGCGTGGAGGATCGGGATGGAGGCCTGCCCGCCACAGCTGACGAGGTTGAGGTGCCGGTGAGCCGCCGAGCGGTGCCCCGTGACCCCCGGCACGGTGACCGTTCCCAGGCCCGTGGGGGTCAAGTCGATCAAGGTGGTACCGGTCGGCCGCAGCGCCGCCCAGTGCTCGGCGTGGCTGTCGGCATTGGTGGCGTCGAAGACGACATCAAACGTCCCCGCGTCCACCACGGCGCGGACACCGCCCGCGGCCGTGGGATGGCCCATCTGTTCTGCCCGGCGCAGGCCCAGACTGTCGCGGTTGCGTCCTGCCACCAGGGCCAGCTCCAGTTTCGACGACCGGGCGATCTTGCCCGCGAGGTCGACCCCGATCAGACCCGCGCCGAGTACGGCGACGCGCCGTCGTTCTTCAGCAGCCATCGGCCGCTCCTTCGTTCAGAGGAGAAGGGAGGATGCGTCGAGCAGTGGTGCCGCTCGGCTGTTACCGGACGCGCAGCTCGACCGGCGGCAGGTGCGGCGACTGGGCGCGGACCGTGCTCCCGGCCTCCAGCGGGAGGCTCGCGTGCACGGCGCCGGCCAGGACCAGCTGACCGGCCCGCAGGCCTTCGCCGAAGCGGTGCAGCCGTCCGGCGAGCCAGACCAGGACGAGCAGCGGGTCGCCCAGGACCGCCCGGCCCTCGCCCGTGGCGACGGCGGTGCCGTTGACGCTCACGACGAGCGGCTCGGCCGCCAGATCCATGTCCGCGTCCATGGGCACCATGGGGCCGGTGACAACCCGCCCGCAGGAGGCGTTGTCGGCGATGCTGTCCGCGATGGTGATCTGCCAGCCGGTGAACCGGGTGTCGATCACCTCCAGGGCGAGGAACACCTCCTTCACCGCCGCCCGCGCCTCTTCCAGGGCGACGCCGGGCCCGTACAGGTCGCTGCCGAGCCGGAAGGCCAGTTCCGCCTCCACCCGCGGCTGCATCAGCACGGAGCGGTGCATGGTGCTGCCGGTGGGCAGCACCATGTCGTCCAGGAGGACACCGGAGTCCGGCTCGTCGACGCCCGCCTGCTCCTGGATGGCCTTGGAGGTGGCGCCGGCCTTGTACCCGACGACGCGGGCACCGGCCGCCACGTGCCGGGCCACGGTTGCCGCCTGGATGCGGTAGGCGGACTCCAGCGGCAGGCCGGGCCAGCGCCGGGTCAGCGGCTCGACCGGCACGTTTTCGTACTCCGCAGTCAGCAGCGCCGCCGCGGTGGCGGCGATCCAGCGGTCATCAGGCTCATCCATGAAGATCCCTCCCAGGGCATGGGGCATCCGTAGGGCTCGCAGACGTGGGCACGGGAGCAGATCCGGGGCGGCGTCGATACGGATGCCGACCGCCGGGCTCGGGCCTGATGAAGAGTCAACCGCCGGGCGCCGCGCAGCGGTACGGTGACGGGCAGGCCAAGCGGTATATCGCGTATATCCCAGGCAGGTGCCATGACCACGCGCACGCCGAACGACCAGCTCAGAGCCCTCGTCGCGGAATCCGGCCTCACCTACGAGGCGCTGGCCAAGGCGGTCTGCGCCGTCGCGGCCGAGTGCGGCACACGCTTACGCACCAACAAGTCGAACATCGAGCACTGGATCGGCGGCTCCGCACCCCGCGGCGACACCCCCCGCTTCCTCGCGGTCGCCCTCTCCCGGCGCCTTGGCCGCCTGCTGACCCCCGCCGACCTCGGACTGCCCTCCACAGCCGAGGCCGAAAGTGACACCATCGGACTGTCCCTTGGGATCGACCCGCTGGACGCCCTGCTGCCCATGTGGAGGTACGAGTTGGACCGCCGCCGCTTCCTGACGGCCTCCGCCTACTCCGCGGCCGCCGCCGCCCTGCCACTCCACCACGTCCAGGACATCGCCGCCCGCACAGCCGCAGCACGCACCGGCCACACCGTCGGCATGGCCGAGGTCGCCGCCGTCCGCGACATGATCAACGCGTTCTCCGAAATGGACGAACGCCACGGCGGACAGCACGGCCGCAGCGCCCTCGTCACCTACCTCCGCGACGACGTCGCCCCACTGTGCCGGGCACGATTCCGCACCGACGAGATCCGCCAGCACATGCTCTCCGCCGCCAGCCGCGGCGTGCACCTGCTCGGCTGGAAGAGCTACGACGCCGGCCAGCAAGGCCTCGCCCAGCGCTACTACCTCCAGTCCTACGCCCTGGCCACCGAATCGAGCCTTCGCGGGCACGACGGCTTCGTGATGCGCACCATGGCCATGCAGGGCCTCAAACTCCACCGCCCCGAGCACTGCCTGGGCCTGGCCGAGACCGGCTTGAACCGGGCCAAGGGCCACGTCGACGCCCAGACCGAAGCCCTCTTCCGCGTCGTCCACGCCCACACCCTCGCCAAGAGCGGCAAACACCGCGCCGCCCTGGCCGCCGCCGACCACGCCCGCACCCTGCTGACCGGCGCACCCGGGGACGAGGTGCCGTTCTGGGCGCTGGCCTGGGGGCCGCCAGCCGCATCCGTGTACTCCCGCACCGCCAAGGTCCACGAGACCATCGGCGACCACCGCGCCGCCGCCGAGCAGTACGCGCTGGCCGCCACGGCCCGCCCGTCCTCCACCTACGCGCGGATCGTCGCCCTGGACCTGGTCGCGGGCGCCGAGATGCACCTCAAGAGAGGCAGCATCGAGCAGGCGTGCGCCACCTGGCACCGAGCCATCGACCACATGGACGGCGTCCACTCCGTACGGACCCGCAAGGCCGTCTCCAGGATGCGCGGCGACCTCGCCCGGTTCCGGGCCCGCGGACTGCGGTGCGTGGCCGAGCTCGACGAACGCGGCCGCGAGTTTCTCGCCGGCGCCTGAACTCGGTGCGTCAGCGTTCGAGCTGGGCGGTGAAACGCCGGACCAGCGGCTCCAGGTAGTCCGCGTGGGGACCAGACAGGAACTCCAGTTCCCGCGGCGAACTCACCAGGGCGATGTCGTCCAGCTCCGGCTCCCGCCCTTGAGCCCGCTCGGCGGCAGCAACAGCGGCAAAGGCAGCCCGTACCGCCGGTTCCGGCAGAACCGGAGCACGGTACGTCAGACCGACGCTCCCGTTCTCCCCCCGGGCCACAGCCCACAGCTTCAACACCTCCGCGCCGGCATCGAGCCCGAGTTCCTCGAACAGCTCCCGCGCGGCCTGGCCTGCCAGATCTGCCTCCACAAGCCCCTCACCCGCCCGCGGCGGTTCCACGGAGCCCCCCGGCAACTGCCAACGGCCAGGCGCAGCCGTGGAGGACGACATCCTCGCCACCACCACACGGCCGTCATCGGTCGGCTGAAGCACGTTCACGAACAGCGACGGCAGCGCCGTGGCGCCAGGGACACGACGCAGGGCGTAATGCCGGTACGTAACCCTCACCCACGACAAACTCAGGACGCCCGGATCCGTGTGCTCCAGTCCGGCGCAGGCCACCACCGGCCCATCAAAGAGGTCCGGGTTGGCCTGGACCGCTTTCTCCCACACGTGATCTCTGGCCGCTTCGTCCGCGGGTGAGAGGCGCGGCTCCTCCCTTTCCGTGAGCTGGAGGCGCTCCACATCGAGGAAGAGGTCAACCGCAGGGGGCAGCGTCTCAGGCACCTGTTCATCGTAGAACCCCGGCAGCTTGCCAGTTGCAGTTCCTGACATCCGTGCCCCGAATGTAGGAAACCCCTGGAGGTTCACCCTCAGGGGCGGCTGCGTGCGCCTGCAGGAGCTGAGGGCCAGCCGCATTCCGGCCCAGCTCGAAGCGGGCACCCGGTGATCCCTGGCGAGCACCGGCTCAAGGGCGATGACCTGCTGTTGCACCCTCTAAAGCAGACACTGAGCGAGCGGCACTCAGGAGCAGCGAAGCGTGTCGAGGGTGTCGAGGGCCAGGTCCCAGGGGTAGGCGTCGACGTTGCCTTGTTTTGGCTGGTGGGGGCGGAAGCCGGGCCCGTTGCCGTCGTCGAGCAGGTAGTGGACTCCGGCACTGCGAAGGGTGGCGACCGCGGGGGCGAGGGCGGGGTGCTGGGCCTGGGCGGCGTTGATGTAGGGGAGGGCAACGACGGGGCGTTCGGGGATGCCGAGGGCCTCGGTGATGAGGCCGAGAGCGAGGGTATCGGCGTGGCCGGCCGCCCATTTGGTGGTGGTGTTCAGCGTTGTGGGGGCAACGAGGAGGGCGGCGGGGTCGGGCAGGACGTCGCTCTGGGAGGGCAGTTTGTAGGTGTGGCGGACGGGGTGGCCTGTTAGGTCTCGCCAGGCGTCGAGTTCGCTGTCGCCGTTGGCTTCTTCGATGGACCAGCGGTGGGCGGCGGGGGTCAGGACGAGGGCGACGTCCCATCCGCGGGCCTGGGCGGCTTTGATGCCAGTGGTGATGCGGCGGGCGGGCGGGGCTGCGCAGGAGATCACGTACAGGGTCTGGGTCACGCGGGTAGTCCACAGCGTCCGGCGAGTGCGCGCAAGCGGCCCTCGGCGGTCCCGGCGCCCAGGAGGCGGAGGTCTTCGACAAGTTGATGGGTACGGGGGCGGCCGAGGACCTCTTCGGGGGCTTCGCGCTCGGCGTCCAGCAGGGTGTCGACGGCCTTCTCCCGCTGTCCGGCTTGGGTGTAGGCGTGGGCGAGGTCGGTCAGGAGGTGGGCGCGGCGTTCTCGGGGCAGGGCAGCGCGCTGGTCGGCGGTGAGGGTCTGGGCGACGGCGGCTCCGGCGGCGCCTTCGTACAGCTTGACGTGGGTGGCAAGGCGGTAGAGGGAAACGTTGGTGGGGCTGAAGGCAGTGAACAGGGCGTTGCCGTCGGCATCGCGGGGAAGCTGGTGGGCGTGTTCGTCGGCCTGGTCCAGCAGGTCGGGAACCTGGCGGGCGGCGGCGGTGGCGCGGTGGTCGGTGAGGGCAGCGGCGGTGGCTTGGGCGATGGCGGCTTTGAGGTAGAGCATGCCGAGGGTGGACAGTCCGGCTGGGCCGCGGGTGGAGAGGTCGTTGGTGAGGCGGGTGGCGGCTGTCTGGGCGAAGGCTGCCGCGGCGTGGGGGTACCCGTCGGCAGTGAGGGCGTCAGCGAGATGGCGGGCTGCGGAGGCCTGGATGACGGGATCGCCGGAGCGCTCGGCGGCGATGACCGCGCGGTGGCCGGCGAGGGAGGCGATGTCGGGGGCTCCGGCTTTGATCGCGAGGGCTTCGGTGAGCTGGAGGGTCATGGAGAGGGCGCGGTATGCGGCGAGCTGGTCGTCGCCCTGGTGGAGCGCGGCGGCTTGGGTGGCATCGGTCAGGAGTCCTGGCATGCGGCCACCAAGGCTGGTGAAGGCGGCACTTGACTGGAACAGGCGCCAGGCGTGGTGGACGGATCGGCGCAGGGTCTCCACGTCGATGGGGTCAGCGGGGGTGGCTGGGGCTCCGGTGACGATGTCGTGGCGGTGCAGGACGGCCCTGATCGCATCCATCTCGTCAGCGTGAGCGTGATCGCTAGCTTCGTCGGGAGTTCCGGCGAGGAGTACGGCGAGAGGGACGGCAAGAACGCGGGCGGCCGCTTCGAGGACGGACAGGCGGGGATCTGCCTGACGCGAGCCGGCTTCGAGATCCTGGACCCAGCGTTTGCTCTTGCCCATCAGCGCGCCGAACTGGGTTTGGGTCAGGCGGCGCCTTGCGCGCCAGCAGGCGATGTTCTCCGCGATACGACGACTGTCCATGAGCGTGGCTCCCGGGCCCGGCGAAAATTGGCACGCACACTGCGTGCCTACGATCTGTTGTACTCCCCTTACGGTCCGTTTATGGCCAACTCCATGAATGGCGCCCGGACATGGGTCGCCCTCCTCGATCCTGCCCCCGAAGTCCTCGGCAGTCTCCGCACCGGCAGCTCTTCGTGGGCGGCGTGCGGCTGGACGTGGGACGCCGTCGCCATCGCACCTCTGCAGCGAGGTCTCGAAGCGCTCGATGCCCTCCCCGTGCCCCTCGACGCCGGGTTCACGGTGATCGCCGACCACGCCCGCCAGGAACTGATCACCTACATCCCCTGTGAATCCGGCGCCGCGCTCGGACTGCTTCAGGGTGTGCGGGTACTCGGTCGGGGATCCGACCTGCTGGTTCCCGCTGGCCGCTACGGAACCTACGCTGCCGCCTGGCTCAGCGGTCCCCACGACGACGACCCGGAGCACTTCATTGACCCCGGCCGGCTCCGGGATGCGCTCCTGGCCGTCGACAGCAGGCACCTCGCCCAGGCGCAGAAGATCGAGAACGCCTTCGCCGAGTAGGCGCCCGCCCTGTACTCCTCCACCCCCAGGCCCTCGTACGCCGCCTCACCGGCAGCGGCCGGGGGCCTCTGTCAGCTGTCCATGGACAAGTCCTAGCTGTGCAGAACGCCGGTGCGGGCGGCAATGCCTCGGAGTTCGGGTGTGGTGCGTCCGGAGAGCAGCAGGCCGGAGACGAGGGATTTCGGGCGTGGGTTTCCTGTAGGGCCCAGTACTCGGCTTGGAGGAGGGCGCGGATGCATTCGTCTCGTCGGCCCCATTGTGCGAAGGCCTTCGCGCGGTCGGTGAAGTAGAGCGCGCGCCGCCGTCAGTGTGCCGGCCACTGGGATCGTCAGACGGTCGGTGAGCCCTTGTAGTCGTGGCCTTGGTAGCCGCGGCCGTCCTTGTGCCAGTCGACATAGAGGACCCCGTTCCCGTACGCGCCGCTCCCGGCCCGGTGGCTGATCGTCGGCGTGCGGTAGTTCCCGTCACGGTCCCCGCCGGACGTCGCCTTCTCCAGCCGGTCTTTGATCTCGAAGTCGCGCTCGGCAACGACGGGATCGGTGCCCTGCCGGGACTGCATGATCTGGAGCCGGATCTTGGCTCCGTCGAAGATCGTCGCGTCCTTGCTGGCGTAGAAGGCGGGCCCGTCCCAGCCGATGTCGGCGTAGGCGTAGACGGTAGTTCCGGAGCGCGCCGCGCACACCTGGATCCTGATGTCCCAGTTGTCGGGGGCAGGGCCGCTGTATCCGGCGTCGTCGATCGTCTGCGTGCTCGTCGAACAGCGGTAGCTGAGCGCGGCGGCGGCCGGGGATGCGGCAGCCGGGGGCGTGGCAACAGCGAGGGCGGCTGCGACGGCCAGCAGGGTGTGCGTGGTGTTCATGCTCAGTCAAGGCCGGACAGAGGCCGGACGGCACGGGCCCGGCCGAAAGGCACTCCGCACGAGGGACACGAAGAACAGTCGACGGTGGATGTTCGAGAGGCGGTGAGTTCGTGGGTGGTGACTTTGCACTAGGCCGGTGAGTTCGGCGTCTTTGAGGCTGTGACCTGCGGTGGGGAGGTGGTGGTGAGTCACCGGGGACTCACCACAACGGTTGTGGTCCAGCCGTGACGGAGCAGGGGTTGCCGTGGTGAGCGAAGCGGTGAAGCGGGCGCCGTTGTGTGGGAGCAAGCATCCCCACCTCGGAAGGCGCCCCCATGACCCGTCGTCGTACTCTCCCGCCTGGACGGGAGCGGCCCGCCCGCCAGGGCGCGGTCTCGCCGCAGCTGCGGGCTTCGCGGCCGGAGACCATCCCCGTCGGCCGACCCGTCTCTTACGGGCCGCGGCTGGCCCGGATGGGGGTCTGGACTGCGCTCGCGGCCGGCCCCCTCGCGCTGGCCGTCGCTCTGGCAGCCCCGGCTGGAAGTGCTGCCCAGGCGGCTCCGGCCCCGGCACCGAGCAGTAGCCGTGTACAGGCTGACCCCTCGGGGACGGCCGCCCACTTCGTGGAGCTGTGGCTGCGCGCCGACGCCTCCGCCCCCGACGGCCCGGTGGCGGCGGAGGTGCGGAGGATGGCGCCGCAGGCCGAACTCCCGTCCCGTTCCCGTGAGGCCGGCAGCCCGGCGGCGGTGCGGGTAACTCCGCTGCGTACGGTCGTTGCGCCGGGAGGCGGTGGGTGGACGGTGACGGTCGCCGCCGTCACCGACGAGCGGCGCGCACCGTCGCCGGGCGGCTCGGACCAGGCGGTCTTGCAGCCCGCGGCGCGGTACTTCGCCGTCAACGGCACTGGAGGCCAGGACGGCGGGCCGCTGGTCGTCACCGGTTCGCCTGCTGAGGTTGCCGCCCCTGAGGCGGCCCAGACCAGCTCGTCCGTCTTCGGCCGCGCCGTCCCGTCCACGGGCCCCCTGACTGTCTCGCTGACCGAGTTCCTGCGGACCTACCTCGCCGGTCCCGGCGGGCAGGGTGCGGGCGTGGAGCGGTACCTGTCGCCCGGGGTGCGCCTGTCTGCGCCGACGGCAGCCGTCTACACGCGGGTCGAGGTCAAGGACGTCGCGGCTGACACGGATGCCGCGGCCGGGACGGCCGTTCCGGCCGACGGGAACCGGGCGCGCGTCCGCGTCCGCGTCGAGGGATCGGACGCGGCCGGTACACGGTGGCCGCTGGAGTACCGCCTGGCCGTGACGACCCGCGCCGGCCGCTGGGAGATCAGCGCCCTGGATACCGGTACGCCCGCCCCGGCGTCGGCAGGCGCCGCAACTCCCACCGCCCCGTCCACCGCCACCTCAGGAGGTACCCGATGAGCAGCATGTTCCTCGCGAGTCAGCTTGACGACCTCGGCAACGGAGTCTTCGACATGCTGGGCAAGTGGGCCGACCGCGGCCTCAAGGTCGCTCTCGTGGTGATCGTCCTGGTGGTCATCTGCCGCCAGTTTTCCCTCAAGGCCGGCATCGGAGCGCTGCTGGCCATGGCGCTCGCGCTGGGCATCTACAACGCCCGCGACACCCTGGCCGGGCTCTTCTCCGAGAAGATCAAGAGCCCCTCGACCGGGTCCGCTCCCTTCAATCCTCAGGCTCCGAAGGCCCGCACGGACGGGCAGGTCCTGTGAGCGCGGCGGCGCGTCCTCGGGTCGCGCGTGTCTACACCGGTGCGCGCCGCCACCCGTGGGTGCTGGGCAAGCTCGGTGACTGGATGGTTCCGTTCGGCCCGTACACGCCCGCGCAGTTGGTTGTGCTCGGTGGTGGGGCGTTCGCGCTGGTCAAGGGCTACGACTGGTGGTCGTGGGCCGGGCCGGTGCCGGTTGTGCTGTGGCTGGTGGCGGTGTGGGCGGTGCGTGGTGCGCAGATCGCCGGTCAGAACCCGTTCACGGCGGTGGCCGGTGTGGTGGTGCTGCTGCTGCGGCATCCGGCGGGGCGGATCGGTGGGCGGATCGCCCGTGAGCGCCGGTCCTGCCGCCTGCGCGGCAGGTTCGTCATCCAGCCTGCTCCCAGCTTGGTGCTGCTCGGTGTTCCTTCGGGCGCTGCGAGCCGGGTGAGCGGGTCGGCCGGAGCGGGCGGAGCCGTCGTACGGCTGCCGGCTGTGTCGGGGCGTGCGGCGGCGGGGTCGGGCTTGGACTCGCTCCTGGCGGGCTCCGCAAGGAGGGCGGCGTGATGCGTACTCCTCCGTTCCGGCATGTTGCCGGTCATCTGCTGTGGTCGGCTTCCTCCCGTGTCTGGGCGGTGTGGCGGGTGACGCCGCTGGCGGGCGGCTATCTTCCCGCCCGGGTGCGGCAGGACCTGCTGGACCGGGTCACTTCCCTGGTGCGGTCGATGCCTGCGATGGAGCCGAGGCTGTTTGTCCTGGCGGCGCGTACTGACCCGGGCGAGATCGCCGAGCGGATGGTGGCCGGTCTGGACTGGCAGCGCCTGCCCGCCTGGGCGGAAACCTGTGCGGCGGCGGTGGACCTGCTGGCCGGGCAGGAGATGCATGAGCGGGCCTTGTGGCTGGCCGTGCCCCTCCCGGGCCGGACGGGCGCTGCGACCGCTTCCCTGAACGCCCTGTACGGGGAGCTGTCCGCCGCACTTGACCTCCCGCCGGTACCGGTGCCCGAGGCGGAGTTGAAGGCTGCGTTCGCTGAGGCCGAGCGGATCCAGACCTCATTGGGTGGCGGGCTCGGGCTGCGGCCCGCGTCCCCGGCGGAAATCGTGTGGATGGTGCAGCACGCCGTCCATCGCGGCCTCGCGCAGGAGCCGCTGCTGTCTGATGCCGAGCACAGCCCGCTCTACGGCAGCCGCGTCCACGCGGGTCGGCTCTCCTCCCCCTCGTACGCGGATCTGGGGCAGATCCGTCTCGCCGAAGGCGGGCAGGACACCGGGATCCGCGGCAAGGCGAAGGCCGCCGACCGGCCGTGGTGGCGCAAGGCCGGCACCGCCTCCCCTCTGGGCCGCCGGTGGCTGCAGGTCGAATCCGAGGCCGGTACTGGCTATCAGTCCCACCTTGTGCTCGCCGAACTTCCGCCCGCCGTGGCAGTCGACAGCGCGGACGTCCTCGCGCAGCTGGAGCAGCTGCATTTTCCGGTCGACGTGTGTGTGGATCTGCGGATCGTCCCGGCGAAGAAGGCCCGAGCCCAGGTCCAGCGCAAGAAGCGCGAGCTCCTGGACCAGGCCGGACAGTACGGGGCGCAGCCGACCGGGATGCCGCATTCGCTGCCGGAGGCGGCGGGGGATCTTGCCGAGCAGGACGCGCGGATGGCGCGGACGTCGGTGGAGGTCGAGGTCCAGTCGGTGACGGTGCTGTCCGTGTGGGGGCCCGACGCGGCCACGTGTGATGCGCGGGCGCGGGAGCTGTCTGCGGCTCTGTCGGGGGGTGACTACCGGGTGGAGCGCCCCTACGGCATGCAGGAAGACCTGTTCGCCCTGTCCCTGCCCGGCACTGCCCGTCCGGCGAAGCTGGGCCAGTTCACCCAGCACCAGCTGTCGGAGGACTGGGCCGCCGCGGGGGCGTTCACCTTGTCGGGGGTGGGGGACCCGGGCGGGATGCTGGTCGGTCACGACCTGGACAGCGGCACCATCCGCCCCGTCCTGCTGAACCCGGCCGACGCGCCGCAGGTGAACGCGTCCGCGTCGCTGGCTGTGGTCGGGGATCTCGGCGCCGGGAAGAGCGTGCTGGAGAAGCTCGTCACGGGGGCGGTCGTGGACCAGGGAGGACGGTCGATCGTCATCGACCGGACGCCGATCCGGGAGTGGGCGAGCTTCGGGCGGGCCGCGATGGGTGAGCGGTGCGAGGTGATCGATGCCGCCCGCGCTGAGGTGTCCATCGACCCGCTGCGCGTGTTCGGCGGGGCCGTCGGCGCGCACTACGCCCTCTCCTACCTCACCTTGCAGCTGGGGGTGGGGGCGATGACCGCGTCCGGGGCGGTACTGCATCACGCGGTCCAGGAGGTGTGTGCTGGCCCGGATCCGTCCATGGGAAAGGTCTTGGACGTCCTCGCCGGCCTCGCCGAGACCGGTACCGCGACCCGGTCGGACGCGGCAGCGACGATGGCCGACCTGCTGCGGATCGTGCGCGGCAACCCCCTTGCGGCGATGGTCTTCGATGCGGACCTGCCACCGGTCACGCTGGACGGGGACCTGGGCGCGGACCTGGTGGTGGTCACCACCACCGGCCTGACCCTGCCGCCGAAGGAGGCGTTCGCCGACGCCGAGGTCCTGCGCCAGCAGCCTCTGGAGGCTTTGATCGGGCGGGCTGTGCTGTATCTGATCGCCGCGATCGCCCGCCAGGCCGCTTTCACCGGCCCGGAGCGGTTCTGCCTGGTGTCGATGGACGAGGTGTACTGGCTGACCTCCTCCGCGGAGGGCTCCGCGCTGGTCCACGAGATCCTCCACGACGGCCGCAAGCACGGCGCCGGCTGCTTCCTCGGCGCCCACGACGAAGCCGAACTCGGAGCCGACGCTGCCCTGATCGCCTACCGGTTCCTCGCCCGCACCAGCGACCGTGCCCGCGCCGCCAAGGGACTGGGCTTCATCGGCCTGGACGGCGACGACGAAGACCTCGTACGGATGGTCACCACCGGCCTGTCCCCCGTGGGCCAGAGCGGCCGCGAGGGCGAGATGTTCCTGCGTGATCCACGGATGCAGGTCGGCCGGATCAAAGTCGTCGTCCCGCCCGTGCCCCGCCTCAAGAAATCGATCTTCACTACACCCGGCCGGACAGCACACGCCCCGGCCGACAGGGGGACCTCGTGACCTGCACCACCACCGCCGGTGTGCGGCGACTGCTCGTCGCCGCCGTCGCGCTGCTCCTGATCACATGCACCGTCGGCGCCTGGGCCATGCCCCACACCCGCCCGACGCCCGCAGCTGCTGCACCGTTCGAAGCGGGCACGGGCAAGGACTGCCACCTGACGGCAGGGCCGAGCGCCGCCTACTGCGGCATGAGCCGGATGCCGGGACCGGCCTCGGAGGCCTCAGTCTGGCCTGCCGGTCTCAACCCCCGCACCGCACTGCTGCTGTTCTCCGCCCTCGCGGTCTCAGCTGCGATCGGGCTTGTGAGCAGCGCGGGGCGGCGGCGGTGAGGGGCTACTTTCCCGTCGACCGGGGGACGGTGCGGGCAGCCGGGTTCGTCGCGCTGCTCACCGTCGTGTTCCTGGTGACGAACACCGCGGTCGCGGCAGCAGCCGACGGGGGCGATGCCTCGGGCGGCGGGCTGCTGAGCCCGCTGGACATTCACACCCGTGAGGGTGCGCTGCTCAGCGGCTACCAGCTGGAGGCCGTGGCCGGCACGCCGAAGGAAGAACAGGCGGTCAAGCTGATCGAGAGCGGCGGGGTGCCGGACCTTGATGTGGCGGGACAGACCCAGCGATTGGTGCTGTCCGGGCTGTTCACGCTGGTGCGGCTGCTCGTGGGACTGTGCTGCTGGCTGCTCGACTTCGTGTTCAAGTTCCCCCTGCTGACCCTGCTGACGAATCCGGCGCAGCGTCTCGCCGACGCGTACGAGCGGCATGTTGTGGGCGCGCTCGGGCTCTCGGGGCTGCTGCTGGCGTGGGCTTTCGTGTTCGGGCTGATCTTGTTCGTGCGCGGCAAGGTCGGCACAGGTCTGGGCGAGATCGTGATGACCCTGGTCATCGCGGCCCTGGCCACCAGTGCGTTCATCCGGCCCGACTACCTGCTGGGCAGGAACGGGCCCCTCGACCAGACCCACCAGGCCGCCATTGAGGTCGCGGCCATCACCACCGGCTCCTACTTCGACGCCCCTGCCCGGGGAGCACGCCCCTGCGACAGTGCGGTCGGGCCGGCCCACGAGGCGTGTGTGAAGGAGCGGGCCGAAGCAAAAGAGGTGACCGGGCCGATCCAGAACGCGCTCACCGACGCCCTGATCGTCAAGCCCTACATGCTGCTCCAGTACGGCCGCATTCTCGACCCGAAGAACCCGGGTGACGCCGCCGCATACAAGGCCCACGTGAAGTGGGTCAAGAGCGGTCAGGATGAGCAGGGGCGGGGCGGCGTCGACGTCTCGAAGTGCAAAAGGGTGGCTGGGCCGCTCAAGGAGGAGTGCGAGCGCAGCGTCGCCGAATCCGGC
Organism: Streptomyces sp. NPDC031479; assembly: GCF_055581065.1. Classification (NCBI taxonomy): domain Bacteria; kingdom Bacillati; phylum Actinomycetota; class Actinomycetes; order Kitasatosporales; family Streptomycetaceae; genus Streptomyces; species Streptomyces sp. NPDC031479. The sequence continues at coordinate 62,447 of NZ_JBVIKC010000026.1, forward strand.
GGCCAGACGGCTGCCAATCCGGACTGCAAGCTGCTTTTCGGGATGGCCAAGGAGACGTGCGAACGACAGGTAGCCGAGAGCCAGGCCAACCCGTGCGCGGCGCTGAAGGCTCCCGCCCGTGAATTCTGCGAGGACAGCACCGGAACTGGCAGAACCGACAAGGGCGCCGCCTTCTCGACGCTCGTGAAGGAGCTGGACAAGGCAGGGCCGGTCGGATCGGCCTGCGCAGCGTATGCGGTGAAGCCCTCCTGGGACCGGGTGTGGTCGGTCATTGCCCTCCTCGTCGCTGTCATCGTCGTCACCTTGATGATCGTCTCGATGGCGGTGGTGATGCTCGGTGCGCAGGCGTCGGATGCCGCGACCGCTGCGGCAGGCCCCGTCGCCTGGGTGTGGGCGATGCTTCCCGGGCCCTCCCGGATGGTGCTGTGGCGGTGGCTTGGCGTGTTCGTCGTCTCCGCCCTGGTCTCCTTCATGGCCGCGATGGCTCTGCCGCTCTTCGGGATCGGCGTGGATGCCCTGCTGTCCGACGGCGGCCCCGACCTGATCGTGGAGCGGCTGCTGCTCGTCGATGCCCTCGCCGTGGCGTTTCTGATCATGCACCGCCGGATCCTGGCCGCGACCGCCAGTTTTGGGCAGCGCATGGCGACCCGGATGCGGTACTCGAAGATCGGCGGCACCCACCTGCGTGGCGACAGCTCCGAACTCGGCGCCGCCCTCGCCATGAACGGCCCTGCAGGTGGCGGCGGTGGCGGTCTGGGACGCTACGGCGGGCCGTCGGCCGCGCACAGCGCGTTCGGGGCGCGGCTGCGGTCCCTGGGCAGCCTCGCATCGCTGAGCGACGGCAGCGGGATGCCGATGGCGCCGGGCCGGCTGCTCGGTGACGCTCTGGCCGAAGGACGGCGCGGGATCGCCCCGCTGGCGATGGCACTGCGCGGCACGCACATGGCGCTGCGCGGCGCGCACACCGCCCTGATCGGCCCCCGGCCCGGCAGGCACCCCGCGGCCGCACGGCTGCACCACGCCGCAAACGGCCGGCATGGAGGCAACCGGCCGGGGGCCGGGGGCGCCATGGTGGTGGACCAGTGGACCGGTGAGGTTCTCCATGACCCCGACACCGACCGGCCTCTGCTCGGGTCACGTGTCCACGCCCGTGCCTCCCGGCTGCGCGGCTACCGCGTCGCCTCCCGCAGCGCCCGCCTCGCCTACGGCGCGACCCTGGGCCTGCCCCGCAACATCGGCCGTGCCCACGGCGCGGCATCGCGGTTCACCGAGGACGCCCGGACACAGCTGCGGGTGGCTTCTCTCCAGGTCCGTGAGGACGGCGGGCGGTGGGCGGACGGCGGACGCGCGGTCCGTGACCGCGTCGACCACACCGGGCAGGCCCTCGCTACTGCGTGGCAGGTCCACGACCCCATGGGCTCCGTCCGTGACGCCGCCATCGCGGCGGCCATCCACGCCGCCCCGCTCCACAGCGGCCGCGCAGGCGGGCCGCGCACCACGATCAGCCGTCTGGACACAGCCGCATCTGTCGGCGCGGCACCTGCCCACGCGTCTGACCCGCCTCCAGACCGCCGTCAGGAGTCACCGGGCCAGCCCCGCCTGGCCGGCGCACGGGGCGAAAGTCACGGCCCGGCCTCGACGGACCGGGACCGGCTGCTGGCCCTCCTGCAAGCCCCGCGTGCTGCCGGACGCCACCCACGTGAGGACGGCGGCCAGTGAAGAGGTGGAAGAAGCTGGGATGTCTGGGCGTGCTGCTGGCAGTGGCGGCCGTGTGCTGCACCGGGCCCGTCCTGCTCGCCGCCGCAACGGCCAAAAGGCGGACCGGTAGTGGAGGCCCGGTCAGCGCGGCGGCGGCCGGGATCCCTGAGCGGATGCTCGCGGGCTACCTCACCGGCGCCGCCCAGGTCACCCGGTACGTCAGCGGGTGCAAGGGCATGCGCTGGCAGATCCTCGCCGGGATCGCCCGCGTCGAATCCGACCATGCCTCCGGCCACCTGGTCGGCGCGGGCGGGGACATCCAGCCGGTCATCGTGGGCCCGCGCCTGGACGGCTCCGGAGCCGGAGGCAACACCACCGCCATCCCCGACACCGACAACGGCGTCTGGGACAACGACACCGCGTTCGAGAGGGCCGTCGGCCCGTTCCAGTTCCTGCCGGAGACGTTCCGCGCCTACGGCAAGGACGGGAACGGGGACGGGGTCATCAGCCCGCACAACGTGGACGACGCCGCCCTGGCGGCGGCCGTCTACCTCTGCGGCAACGGCCGCGACCTCGGCAACCGCGACCAGCTGCGCGCCGCGATCCACACCTACAACCTGTCCTGGGCGTACGTGGACGACGTCATGTCAGGCATCGACCGCTACGACGTCCTCGGAAGCGTCCCCGCCCTCCCTTCTGGAAATGTCGGCGCGGTCATCCAGGCCGCCCTCGCCCAGCAGGGGCAGCCCTACTCCTGGGGCGGCGGCGGCCCCTCCGGCCCGACCACCGGGAAATGCTGCTCCCCCGGCGGCCAGGACGACACCACCGTCAGCGGCTTCGACTGCTCCGGTCTGACCCAGTACGCCTACGCCAAGGCCGGCATCAACCTCCCCCGCACCGCAGCCGAACAGGCGAGTGCCGGACGCCGGATCCCCGCCTCAGCCGGCTTCGGCGCCCTGGTCCCCGGCGACCTCATCTTCTACGGCTACAGCCCCACATCCGACTCCACCATCCACCACGTCGGGATCTACCTCGGCGACGGAAAGATGATCAACGCTCCCCGGCCGGGCAAGCAGGTGCAGATCGACCCGGTGACCGCGATGCCCGACTACGCGGGAGGGGCCCGCCTCCTGTGACCCGCACACCCTTGACAGGCGCCCGCCTGATCACCGCCGCCGCCGTCCTCACCGCCACCGGAACCTTCCTGCTCTACACGGGACTGCACAGCGCTGGAACTCCCCCGCCCGCCCCACAGCTTCCACCCGCGGCGAAGGCGGTGCGCAGCACGGGCCCGGCAACGCCCCGGCCGCTGCCGCCTGCCCCGCCGCCGGTGCCCCCGCCCGTCCCCCGGGCGCCGCAGGCCACGACAGGACCCTCGGCCGCGCCGGCTGCGCACCCGTCGGCGTCGTCCGGCAGCGCGCCGCACGGCACCCCCTCTCCTCCTCTCCGGCAGTTGCCGCCGCCCGGATCCGGGCCTGCGGCCGACCCGCTCATCCAGCAGGCCCTCGACCAGGCCAGCATCCCGGACCTCCCGGCCGCCGACGAACGGCTGCTGCTTGGACTGGGCCGTACGGCCTGGCTGGCCGAGACCTCCAGCTACAGCCAGGTCCGCATCCAGGCCGCCACCGCCCGCCAGGACGGCGCCCCCTCCCGCGCGGTAGTCCGGCTGGTCTGGGCGGGCGCCGACCGAGCCGGGACCCTCCTCGACGGCCGCCCCGCCGCCGTCCACTTCACCCAGAACGGAGACGGATCATGGAACCGCACCACCTGACGGCCTCCGGGGCCCTCAGCCCAGGCACTGACCTTCTTGACCCCCTCGCGGCCGTCACCGACTGGACGCTGGCCAACCTCTGGTGGCTTGCCCTGATCGCGGCCGCAGCGCTGGCCGGCTGGGAAGCCCTGCAACAGCGCCTGGCCGCCGAGGCCCTCAGCCGCCGGACGTACATGGAACTCGTGCCCACCGCCCAGTTCGATCCGAGCGCGGAGCAGATCTGGCGTCAGGGCATGCAGCTGGTCCGCGCCGCCGGCTCCGGCCCGTGGTGGACGCCGCGGCGGGCCCGGACGCTGCGGCTGCGGCTGCGCGCCGACGGCCACAGGTCCCTCGCCTACCGCATCGAAGCCCCCGCCTCCGCCCGCGCGCTGCTCGCCCAGACCCCCTACGGGGCCCGCGTCCAGGTCAAGGCCGCACATCCGGTTGCCGACAAGCGGCGCGAGCACACAGTGCGGGCGGTACTGACCCTGCACGGAGAACCCGGGTCACGTCTGCGCGAGGTCCCTCTGGATCCCGATCCGCTGCAGCCGCTGCTCGATGCGGTCGCCGACCTGAACGCCGAGCTGGGCGACCTCGCCGAGGTATGCCTCGACCTGGCCCCCGCCTCACGCTGGCGACTTGCCGTGTACCGCTTCCACACGGTGCAGCGGGCCCGGGAGAAGTCCCGCCGTGAGGCGCAGCGCGAAGCACGCTGGCTCGTCCGTCAGCCCGCCGAGAGTCTGCCTGCCTCCGTGGGCCGGCTGCTGGACCCTGCCGAATGGCGCGGTACGCCTCGCGGTCAGATGGTGATGTCGCCTCAGCCCCGGCGCGTCGACCGCGACGTCGTGCTGGGCAAGCTCGCCCACTCCCCTGGCCTGGTGCGCGTGCAGATTCTGGTGCGGTGCGCCTCTGATGCGGCCGGGCGGGCGGAGCAGCGTCTGGCCCGGATCGGGGCGGCCATGGACGTGTACGCGGGAGTGTCGCGGCTGACCGGGCAGGGCTGGGCACTGGGCCCGCTGCGGATCGGTCCGGACTGGTGGCCGTGGCGCGACCGCTTCGATGCCCGGTGGGCGAGCGGTCTGCTGCGGCCGGCGCGCGGGGGGTGGGCTCATATCGAGGAGCTGGCGGGGCTCCTGAAGCCGCCCACCGTCACCTCGCGGGTGAGTCTGCTGGAAAGCGACATGCCGACCTATGAACCCGGTGCGGGCCTGCTGCCGCAGGGCTGGTACCGGGGGCCGGACGGCCGCGAGCGGCTGCTGGCCACGCACGAGGACGACACCCTCTTCGAGATCCAGTCCGGCAAGGCCGGATGGGGCAAGACGATGCGCGCCCAGGTCCACGCCGTCGCCAGCGCCCACAACGGGCGGGGGCTCGCGTTCGTGGACCCTCACGGCGACTCCTTCGCCGACGTCGCCCGCTACCTCGCCCACGGCAACCTCATCGACCGGGTGGCACTGTTCGACCTGACCATCCGCGCCGACACGGACCTCCTGTCCTGCTGGAACCTCCTGGACATGAGCAACGGGCAGCCGCCGCACGAGGTGACCGCCGCCGTCGTCGGGGCCTTCGCCGGTGCGCTGGGCTGGGGGGACATTACCGCGCCCCGCGCGCTCACCATCATGACGAAGGCAATCGAGGCACTCGTCGCCGTCAACACAGCGGCCGTCGCCGCCCGGCAGCCCAAGCGGCAGGCAACGGTCTTCCAGGTCCGGGCACTGCTGACTGACCCGGCATTCCGTCATCTCGTGGTGGGCGCACTGGATGCGGACGCAAGGAAGTGGTGGACCGGGAGCTTCCCCGACCTTCCCCGTGATGCGCTGGCGACAGTCCTCAACCCCCTGGAACGGCTGGGCGCGAACCCGGTGGTACGGGCCTTCCTCGGATGCCCGGTCAGCGCCTACGACATCCGCCGGGCCATGGACGAGGGCCAGGTCGTCTGGATCTGCCCGCCCGGCACCGGGCCCACCAACTCGCTGCTCATTTCTTTGATCGTTCACGACTTCCTGCGCGCCGGGCTCTCCCGCCGCGACCTGCCCGAGAAGCGGCGGCGGCCTTTCCGTTTCTATCTGGACGAGATGATCTCCCTCGACCACGGCGAATCGGACGTCCTCGCGCAGATCACCGAGCAGCTGCGCAAGTTCGGCTGCCGACTGCACGGCATGACACAGCTCATGCACCGCCTCAGCCCCTCCACCCGCGCCGCCCTGATGCAGAACGCTTCCTGCCTGTCCACGACGGCAGGGTCCGTGGAGGCCATCACACAGATCACCGCCCAGTGGCCGGACACCGTCACCCCCCGCGACATCGCGTCGCTGCCCAGGTGGCGGCACTACGCCAGCTTCACCGTCGCCGGCAGGCGGATCGGACCCGTCCCGGTCCGGGGCCCCGAACTGCGGGAAGTGTTCGGCGACCGCGCCCGGCCTGCCCACATCGGGGCGCTGCGCGAAGCCGCGCACACCGTCACCTCAGCACTGCCTCTCGGGGAACGGACCGCGCTCGCCCTCGCCCAGGAAGACGCCGTCCGCGCCTACCTCACCGGCACCACACCGACCGACCGCAAGACCATCACCGGAGCGCCGTACGCATGACCACCGCGAACAGAATCCAGCCCTCCACTGAAGACACCCACACGCACCGGGCCCTCGCCCTGCTCGCCCAGCACCGGCTGCTGACCACCACCCAGATCCACCAGATACTCACCCCCCTCTCACCGTCACGCAAGATCCACCGCGTCCTCGTACCGCTCCGCGAGCAGGGCCTGATCACCCACACCACCCTGGGATCCAGCAGCCGCCTCCAGGCCCACTTCCTCACCCTAGAAGGCTTCTCAACGGTCGCGGACTGGCCCGAGCTGCGCGGACGCACCGCCACGCCCATCGGCTCGGCGGCCGCCGCCTCACTGCGCGCCGCACACACTCTCACCGGCGTCCGCGCCCACCTCGCTTTCCTCAGCGACGCCCGCGCCCGCGGTGACGAGTACGAACCCCTGGACTGGATGCCCGAGGTCACCCACCGCCTCCCCGACACCGGAGGCGAAGACCGGCTCATCGCCGACGCCGTTTTCCACTACACCGCCACCAGTCCCCAGCGCCTGCAGTACCGGGCCTTCGTGGAAATCGACCGCACCACCATGAGCAGCGAACGCCTGGCCCGCAAACTCATCAGCTACGCCCGCTTCCACGACTACACCCCCCAGCCCGCCGGACGCCGCGGCACCGTCGCCAACCAGACCGCCATGCTGGCCTGGCAGCGCCTTTACCCCCGCTTCCCCCGGATCCTGTTCATCCTCACCGGCGCCTCCCGCACCACCCTCACCACCCGGATCCAGGACCTGCGCAGCATGACCGCCGACCACGACCTCGTCACCCGCCTCGCCGCCCACGTCCCCCTCGGCGCCGCCGTCCTCGAAGACATTGAGGAGCACGGACCGCAGGCCAACGTCTGGACCCCACTGGCCGGTGACGCTGAACCCCGCGGCTGGACCCAGCTGTGAGCGCCGATGCCACCTTCCCCGGCCGAAAGCGGCAGGTAGCTTCACGGAGCCCCACCCCGCACTCGGTGAGTGGTGGGTGAGTGACAGAAAGGTAGTTGTTGTCGGCTGCAGCAGGTCGTGGTGACCGAACCAGTGAACAGCGCCGCAAAGAATCACTACAGCAAAGAATCAGCCAGAGTCGCGCAATCCGGCCACGACCTCGGCGAGCTCTGCCGAAGCGGCCTCCATCCGGCAGCGAAGACGAAGGGTGCACTTCAGAGGGCTTTCTGCATATGACATTTCGACAATTGCAAGCAAGCGCGACAGTCGGTCACCTGAACCACAAGAACCCCATAGGAGCTTTGCCGTTGTCATCGTAGGGTGCCGACTGCAACGCACCGCGAGGACGCAAACACGTTGCACCAGCGACGAGGCAGCTCGGGTGGGCCGCTCTGCACGCCCGCCCACCGAGGTGACAACCGGGGAGATCTCCGTGACAACGGCACGACAACACCAGACCCGCACCGCCCAACGCCGACTGCTCGCGGCCGCCGCCGTCACCGCGACACTCGCAGGCCTCACAGCCGGCTGCGGCGGCGACGGCGGTGACAACAAGGCGGCCCCGGCAAGTCCGAGTTCCGCACCCGTCACTTCGTCTTCGCCGAGTCCTTCGGGCAGCCCGGTGGACAACGACAAAGCAGAAGTGCAGACGGCCTACGACCGGTACTGGCGCGTCCTCACTGAGGCCTACGCGAAGTCGGACTCGGCGGGCACGGGCTTGAAGGATGTTGCGAGCGGTTCCGCGTACGCCCAGACGGAGGCCGGTCTTGCGGGGCTCCGCAGCGCAGGGCAGGTCGTCACCGGTAAGGCAAAGCACTCTGGAACCTCTGTCATTTTCAAGGACGGCCAGAAGCTGAAGACTGCTGTGATCACCGACTGTGTCGATGTCGCACAGTGGAAGCCTGTCGATAAGCAGACCGGCAATGAGGGCCCGCTCCCCCAGACGCGTCTCGTGCGGTATGTCACTGAGCTCACCGCCGAAAAATGGCCCACTGGCTGGGTCGTCATCGAGGAGAAGATCCCGGGACAGGCATGCTGAGAGGTGGTGTCGGTACCGTGCTTGGCGCTCTCATCCTTGCTGTCGGCGTGGTGCCCGCAGCCCTCGCGGGCACCGGCGTGGACAGGTGCGCCGACAACAGGTTCTGCGTGGAAGCCGGAGTGCCGGCTGTACCCGGAGGCGGCGTTGGAAGGGGCCCTTCGGACGGTGGGAACAGCGAGGCCGGGGGGAGCAGGCCATCAGCTGGGCACATCAGCGACTGGACGGACGATCCGAGCTGCGCAGTTCGTCGGTTAGAACCGCAGCCCCCCGCAGGCAGCGCTCTATGGCAAGAGCACAGTCCAGGAGACGGCGCGATCTACGTCAACCCATGCCTGGGCGCCGGTCCTGACGGCATCAAGAGCATGGACATCGCGGGATCAGCATTCTGGTCGCAGAACGCCCCGGCCCCGGCTGCCGATCCGGCTGTCCTGGCGCAACGGGCGGTCGACAGCATGCTCTTGGAAGGTCCGGCGGTCGTCAGCCCGACGGCCGCGGGCACCTACACGGTAGGCGTGCCGGTGTGGATGTGGGTAAGGCAGGGCCAGACGACGTGGGGGCCGAACTCTGCGTCTGCTTCGGCGGGTGGGATCACCGTGAGGGCGACGGCGACGGTGTCGCGGGTGGTGTGGAGCATGGGGGACGGGTCGAGCGTGACCTGCACGGGCCCTGGCACGCCGTATACGGCCTCGCGCGGTATGGCGGATTCGCCCGACTGCGGCCACCGCTTCAAGGCGACGTCGGCCAGCGGTCCCGGCGGCCGGTATCAGGGGACGGCGACGTCCAAGTGGGACATCGACTGGGCCGTGACCGGCAGCGGGCAGACCGGGCAGCTGACCGAGGTCCGTCAGTCGGCGTTCACCGTGGCCGTGGGCGAGATCCAGGTCGTCGGCCAATAGCAGACCCAGCATCCGCACTCTTCTTCCTTCTCTCTCTGGAGGCACTGCACGTGAGCACCACCACCACGCCCACGCCCGGCCGGGCTGCCGATCTGGGGACCGGAGGGGCCTGCGGGCCGGGGAAACCGGCGGCCGCGCCGCGCGTCGTGCGTCAGCGGCGCCGCCGGCCGGGCCTGATCGCCTTATCCGTCGCGCTGATCGCGGCCGGGGGACTGTCGGGCGCCCTGCTGTTCACCGGGTCCGGGCAGCGGTCCGCCGTTCTGGTGGTGGCCCGGGATGTGCCGGTGGGCACCGCTATCACCGACGCCGACCTGGCTCCCGCGTCCCTGGCGCTGGATCCGGCGGTCAAAGCCGTGTCCGCCGCGCGGAAGGGTGAGATGGTCGGTCAGCGCGCGGCCGTCGCTCTAACGGCTGGCTCCCTTCTCTCCCCCGCGCAGGTCAGCTCGTCTTCGCTGGTCAAGGCGGGTGAGCAGTTGGTGGGTGTGGCGTTGAAGCCGTCGCAGTTTCCCGCGAGCCGGCTGAGTCCGGGGCAGAAGGTGCTGATCGTGTCGACGCCGGATCCGGTGCAGGCGGCCGCTGCGGCCGGGGGCAAGCCGGGTGAGCCGGCCGGGGCGCCGAAGACGCTGGCGGCGACGGTGGTTGCCGTTGGTGAGGCGGCTCCGGCGACGGGGGTGGTGACGGTGGACGTGGCGGTGCCCGCCGCGGACGGGCCGACGCTGGCCGCGCGCGTGGCGACCGGCGCGGTCGCGTTGATCGTCGCGGCGCAGGGGGGCAGCTGATGACGGTGATCGCGCTTGCGGGCGGGCTTGGTGCGCCGGGGGTGACCACGGCTGCGATGGCGCTGCTGATGACGTGGCCGCTGCCGGAAGGGCAGCGGGTGATCCTGGCGGAGGCGGACCCGGACGGCGGTGCGATCCTGCCTGGCGCGTTGCAGGGCACCCTCGACAACAGCCACGGCTTGCGGAACTTGGCGGTGGCGGGGCGTCGGGGGCGGCTCGGGGAGGCGTTCTGGCGGCAGCTGGTGGATATCACTGACGCGGGGACCCGCGACCGGCTGGTGCTGCCCGGTCTCTACGATCCCGCGCACGCTTCCGCAATGGAAACAGTCTGGAAGCCCCTGGCGGGCCTGTTCGCGGGGATCGAGGAGCACAGGCACGACGTGCTGATCGACCTCGGCCGGCGGGGTGCGTTCGGACCGTCGGCCGTCCTCGCGCAGCGTGCCGACACCGTCGTCCTGGTAGCCCGCAACACGCTGCGCGGGTTGCAGAGCGCCCAAGTCCGCCTGGACGCGCTGCGCGAGCAGCGCGTCCAGGCGGAGATCGGCATGCTTCTCGTGGACAACGGGCCGTTCTCGAAGGAGGAGGTCCGCAAGAGCCTCGGCATCACGGTCACCGCCGTGCTGCCGTGGCGGCCGAAAGAGGCCGCGGTGCTATCCGACGGGGCGGAGCAGCCACGCCGGTTCGAGTCGGGCGAGCTGATGCGCGCGGCGCGGTCGGCCGCTGTGCGGGTGCAGGAACTGGTGGCGGTCCGTCGTTCCCGCCTGGCCCCGTCGCCCGCATCCGCTCTGGGACGGATGGTGAGCGGTGCGCGCTAACCCCCTTCACAGCAACCCCGAGGTATCACTGGAGTCGCGGCTCACGGCTCCGCGCGGTCTCGCCCCGCACCGTGGTGCGCAGCCTCCCGGACGCCCTCCGGTGCCCGGTGGAAGCGGTCCGGCGGATCCCCGCGCAAGTCTTCTGTCGCAGGCCGTGGCCGTCACCGCTGCGCCGGCCGCGGTGGACTATGCGGCGGTACGGCTGATCAAAAAGGCGGTTGGGGAGCGGCTGACCGAGATGCTGCGCGCCCGGCCGGGCATGAGCCCGGCCGCGCAGGAGCAGCAGGGACGTCATCTGATCAATGAGCAGGTCGCGGTGTGGTCGGACGCGGAGGCCATCAAGCGGGGCTTCGCGACGTCGGCCGGTGAAGACGCGGCGACCGCCCAGGCTGTTTTCGATCTCCAGTTCCGTGCCGGCCGTCTCCAGCAGCATCTCGACAACCCGCGGGTGGAGAACATCTTCATCAACGGGTACGCGCGGACGTCGCTGGACTTCACCGACGGGCGGCGGGTGGACGTCGCGCCGGTGGCGGACTCCGACGAGGAGCTGCGGGAACTCCTGCGGGATCTCGCTCGGCGGACGACCGGTCAGAACGAGCGCTCTCTGTCGACCGCTGATCCGTTCCTGGCGCTGCGTCTGGCGGACGGATCCCGTCTCCAGGCGGTCACAGACGTCACCCCGGGCACGTTCGTGACGATCCGCCGGCACACGATGCGGCACGCGGACCTGCCCGAGCTGGTGGGCCGCGGGATGCTGGACAGCACTCTGGAGTCGTTCCTGCGGGCGTGCGTCCGCGCGGAGAAGAACGTCATGATCGTCGGCGGTCAGGCCGCGGGGAAGACGACACTGTTGCGGGCGCTCCTGCGGGAGATCGACCCCGACGAGCGGTTCGCGACGCTGGAGACCGAGTTCGAGCTGTTCGCCCACGAGAACGGCTATCACCGCCAGGTCGTGCCGATGGAGGCCCGCGAGTCCAACGGCGAGATGGTCGCCGGTCAGGCCGCCGGCGCGATCTCCCTCATGGACCTGATGTACCGGGCGCTGCGCATGACGCTGACCCGGATCGTGGTCGGTGAAGTCCGAGGCCCGGAGATTGTCGCGATGCTTCAGGCGATGACGAACGGTGCGGGCGGCAACCTGTGCACCCTGCATGCCATCCGCCCGTCTGTGGTGTTCGACCGGATCGCCGAGCTGTATCTGCTCGCGCAGGCCAACATGTCGGAGGCGCTGGCCTACCGGCAGGCCGCGAACGGACTGCACTTCATCGTGTTCGTGTCCTCAATCGACGAGACGAAGATCGGGGGGCACCGTCACCGGTTCGTCTCCCACGTCCTGGAGGTCACCGGGATCGGTGAAGGCGGCCGCCCGGACACCAACACGATTTTCGGGCCGCGCCCGGAGTGGGGCGAGCACCGTGCGGTGCCGCTCATGCTCCCCCGCTGCGTCGATGACCTGCGGCGCGTCGGCTTTGACGCCTCCCTGCTTTCCGAGGCCGGCGGGGCCTGGACCGCCGCTCTGCCTTTGATGATCACGGAGGGCGCCACGTGATGACGCTGCTGCTGTGGGTGGTGGCCGGTCTCGCTGCCACCGGCGGTCTGGTCGGGCTGGTCGCCGGATGCGTCGGCACCATCGCCCCCAAGGGCCCTGGCCTGGCCGCCCGGATAAGGGCCGGCAGGCAACTGGCGAGCCGCGACGAGCAGATGGCCCGCCGTACCCGGCTGGTCGTCGGCGCGGTTGCCGGGATCGTGCTGTGGCTGGTCACAGGCGTGTTCGTGGCGGGAGCGATGCCGTTCCTGGCCGTTATTGGCGTGCCGTGGCTGCTCTCGCCTACGAAGTCCGCGACCGCGCGGATCGCGAAGCTGGAGTCGCTTGGAGACTGGACGCAGCGCCTGGCCAACGTGCTCCGCCTCGGGCGGGGCCTGGACGAGGCCCTGCACATCTCCCGCAAGGGCTGCCCGGGAGCCATCGCCGAGGAGGTCGGCGACCTGGTCGACCGTCTCCAGGTGGGATGGCGGCCGACGGACGCCCTGCGCGAGTTCGGTGACGCCCTGAACGATGTGACCGCGGACAAGGTGGTGGCCGCGCTGATCCTGTCGGCCGCCGACCGCGGCCCCGGCCTCGCCCAGGCCTTGGACGACCTCGCCGAGTCCGTCCACGAGGAAGTCGCCCGCAGGCGTGCGATTGAGGCCGACCGGGCCAAGCCGCGCACGACGATGCGGTGGATGACGATCATCACCCTCGGCGTCATCGGTGCCGGATTCCTCATCCCCTCCTACACCGCCCCCTACAGCACCCTGCTGGGCCAGCTGGTCCTGGCGGTCCTGCTGGCCGGGTTCGTGGGCGTCCTGGCGATGATGCGGCAGATCGCCGACACCAAGCCCGTTCCCCGGTTCCTGATCACCGACCCCCGCAGCGCCGTCGCCCCCGCCCCCCTGCCCGACGACGAACCCTCACCCGGCGCCCAGGCCGGGGCTACGAGTGCGGAGGTGACCGCGTGATGCCGGTAGCCGCGATCCTGTCCGGCGCGGCCATCGGAGCCGGCTGCGCACTCCTGGTCCGCGAAGTCCTGCGCCCCGCGCCCGCGCTCGGGCCCGCGCTGCGCCGCCTCAACCAGCCTGCACCGCCCCCGCGCTCCGACGGCGAGAACGCCGACCGTGACGAGCGGTGGGGGCAGTGGCTGGTCGAGCGGATGGCGGACGTACCCGGTGTACGGATCCCCCATAAGGACCTCGCCCTGACCGGCACCACCCCAGCCCGGTTCATGCTGACCAAGGTCGCCCTGGCCGGCGGAGGGCTGCTGCTGCCGCCGCTGTCCACGATCCCGCTGCTGCTCCTCGGCGTGCCGCTCTACCTGCCCGCGATTGTCGGGATCCTGGCCGCGATCGTGCTCTGGTTCGCCCCCGACCTCGCCACCCGGGACAAGGCCAAACGCGCCCGCAGCGAGTTCGCGCACGCCATGGCCGCCTACCTCGACCTCGTCGCGCTGCGCCGGGCCGGGAATGTCTCCGCCGAGCAGGCCATGGAGCAGGCCGCCCAGGTCGGCGAGGGCTGGGCGTTCCAGCGGATCCGGGGAGCGCTGGCGCAGTCACGGGTCGACAAGGCCGCGCACTGGGAGTCCCTGGCCCGCCTGACTGCCGAATTGGACCTGCCTGTCCTGGACGACCTCGCCGCGATCATGCGGCAGTCCGCCGACGACGGCGCTTCCGTCTACGCCACCCTCCGCTCCCGTGCGAAGAACCTGCGCACCGAGCTCCTGGCGGATCAGGCAGCCGAAGCGAACGCCAACAGCGAGAAGATGACCGCCCCCGGCGCGCTCCTCGCCGTCCTGGTGATGCTCCTGATCGCCTTCCCCGCCGTCATCCGCATGCTCACCACCTGACCCACCCAAGGGAGACCCCCGTATGAACAAGCTGGTCATCCGCCTGTCTCTGGCCGCGAAGGCGCACTGGGAGAAGATCCAGGCGTACAGCCGCGGCGATATGGACCGGGGCGACATCTCCATCACGACGATCATCATCTGGACTGCCGCCGTCGCCGGTGCTCTCGCCATCGCCGGGACGATCGCGGTCGTCGTCGTCAAGTACCAGGTCAAGCTCGGCGGAATCTGAGGGTCCGACACAAGGAAGCAGGCGGCATTGGGGGTGCGGTGAAGAGCACGGCGAGCGACGACTCGCGGCGGTCAGAAGCAGGGCAGGCAGAACCAGGGCGGTCCGAAGACCAGCTCTGTCGCCCCTGGGACAGGGGGGAGGCATCGATCCAGATGGCGATCGTGTTCCCGTTCGTCATCCTGGTCACTGTCGCGGTAGTCCAGGCGGCCATGTGGTTCTTTGCCCGGAACATCGCGCTCACCGCCGCCCGTGAAGGGGTCGCCGCGGCCCGCACCTACCAGGCTCCGGAAGGAGCAGGCGCGGCTCGGGCCCGGGAAACCCTGGGCCGGATCGCTGGCGACAGCCTTGGGCAGGCCTCCGTCAGCACCTCGGGCAGCAGCGCCACCGAGGTCCGCGTCACCGTCACCGGACAAGCCCCCTCCCTGATCCCGGGCTTGTCCGGGCTGAGCGTGTCCCAGTCGGCCGGTGCCCCACGCGAACGGTGGACCACCCCATGACCCCCACCCCCACCAGGTGGAGTCGCCTGGGAGTACGGCTGCGCGAGGACCGGGGCAGCGAGTCCATCGCGGCCGCGATCGTCACCCCGCTGCTGCTGATGATGCTGTGCCTGGCCATCGCGGGCGGCCGCATCGTCACCTCCGGCGCGAAGATCGACGCTGCCGCCGAGGACGCCGCCCGCGCCGCCTCCATCTCTCGCACCTACTCCGGCGCCCAAGTCGAAGCATCCGGAGCCGCCGTGCGCTCCCTCGCCGACCAGGGCATCCACTGCGCCTCGACCCACACCAGCGTCGACGCCTCCGGCCTGGCCGTCCCGCTCGGCAATGTCGGGACCGTGACGGTCACCATCTCCTGCACCGTGCCCCTGTCCGACCTGCTGATCCCCGGCATCCCCGGGTCCAAGACACTGACCAGCACTTTCACCTCGGTAGTGGACGCCTACCGCTCCCGGGAGGGATAACCACATGCCCGCACCGGACCCCGCCACCGCCTCGCCCGCCCCCGGCCTGTCCCCTGCGCCCGCCGCACCGCGGCGGGTACGGCGGAGCCTGCGCGACGACGAAGGCGGCATTGCGATCTATACCGCGATCGTCACCGTGGCTCTGCTGGGCATCATCGGACTGGCCTTCGACGGCAGCGGGAAACTCCGCGCCACCGAACGCGCCGACGCCATCGCCATGGAGGCCGCCCGCGCCGCAGGGCAGGCCATCGACCCCGCCACCGCCATCACCGGCGGGCAGGTCCGCGCCGACCCCGCGGCCGCCCAGGCCGCAGCCCAGGCCTACCTCGCACGCGCCGGCACCCACGGCAGCACCGCCCTGTCCGGAGACGGAACCAAGCTCACCGTGACCGTCCACGACACCTACGCCACGAAATTCCTCGCGGTCGCCGGGATCGGGTCCATGAACGTGACCGGCCACGGCACCGCCCGCCTCCTGCACGGCATCGCCCAACCCCAGTAGCCCGCTACCACACGCGCACGAAGGACCCGCTCATGAGCCAGCCCACCCCCGGCCGCACCTCCCGGCCCCGCCTTGGGCGCGGGGGCGCCCAGACGGCGGCCGCCCTCGTACGCGGCCTGCTCTCCCTGACCGTCCTCACGGCTCTGCTGGCCAGCCTCCCGATCCTGCTGTGGTGGGCAACCGCCCAGGTCGGGCCGCCCGGCATCACTGCCCTGGCGAACCTGCTGACCACCGACGACTCCGGGCAGGTGTTCCTGCTGCTCCTGGCCGTCACAGGATGGATCAGCTGGGCCCAGTTCGCCCTCGCGGTCCTGCTGGAGATCCCCGCGCAGCTGCGCGGGCGCAGCGCCCCGCAGATCCGGGGCCTGGTGGGACAGCGGGCTGCCGCGGCACTGGTCGGCGCTGTCCTGCTGGCCCTGCCCGCCGGAACCGCCCTCGCCGCCCCCACCTCCCCGGCCGCAGCCGCGCCGGTGAGTGTGAGCGCTACCGCCGTACCCGGCCCGGATACGGCCGCCAGCGCCCGTGCGAATACGGGAGCAGTCCAGGAGGCCGGGACAGGGTTGGTGACGCACACGGTGCGGGATGTACGGCCGGCCGAGAGCCTGTGGTCGATCGCCGAAACCACCCTCGGTGATGCCCAGCGGTGGGAGGAAATCGCCGCCCTCAACGAGGGCCACTCCATGACTGACGGCGCGGTCTTCCGTGCCGACCAGCCAATCCAGCCCGGATGGGTGCTCACCCTCCCCAGCAACGCGCACCCTGCCCCGAGCGCGGGACTCAAAACCCAGGCCGGGCGCGGCAACGCCGCCGAAGCGCTGAGCGGGCAGGCGCAGTACAGCGTCCGCGAGGGAGACAGCCTCTCCTTCATCTCGCGCGTGCAGCTGGGCGACGCCGACCGGTACCCGGAAATCTTCGAGCAGAACAAGGGCACTCCCCTGCCGGACGGCGCCAGGACGTTCACCGACCCGAACCTGATCTACCCCGGGCAGCAGCTCACCCTCCCCGCCGCCTCCACCCCCAGCCCCAGCCCCAGCCCCAGCCCCGGGACGATGCCCCCGTCGCAAGCCCGGCCCGGCAACGACACCACCACACCCGCGGCGAAGCCTTCGCCCGCCGCCCCAGCCCCAGCCGCCCCCACGGAGAAGCCCTCCCCCACCCCGCCGGCGGCGGCCTCGAAGCCCACCCCCGCCCCGACCGCAACCCCTGTGCCGTCGAGCCCGACGGCCCCGGCCGCCGTATCGCCCTCGCCGTCCGCGTCCACCGCCCAGTCGGCGCCAGCCGCGACCACGCCCGCAGCCCAGGTCCCGAAGCAGAGCACCCCGCCAGCCGCAAACAGCCCAGCCGCCTCCCCGCCCCAGGCCTCGCCGGCAGTAAGCACCCCACAGGTCCTGGCCGCCGCGAACGGCGTCAACTGGGCACTGATCGCCGGGATCGGCACCCTGCTGGCCGCCTCACTCGCCGGAGCGCTCGGCGTGCGGCGGATCCTGCAACAGCGGGCCCGGCGCGCGGGCGAGACCATCGCCCAGGACAACGACCCCACCACCGTCGAACAGGTCCTGCACGCCGTCGCCGAACCCGCGGGCGTCGAACTCCTCGACCACGTGTTGCGCGCCCTCGCCCACTACGCCGCCAACGACAACGAGAGCAGCAACAGCAACAAGGCACTGCCAGCGCTGCGCGGGGCGCGCCTCGCCGCCAACGGGATCACGCTGCTGTTGGACGAACCCACCGATCCGATCGCTCCGTTCACCGCCGGCTCTGACACCCGCACCTGGGTACTCGACGAGCAGGCCGTGCTCCCGGGCGCCGACGATCTCGCCGACGTCCACGCCCCCTACCCGGGGCTGGTCACGCTCGGCGCCGACGGCGACGGTCTTGTCCTGGCCGACCTCACCACCTGCCGCGTCCTGCTGCTGAACGGCGACGCCGACGAGGTCCTCGAAGTGGCCCGTGCCCTCGCCCTGGAACTGGGCACGAGCAGGTGGACCGACTATGCCGAGATCCTGACCGCCGGCCTCGGCAGCCGACTGTCCGGACTCCTCCCGCAGGGCCGCATCCGCACCATGGCCCACCTTCCGGCCGTCGCCGCCGACCTCGGCGAACTCCTGCTCGAAGCCCACCAGTCAGGAGAGCAGGTTCTGCCCTGGCTGATGATCGGCGCCGGAGACCACAGCGAGAAAGACGTCGACCTCCTCGCCGACGCCCTCGCCTCAGCCCGCCCCCTGACGACCGCCGTGGTGCTGCCCGCGAGCCCAGAGGCCCGCCGTGCGTTCCCTCACGCGGAGATCCTCGACGTCGCCCGCGACCAGGACACCGTCCTGGCCCCGCTGGAGATGCCGGTGCGACTCCAGCGCGTCAGCGACGAGCAATACCGGCAGTACGTCCACGCCCTCCAAGTCTCCGTCCAGGAGGCCAAGCCGGCAGCCGGGGGGTGGGAATTCACCGAGAGCCACCAGCAGCCGGCCGCCTCCGGCATGCCCCTGGCCGTGCGGATCACCAGCGAGGCAGCCCAGGACCCGGGCAACCCCTTCCCCGCACTCCTCGCCGGACTCAACCCCACCCCCACCAGCCCCGCCACCCAGGCCCCCGAAGCAGGCGCCGACACCACGCAGGAACACGACAGCGGCCGGACTCCGGCCACACGAGCCGCCGGGCAGGCCCCGCTCCCCCACCAGGCCAACGGCAGCCAACCCGCCCCGGCCCCGAAGGCCAGCCCCACCGGCACCAGCCCCGTGGAGCGCACGGTCCGCATCGACATGCTCGGCGCGCTGCGCATCACCGGCGGAACCGGATCCGCGCACGCGCCCCGCACCACCGCCGTCGCAGCACTCATCCACCTCCGCCCCGGACGCAGCGCCGAATACCTGTGCAGGGCAGTAGACCCCGTGAACCCGTGGTCGACCCGCACCCTGCACTCCCGTCTCTCCGAGCTGCGCGCCCAAATCGGCGTCGCCACGGACGGGGCTCCGCTCCTTCCCCGGCCCAAGGACGGCGGATACTCCTTCCACCGGGCGGTCACATCCGACTGGGAAGAGTTCCGTGCCTTGGCGTCGAGCGGTCTCGCGGCCGGCCCGAAGGCCGGGATCGCCGACCTCGAAGCCGCAATGGCCCTCGTACGCGGAAAGCCTTTTGACGGCCGCACCCTGCCGTGGGCCGATGCCGTCATTCAGGAAATGCTGTCCCGGATCACCGACACCGCACACACCCTCGCGTGCTGGCACAGCGACAGCGACACCCCCGACCTCGACGCCGCCCGCCGCACCGTCCTCCAGGCCCTCGATGTCGAAGAAACCTCCGAGGTCCTCTACCGCGACCTCCTGACCATCGACCGGGCCGCCGGCAACACCAGCGCAGTCCGCAAAACGGTCGCCCGAATCCAGCAGATGGCCCGCACCTACGACATCACCCTCGACGACATCACCGAGGACACGATCAATGACGCCCTGTCGACAGCCCCTCTTCACCTCTCCGCTCACCTCACCAACAACTGACGTCACGGCGGGGGTACGCACAAGCCGGTCCGACCCCCGCCCCGTCGGCACCACACCGCGCCGCCGGTCTGTGCTCTCTGGATGCGGCCAGAGGCCGGCCCCGGCTTCGCTCATCTTCCGATCAGACGAAATGGACTGCGCATGAAGAAGGCAACCGCCGGCCTCGCGACGCTCCTGATCCTCACCACCGCGGGCTGCACCAGCAGCGCGCAAAACGGCAAGACCCAGGCCCCGCTGTGGGCACAGGGCCAGCAAAAGCCACAGAACGAAGCAGGCGTCGTCGGCCAGGAAGGACGAAAAGTCGGTGAGACCGTCACCCTCCGGGACGAGGACGGCCACAGGATGCGGGTGACTTTGACCGGCGTCGCCTACCGCGACGCCCTCGCCAAGGACAAGACTCTTCCCCTGACCGGCAAATACGCCCTGGCCGTCGCACTCACCCTGGAGTCCGAGGACGGCGGAACCTTCAAGGGGTACGGGAGAGACAACCTCATCAAGTGGAGTTACGGGCCCGAGATGAACAAGGCCAGCCGCTACTACGACGCTCCATGGGACGGGTGCATCGACTCCTACACCCCGTGGGGAAAGGTAGCGGCAGGCCAGCCCTACCTGGCGATCAGCTCCATGAGCATCTCCAGGCGCGGCGGGAACCTGCTGATCGAGGACTCATACGGAAGCATCGCCCGATGGGACCTTCCTCAAGAAGACACGGGCACCGGCACCGAGCCGGCAACGAAGTACGCCACCACCGACTGCTGACCCTCCGCCTCGGACCCGCACCCCACAGCAGCGCCGATTTCTTTGGAGCGGTCCGGCCCTCACAACAAGCCCGGACCGCCCCGAACCCGAGCCCAGGCAACACCCGCTGCAAGCCGCGTCAGGCGAGCGCTTCGACCGAATGCCTGGCTGCGGCCAGCAGCTCCGCACGGGCCGGACCCTCCCCCGCCGGCGGCCGGGTCACCCACTCCTGGCGCACCTCGGCAACCGCCGCGCACACCGCGCGCACCTCACCGGCAACACCATCACCCAAGGCGGACCGCTCAGGTCCCGTCACCAGCACCGGCCCATAAAAGCCATAAGGGATCTCCACCCCACGCCAATGCGAAGCCAGCACCCAGGCAGCGAGGTTCACAGGGAGGCCCTCGGCCGCCCCATTGCCGTGCACATGAAGGTGCGCCTGCCGGTGGTAGACCGCCCGGTCAGCAGGGCCACCCACCGCCCCCCTCACCTGAGCCCCGCGCGCCACTTCGTCATCAGGCCACGGCAGCACAACGAGCGCACCATCCACATCGATCCGCAGGACGAACTCCACGCTGCCCCTCCAAGTCACCCCGGCACAAGAGGCCTGCCACCGGCCACAGGTGACGGCTCGCCGCCCATGCTGGCCCAGGGCTGGATCACCGCCCCTCCAAGTCACCAGGATTGACACCAACGGGTGACGTTTCGTGTGGCGGCGAGGCGCGCGGGAAGCCCGGGGCAGGACCGGTGAGCAGTGCGAGGGTGGTCTGAACTTGCCTGTGCGCACAAGGAAGGTCCTGACTGGCCCTGCTGACGCAAGCGCCCACAGGGGCCCTTCTTGAGTGTTTGCCTGGCTCGGGCATTGTCTACCCCTCCCTGAACAACCATGGTTGTTGTGGTGTACTGGCTGCATCAGGTGACAGGAGGTACACATGCCGTTGCAGCAATGGCGCGAGCTGGCCGACCGCTTGGCGGAGCGCATCGAGTCGGGCGAGTTTCCGCCCGGGTCGAAGATGCCGACCACCAAGGAGCTGATGGCCGAGGGTGAATCGAAGCCATCCATTGAGCGGGCATACCGGGAACTTGTCGACCGGGGTCTCGTTGTCCGCAAGCCGCGCGTCGGGACGGTTGTCCGCAGCCGCTCGCGCGTGCGAATCCCGTTGAGCCGCTATGGTGCCGTTCTGCAGCCGGGCGGAGACAAGGGGCCCTGGGAGACGGCAACGGCCGCGGTCGGGCTGGGCGGGAGCATCGCGGCCGTGTCAGTAGAGCGCCTTCCCGCTCCGGACACGATCGCCGTGCTGCTCGGGCTGGAGCCCGGAGCTCCTTTGGTCCGCCGCAGCCGGCACGCCCTGATCGACGAAGATGTCGTACAGGTCCAGGAGGCCTTCTATCCAGCCGAACTGGCTGACGCCACCGGGCTGGGTGACCCGGGCCGAATCCCCGGTGGCGTGCTCAGGGCCATGACCGCATCGGGGCTGGCACCTGAAACCGCCAGCGAGACCGTTACGGCACGACTGCCCACAAAGGCCGAGGCATCAGAGCTCAACATCGGCGCACGCGTGCCGGTCCTGTGCATTGAGCGAGTGGTGCACGACCGTGACGGCCGCGCCCTTGAGGCACTTCGGACAGTAGGAGCCGCCGACCGTCTGGAGCTGCACTACGGGAACCTGCCCATGACCGGCGGAATCCCTTAGCCGCCACCGCGCCTCACCGGTGACTCACCAGCTGCGCCGAAGCCCAGCTGTGATCCCGCACAGGGTACGCCGGCGATCAGAGCGGTGATCTTGGCCTCGTTCTGTAGGGCATGCCGAATCACCCAAACCACACGGGCCCCGCCACAAGTGGCGAGGCCCGCAGGTCCCCGCACAGGCCTGGACCGCCTGCGAGGGGAAGAGCACCCAGCTGCATGAACCGAGAGGTGCGCTCAGCCATGAGCTTATGCGGATCCATCCCCAGGCCGCCACACGCCCCCTCCCACAAGACCGGCACCCCCACCCCGAAGACGGTGGTGCACCATGGCACTTGAGCCAATCCTGTGGGCCCTGCACGACAGCCCGGTCAACAGCACGATCGACCGGATGCTGCTCGCCGGCCTGGCAGAGAAAGCAGACCCGGACGGCACCAACGCCTTCCCCTCACGGCGGACGCTGGCCCGGATCGCGCTCTGCGACGTCAAGACGGTACAGCGGCGCCTGGCCGCCCTCACCGAACGCGGCGTCATCACCCTGGGAAACCAGGAAGCCGCCCGGTACATCCCGGCACACGCCCGCCCCAAGGTCTACGACCTGCAGATCCCCGCATCCTGGTACGGCCCGCAACGGCTGGCACGGGTGAACGAGGACCGGGCACACCGAGGCCTGCCCCCACTGACACATGGCTCCCGCCCCCCGCTGTCTCCCGCCCCGCCCCGCACAGAACGCAGCGACAAAGGCAAGCCACGACACCCGGCAGGGGACTCTCAGTCCCCTCCCCCACAACATGCTGAACCGGACGCCAGGGGGGACTCCCAGTCCCGGGGCAGGGGGGACTGCCAGTACCCGGAGGGGGGACTGCCAGTCCCCCAACCCTCTCCTTTAACCCTCCCCTCTCAAGAAACCCCTGCAGCGCCTGCGGCGCGAAGCGCCGATGACGCCCGCAGGGCTACTACAGGTAGTAGCGCGCATGCCACCGGCGGCTGCGCCGCGCCCACAGGCGCCAAGGCGCCCGCACCCCCAGCCAGGCCGAAGCGGAAGGACCGCGAGCAGGTCCCGGCCGGACAGGCCGAGGCGGTCAAAGCGGTAGAAGCAGGATGGCCACGAGAGCTGGCCCCTCTACTGCCGCCCCACCGTCCAGCCGTACTGCATGAGGCGATCCTGCAAGCCCTGGACCAAGGACGGACCCCCCAACAGCTGACCGAACGGATCGGGCAGCGATGGTGGGCCCACGGCTACGCCCGCGCCCTCGCCGAAGGGCAACTGGCCTCCCCCGTAGGAGCCGCAGTGGCACTCGTGCGCCCGTCCACAGACTGCCCCGACCCCATGTGCGAGGACGGCATCACCCTGCACCTGGGACACCCATGCCCCAAGTGCACCGAACGCCGGGCCGACCGGCGCCACGGCCGAGTACCCGTGCAGCGCAGCAACGGCCCCACGCTCCAGTGGTGGGAATGCCAGGGCAACGACTGCTCAGCGGCCGGCAGAGGACGACAGCCCGAAGACGGCCTGTGCCAGCACTGCCAAGCCCGGGAAGAACACAAGAAGATCCAGAACGCAACGGCACACCTGCTGGCCGAAACCCAGACAGCCCAGGAAGCAGAACGGCTACGGCACTCAATCCGATGGGAGCGCATGCTCAACGACGCCTACACCCAGCACGCCGAATACACCCGAACAGAACAAGACCAGGAAGAAACCAAACAACGCGCCGCCGCCACAGCCACAGAAACACACCGGCTGCGCCAGCAAATCCTGCGCCAACACCCCGAACTCGCCCCCTACACCCAGCACCAGCCATGACCAGCCCCACCCACAACACATCCATGACCAGCAGGGCGGGCATGCCCGGCACGGGCAGGTGCTCCGAGCTCCGGACACCGTCCCGTCCCGCAAGGGACCAAGAGATTACGGCCGAGCTGGAGACCGGCAGCCCACGTACCCAAGAGGAGGCCACCGCACATCCCCTGGCCAAGGTCCCCGAGACCACGAAGAGACCCTCGCCACGAACACTCGCCGGGGCCTCACCGCGGCCAAGATCGCAGAGACCACCCACACCCATGAGGTCGTCGCGGCCGAATCGGCAGCACGGGGCGCCGCAGTACCACCTCCTCCGGCACGTGGCGCTCCTGAAGGCTCAAAGGTGTGGTCCCTGGCGCTGGCCGAAACTTGAGGCTCGCTTGCGCAATTCGTCCGGTCATGAGCGACGAGAGCGTGATCACGATCGAGATCCGGGGCTACGAGAAGGCCGTGCTCGAAGCAGCGCACCGGATCTCGGCCTTGTTTCTGTCCAGCGGACCGTGCCAGCTCCGGCGCACGCCCGGAGAGGAGAAGGTCCAGGTCCAGGTCCTCGTCCACGCGGACATCAGCCGGGGTGCCGGAGACAGCGGCTACCTCGACCCTGACGAGGCGGAGAGCGCAGGCTCGTTTCTGCAGTGAATCCGGTCACCCGCACGGGTGAGTTGTCTTCCACGTCCCTGGTTGGGCAGGGGAACGGCCCGATAGACCCGCCGGTATGATCAAGAACCTGATGTTTCGCGGTCTGCCCGCACTCGCCCTCTGCGCCCTCCCTATCCTCGCAGCTCCGACTGCCCACTCGGCTACCGCCGAGACAGCACCACTGGCCGCGACCGGAGTGACCGGCCCAGCCGGGGTGCGGGCGCCACTGCCGCTCTTCGAGGCGATCGACCGGCTCCCTGTGGCCGCCGAGCACCGCGACGGCTACAAGCGGGACCTGTACAAGCACTGGAACCGTGGCCTGAACGCGACGGACGGCTGCGACACCCGCAAGGAAGTCATCCTCTCCGAAGCCGTAACGGCGCCGCAGGTCGCGGCTGGCTGCAAGCTGACCAGCGGATCCTGGCTCAGCGCCTACGACAATGTCGTTGTCTCCGACGCAGCCCGCCTAGACGTAGACCACTTCGTCCCGCTCGCCGAGGTCTACGACTCCGAACGAGCTCCGTGGTCGGCGGCGCGGCGGGAGGCGTACGCCAACGACCAGGCTTCCCCGGACACGCTGATCGCGGTCTCCGCCGCCTCTAACCGCAGCAAGGCCGACAAGGATCCGGCGGAGTGGCTGCCGTCGGACGACTCCTACCACTGCACGTACGCTGCTTCCTGGGTCGGCACGAAGCTGCGCTGGGACCTGGCCGTCGATGAAAGCGAACGCCATGCCCTCCTCGGACTCGCCGAGGACTGCCCCACCACCACCGTCGTTTACGAATCAGCTCCATAACCCGTTTGGCCTCCGGGGCACCGTGTCCACGCAGCTTGCGCGCCTGCCGTGTCCGGCACATCAGTACGAAACCCATGCTGCAGTGGGGTGGGTGAAGCCCAGCGCCGCAGGCAAGCCCTCCCAGCCCAACCCCAGGCACCCACGCGTGTGCGGGCCGAGGGCACACCCGGAACTTGTCGACCGGAGTTCGCGGCACGGCACGAGTCTGGCACCGGGCCTCCTCACGGGGGACCGTCCCGGTGCCGAGGCCGACGTCGAGCTCACCTCAGACGGCTGGTGTCAGCGGGAACTGGTAGACAGCAGGGCTGTGAGGAATGCTCCCTGGCCCCCTGCCTGTTCCCCCCTCCGGCCCGCCCGCGAGGCAGAGACGGAGTGAACACACGCCGGAGGTGGAGCGGCTCCTCGCCCAGGAGCTCGCGATGGCCGAGATGTTCTTGAGCGAGGGACGCCAGGAGTTTCCGGTCGACGGAGACTACGACGCATGGTGCCTGGCGCAGAAGCGCCGGCTCGCCGAAGTCTGGCATGGCTTTGTAGGTCAGTCGCGCTGACCTGCAAAGCCATGAGGTGAAGGTCAAGGCAGCCGAGTTCTCCAAAGGCGGGCAGAACGTTCGCGACATCGAGCTCAGTCGGCTACTTGGGGCGGACATCCACCTCATGGCCGCCACCGACATCATCGGCGACGACCTTCAGCGCGAGGCACGCGAGCTGTACGAGCGCGACGGGCTCGATCTCTTTGTCCTCCGCGAACCCCAGCTCCGCCCCGGTCTCGCGGAGCAGCGTAGTGCCCGGAAACGGCGGAGGGCAGCCGCAGCAGCCAGCACACCCGGGCCGCGCCGGGGAGGCTCCAAGACCTCCTCCACTCCTGTCCCGGGACCAAGGACGTGAGGGGCGGAGGCATGCGCCTGGTGCAGAACTTGAAGACAGGTCCGTCGGAGTTGAGGCCGGTCGGGCGGTGAGCGTCTAGCCTGCGAACAGGGGCAAGAAGGCGCCGTCGCTTTGTACGGCGGCAAGAGGATTCAGGGGCGGACAATGGCGGGATTTTCGGTGGGTACGCGGTGGGCTGTGCGGGGAGCGGTGGTGGTCTCCGCTGTCGTCGCGGTGGGTCTGCTGTCGGTCCTGGTCGTGGCCGATCTTGATACGAGTGACAAGGTAGCCAGCATCGTAGGTGCCGTTCTCGCGGGTGCGGGGCTGGTGGTCGCGGTGCTCTCACTCCTGCGGGACAGCGCTCCAGCGGTCGGGCGGGAGGTGCGGGCCGGGCAGGGTGGTGTGGCCGTAGGAGGGAACGTCACGGGCAGCGCGCTGGGCGCGAACTCTCACGTGATCATGCAGCCGCGCGTGGCGGGGGCACCGGGTGGAACCAGTCCGGTTGCTCCTGTGCAAGGGAATGGGAGTGTGGTAGCGGATCCGGGTGGGATTGCGGCGGGGGGCGATATCAGCGGTAGCGCTCTCGGCGATGGCAGCCAAGTTCAATGACACCAATGTGGTCGCGGAAAGGGCGCAAGAGAGTGCCTGCCGAGGAGGGCGGTGAGACTCCTCTCGCCGGTTCTCCTAGGGAGGCTGGTGAACAGCCGTCGCCTGACCGGGTGGCTCCGCTCGGATCGGTCGTCGCAGGCCAATATGGGGTTGCGGCCGGGGGCGACATCAACGGGAGCGCCTTGGGGGCTGGCAGCTCCGTTGTCCATGTTCATCTTCCTCCTGCGGCAGCGGTGGTGTCGTGGCCGCTGGTGGTGGGGGCGCCGCCGCTGCTCGCTTCCTCTTTCCAGCCCCGTCCTGTGCTGCGGGCGCTCATCGACAAGGCGCGGTGTGCGGGGGACGACGTGGTGCTCGCGCAGGTCTTGTCCGGGGGCGGGGGTGTGGGCAAGTCCCAGCTCGCCGCCTCCTATGCCCGTGAGGCGACCCGAGGTGGCATCGATCTCGTCCTGTGGGTGAGCGCGTCGGATGTCCAGCAGGTCATCGCCCTGTACGCCCACACGGCGCAGCTCGTCCAGGCCCCCGGCGCCCTGGGCGCAGACACTGAGGCCGATGCGCGGGCGTTCCTCGGGTGGCTTGCGACGACCTCGCGCAGGTGGCTGGTCGTCCTGGACGATGTCATCGATCCGGCGAAGCTCGCGCCGTGGTGGCCCGCGGCGCATTCCGCGGAGGGGTGGGTTCTGGCCACCAGCCGTCTGAAGGATGGCCGGCTGACGGGCCAGGGCCGCCGGAAGGTCGACATCGACGTCTACTCTCGTGCCGAGGCGGTGGCCTATGTAGAGGACCGGCTCGCGGCTGACGCTGTTGCGCACCTCCTCGACGGCTCGCAAGAGCGGCTCGCGGAGGAGCTGGGGTTTCTTCCCCTCGCGCTCGGGCACGCGGTCGCTTACCTGATCAGCCAGCAGATGACCTGCGCCGACTACCTCGTGCTGCTCCAGGACCGGGAGCGGAGCCTGGCTGAGATACTGCCTGCCTGGGCGGATACCGAGAATTATGGTCGCCAGGTCACTGCTGCTCTGCTGCTCTCCCTTGCTGCGGCCGAGGCCGCATCGCCTGGCGGGCTTGCGCTACCGGTACTTCGCCTTGCCGCACTCCTCGACCCCGCCGGACACCCGGACGCCCTCTGGGAGAGCTCCCCGGTACTGAGTTATCTCGGCGGGCTCGACGAGGACAACCATGGGTTATCGGTTCCGGTTTCCGAAGTTCAGGTGCGTCAGAGCCTTCTGACTCTGCACCGCTACGCGCTCATCACCTACGACTCAAAGAGCACCGGCCAAGAGGTCCGCATCCATGCCCTGACTGCCCGCGCAGTCCAGGAGAACACCCCCCACGCCTTGCAGTACCACCTTGCGCGGACCGCTGCTGACGCTCTTCTCGCCATCTGGCCCGACGGGCTAGGCCTAGGGCGCGAGATCTCCGCAGTTCTGCGCGCCAACGCCGTTGCGCTCGTCCGTCACGGCGGCCAGCATCTTTGGGAAGGCGGGCCCCACAAGTTGCTTTTCCATGCCGGCAGAAGCATGGTCTCCAGCGGTCTGTTCCAGTCCGCGCTCGCCCACTGGACGGAGCTGCTCACCGTCACCGAGGAGACGCTCGGACCGGAGCACGCCGACACGCTCGATGCGCGCACCGCCCTTGCTTCCACGTACGACCTTCTCGGCCACTACGACAAGGCCCAGCTGCTGGGGGAACAGAATCTCGCTGAACGTATCCGCCTGTACGGTCCCAATCACGCCAGCACCCACACAGCGCGTGCCTACCTCGCTGCTACTTACAGCCACCTCGGCGACTACGGCACCGCCCTCAGACTGGAGGAGCAGGTCTTGGCCGCGCGCATCCGCCTCCTCGGCGCCGACCACCCCGAGGCCCATTGGGCCCGTGCCAACCTTGCGGTCACCTACAACCAGCTCGGCCGGCACCACGAGGCCCTTCCGCTGTGCGAAGAGGTTCTCGTCGCACGCTTCCGGACCCTCAAAGACGATGACCCTGATACCCACCTGGCACGCAGCAACCTTGCCGCCACCTACAGAAACCTCGGGCGCCACGACGACGCACTCCCACTGTGCGAACAGGTCCTGACCGATTACATCCGCACTTTCGGCGCGGACCATCCCGACACACACCTCGCACGAGCCAACCTCGCCGGGACCTATCGCCATCTCGGCCGCCACCATGACGCCCTACTACTGGAAGAACAGGTCCTGGCGGCACGTATCCGTCTCCTCGGCGACGACCACCCCGAGACGCATCGGGCCCGCGCCAACCTCGCTGCCACATACAACGACCTCAGCCGGCACAATGACGCCCTGCCACTGGCCGAGCAAGTCCTCGCCGCGCGTGTGCGCCTCCTCGGAGACGATCACCCCCACACCGCCCGCGCCCGAGCCATCCTCGCCACCACCCACCGATTCCTCGGCCCTCCCGACCCGGAGGCGTAGGGCACCGCACCCATATGCATGCACTCCTGGGCTGCCCTCCACGGGGCACGTCACCATTCCCCCCAAGCCCGCATAACCGCCCCACGGCCCTGACCACCGCACGTCCGGTGATGGCCACACAGGCGGGGGCGCTTAGCCGAAACTGTCGCTGTGCCAGATCACGTCTGCTGGTTCCCATCGCCAGTGATCGCCTCACCAATGGATCCGCCAGCGGCAACTCCCCGCTCACCGGGCACGCCGGGCGCCATTGTGGTGGTGCTCGGGCCGGGACCTGCGGCCGAGGCCTGCGGTTGGGCCGCAATGCCCCGCTGACGGTTGTTGTCACCGGTTACCGCGCGCCCGATGCTGTCGCCGGCTTGCACCGAACGAGCGCCCGCGCCGCCAACGCCAGTAGGCCGGCTCAATGTGTACACGAATCCGACCAGGGAAATGGCACTGATCACGGCCCCGATGATGCTGGCCACACGGTCAGCTGTGTCCAGGTCCACCAGCACAACCACCAGGATCAAGCCCACGACCGCAGCCGCGGATACCGCCGCGACCGCGATGCACATGCATCGCATTACTCCTGAAACAGCCATCGGTCTACTCCTCACGCACCGCACCCGGACACCGCACTTGAACGATACGGTCCCCGGGCCGATGCATTCCGAGGATGTGAGCCGGCGCCAACGCCATGCGTGGGGCGAGCGAACTCGCTCCGACCACGGCGACGCGGCGCAAGTGAGGTGGACCCCCGGAACCATCCCGCACGACCATCTCATGCCCTACCTGTCGCGGCCTACGAGGTCCAAGACCAGCAGGTATCCGCCCCCGTACACGAAACCGACGCCCTGCTTGGCCCGCGACCGCCAAAGTCCTTCAAGATGCTCTAGCGACGACGGCCGCGTGTCGCACGCTGGCGCGGACATCGTCGGCGAGCCGCTCCAGCACTTCCGGTACCACCGGGTCGATAGGTCCCTCCTTCATGCGAAGCTCAGCGACCTCGGCCAATGTCCGGCGGACAGTGTGGTCGTTGTCTTCAGCGAGTCGGCGGATGGTTCGGGGGTGCTGACCCGCATGGGACACGGCGAGAAAGACGCCAGCCTGACGGACAGTCCTGTTGTGATGTGTGACCAGCAGCGCGGGGTCAACACTGAGCGCGATCTGCGGCGGCAGGTACGCGAGAACACGGGCTGCGTCTCCAACGTCCGAGGGAACGTCGGTACGGAGCAAGGCGATGGCGTTCTCCCGCACCCAGTGGTGCTCGTCATCGAGCTCCGCAGCAAGGAGCGCCAACTCCAGGGCCGGCCCGCGCAAGGACGCCGTGCCGAAGGAGATGCGGGCCCAGCTGGGTGGGTGAGGGGTACCTGTCATTTCGCTGTCGAGATGACTGCCATCCTGCTCGCCCAGGACGAAGGACTCAGCCTGGTGGTAGATGGCTGTCCTATCGGCCTGCGGCAGGTCCGTGATCAGGTTGCGGAGGCCGTTCAGGGCACTGCGTCGGGCGTCGGCGATCTCGCGCCTGTCCAAGGCGATTTCCATGAGTCTGTAGGCACTGCGTTGGCGACTCGACTCGTCGAGCTGGCAAACCAGGAGTGCGTCGTTCGCCAGCTGATCGCCGATGGTGGTGTTGTGCGGGTCGGGCGCGGGTCGGGACACGATGCGGTCCAGGGCCTCCAGGGCAGCGGCCCGCACGGTGGGGTGGTCGGCGACCACCTGGCTCAAGGCGAGGGCGGCTGGGTACTTGTTGTCCTCGGCGAGGGTGGCAAGTGTGGCGAGCCGTGTTCGGCAGGCCGTCTGCTCGGCTGCCGTCAGCGGGGACGATGGCTCGGTGAAGATCCGAACCCACCGGCTCTCGCCGAGCGCCTCCCAAGCGTCGTAGATACCTTGCTCAGCCTCGTCGAGCAGCTTGGTGACGGCTCGAAGGGCAAGGCTCGGGTGCCGGTACGCGATGGCGAACCAAGTTGCGCCTCGACCCGTCCGCTTGAGATCGACGAGGTCGGTGAGCACCTGACCGGCCTGCTCGGCCGTGCCCTGGGGGGCGAGGGTACAGGCGCTACTGAGGACTTGATGTAGAAGGTGTCGGAGAGGAGATTCAGCCAGATCCCCGGACAGCAGCCGTCGAGCCATGTCGATGAGTTCACCGAGGAGAGCGATGGCAGCATCGTCATCCAGGAGGTCTGCCTGTGCTTCCAGCTGTGCTGCTCGTGCACGGGAGACCCGCCAAGGCACGCCTTGGAGAGGCCCGAGAGGAAGCAGCGTGTCGCCAGAGGCGGCAGCAAGCTTCTTAGCCGCCTCGACCTCTCCCGCTCGCTGATAGTAGATCGCCGCAAGCCCGGCTTCGGTGTTGTCCCGGTACAGGTCAGCCAGAAAGCGCAGTGCCTCCAGTTCTCCCGTCCAGTCCCCTGTCACCACGGTGTCGACGAGCCAACGCTGCGCGGCGGCGATGGCCTCCCGAGGCTTTTGCCGCACCAGTGCGGACATAGCCTGCTCCCGGGGTTGGCGGGACCGGACAAGAAGGCGACCCGTGCCGGTTCCGCGGAGTGCCTGTGCGAGTCGATGCTCGTCGTCGATGTCGCCCGCCAACGGGCCGTACCAGACGTTGATGCTCCTGATGCTGTAAAGCCAGTCCGCAGCATCCTGTGGCAAGTCGGCACGGATGCCGGCATTGACGGCATCGCGGTACGCCTCGACGGCGGCTTCGGCTTCTCCTTCTTCAGCGAGCCGCCGACCCTCCCGTGCGAAGACCATCGCCGCCGCGCGGTCCGTCACGCGGTGGCGGCGCGCCCGCTGGTGCAGTGCGCGGCGTTCGGAAGGGTCGTAGTGGGAACGGATGAGACGGAGTCGTAGCAGTGCCTGGTCCACGTCGTTGCCACGTTCCTCCAAGGCGTCGATGGCTTCCGATACGAGCCCGTCGAGCTCACGAACCGAGTTTGGATCGAAGGCCAGTGCCTGCTCTGCGAGCAGGAGAATTAGTACGGGACGAAACTCGGGATCCCGCTCGGCAGAACTCGCCGAAAGGACCTCACGAAGGCTGTCCAACTCGCCCAGCGGGTGGAGCAGGCTGTCCGTGGTGGCTTGCAGTAGTTTCGCGATCCGCTCTGCCCTGTCTGCTCGCGGTTCCCCGGCTTCGGTGATCTTGAGCGCCAACCTCGCGATGTCTCTGGCCAGGGACCGGGCTTGGTCGTAGTCTCCGGCGATCAAGGACGCGACGGCGAGATCGCCTGCCATCACCACGGCCGCGACAATGTGCCCAGCGGCTTGCAGGGCGGCCATCTGCTTGCGCTGCATCACAGCTGCGTGCCCGTGAAAGCCGGTGCCGTGCAGGTTGAAGGCGATCTCTCCGTAGATACCGGAGGCCTGTTCGGGGTCTGTCGGCAGGAGTCTGTCAGCCTGGCGGAGGAGGGTGGCGAGCACCTCGGTGTTCAGCGGCCCGACGAGAATCAGCTCTGCCTGCTTCTGACGGTCAACATGGGTCGGGAGCGCGGTCCAGGATGTCCCGGCCGCCGCAGGTGCGGAAGCGTGGTAGTGGTACTCGGTCGTCGTGCGGGTCTCGTGCTTGTCGCCACTGACAACATCGCCATCGACGGTCAACTGGTTCCCGTCTCCTGTGATGCCCACCCCCACATCGGCACCCGCCGAGATGCCGCGATCCCCCGGGGGCACACTCGCGACCTTCCCGGCGTCCCTGCCGCCGTCCTCACCTCGCGAGCGCGACCACTTGCTGTTCATCGCTGAATCTTCCCCCACCCGCGACAGTTTCGTCCAAGGCTCCGTTGCCGAGGCCCCTCATCAGAGGCCACCGCAGCCGTGCTTCGAATCGATGCCGCAGGGTGCACGGGCGGCCCCGGTCCGCGTGAGAGCGCAGGCTCGATTCTAATTCGTTCCTAGCAGCCCTGGTCCGCTCAACGGGCCCGAGTGTTGCTCCAGCGTCGAGAGGCTGACTCGACGTTTGGCTTGGTGACGGCCGGCCGGATTCGGGCGGAGATCTTGGTCGTTTCGGGTCCATGAGGCCTTACCGCAGAGCGGGTCACGTTGATCTGGCCGGTCGTCATCACTCGGCCCGCGTTCACTCGTTGGTGTTTGTGGTGCGAGCCCGTCGCACGGTGACCTCTTGATCTGTCCGAGCCTGTCGAGCTCCCACGGTTGACCGAGGCCCGCGCGGTGCGCTGGTGTCACGAACAGCTAGTGAGGTGGCGGTCCGGCCTTCGTGGCCGAGGCCTGGAATTAGAACGCTGCGTGGCCCGCATGCGCTCGTGACCAGCGCAAAAATCGAGCCTTTCGGGGGGGACCCTTTGATCTACTGCGGAATCGACTGGGCCGAGAAGCACCACGACGTCGTGCTGATCGACGAGTCCGGGCAACTGCTGGCCAAGCGGCGCATCACTGACGACGCAGCCGGCTACCAGGTACTGATGGGCGTGCTCGCCGAGTACGAGGACACACTGGATGAGCCCATCCCTATCGCGATCGAGACCAACCGCGGGCTACTCGTCGCCGTCCTGCGGACAGGAGCTCGACAGGTCTACGCGATCAACCCGCTGGCCGCCGCTCGCTACCGGGACCGCCACGCCGTGTCCAGGAAGAAGTCCGACCTCGGCGACGCCCTCGTCCTGGCGAACGTCCTCCGTACGGACCGACACGCCCACCGGCCGCTGCCCGAGGACTCCGACCAGGCCCGCGCCGTCGCCGTACTCGCCCGAGCCCAGCAAGACGCCACGTGGAATCGCCAGCAGGTCGGCAACCAGCTCCGTTCCCTGCTCCGCGAGTTCTACCCGGCCGCTCTGGCTGCCGTCGCGCACTGGAAGAACGGCCTGTGCAGGCCGGAGTCCCTCGCCCTACTCAAGGCCGCGCCGACCCCTGCCGACGCCGCCCGCCTGACCCGCCCCCAGATCGCCGCAGCTCTCCGCGGTGCTGGCCGCCAACGGGGAATCGAGGCCGAGACCGAGCGGCTCCGGGAGATCTTCCGAGCCGAGTGGGCTCACCATCCGCCGCTCGTGGAGAAGGCCCTGGGCCAGCAGACGCTCGCACTCCTCGCCCTGCTGGAAGCCGCCTGCACCGCCGTGGACGACCTCGCCCAAGCCGTGGAGGAGGCCTTCCTCCAACACGAGGACGCGGAGATCATCCTGAGCTTCCCGGGACTCGGAGCTCAGCTCGGAGCCCGTGTGCTGGCCGAGCTCGGCGACGACAGGAACCGGTTCGCCGATGCCCGCGGGCTGAAGGCCTACGCCGGATCCTCACCCATCACCAGAGCCTCAGGCAAGAAGTCCAGCATCACCCGCCGCCGAATCAAGAACGACAGGCTCAACCACGCCGGTTACCTCTGGGCCTTCTCAGCCCTGCGCGCCTCACCCGGCGCCATGGCCCGCTACCGCCACCGCCGCGACGAACGCGGAGACTGGCACGCCTCCGCGCTGCGCAACGTCTTCAACAGCCTGATCGGACAGCTCCACCACTGCCTTCAACGCCGCGAACTGTTCGACGAGCAGGCAGCCTTCTCAACCACGGCGGTGCAGGCCGCGCAGGCAGCGTGAGAGCAACGTGATCCAACCGGCGGCGATGGGAGAGAGGAACAGGTACAACGCGGCGCTACCGCAGCACCGGGCGGTTGGAGGCCGCGTACTCATCCGCAATGGTGAAGACACTGGCACATCTCGGGCACTCAGCCTTCCCGAAGAGATGGGCGACGCCGTCGGCGAGTACATCCTCTCCATCGCGGACAGCGACCTCGTGCATCCATCGGCCGACGCCTGACAGCTCCTCAACCGGCGTCGGCCGTAGGTCACGCCGGTCCACGTCGCCTAGGTGCCAATCCCGGATCGCCGAGTAGCGCCCGTAGTCGCCGATGGCGATCGTCACCTCCACGGCACAGTGGGGGCAGGCCACGAGGTAGAAGTCGTCTGTGAAGTCTCCCAGGACGTTGGCCCAGTGGAACTGCTCCTCGACCGCGAGCAGTGCGCGGAAGGTCACCAGGTAGTCGGCCGGCCGCGACTGCAGGTGCTGGTCCAGGAGCGCGCCGAACTCAGCGACTACCTCGGCGCTGTCTGCCAGGAATTCGTCACCGCCGTGGTGTCCTGCCAGGCGCTCCATGATCTCTCCGGCCAGGTGTCGGGCCTCAGCGCTCCTCGAGGCGAGGCGCATCAGCCGAGGCAGAGCGGCGATGCCAGCGAGCGAGACGAGGTCGTGCTCCAGGATCAGCCGGTATCCCAGCTCCGTCCATGCTTCCGCATCGTTCTCACGTTCCACTCGGTCCAGGAGCTCGGGGACGCGAGCGGTTTCGGACTGCCAGTCGTACATCAGTGCCCAGTTCACCACCCCGGCATTGAACCCTCCCGCGCGCTTTGAGGCGAACCCGAGCGCACCTCCGCTACAAAGAACCCTCGTCAACTTGACGCCTGGCTTCGTGAGGTGTCTGCGGTGAATCCGGCCGCCCGCATGGGTGGTTGTCCACCGAGAGCCTGTCGGGGCAGGGGCCAGGTCCGCTAGACCCGCCTGTGTGATCAAGAACCTGGTGCTGCGCGGTCTGCCCGCGCTCGCTCTATGCGCCCTCCCCCTTCTCGCCACCACCCCCGTCGCGCACGCCGCCACCTCAACCGACCCGGCGTCCGCCGGTGCGGCTGCGGCGGGCCCGGCCGGGGTGCGTGCTCCGCTGCCCCTGTTCGAGGCGATCGACCGGTTGCCCGTGGCCGTCGAACACCGCGAGGGCTACAAGCGGGACCTGTACAAGCACTGGAACAAGGGCCTGAACGCCGGAGATGGCTGCGACACTCGCAAGGAGGTCATCCTCGCCGAGGCCGTCGGAGCACCTCAGGTCACGGCCGGCTGCAAGCTGACCGGTGGCTCTTGGCACAGCGCCTACGACAACGTGGTCGTTACGGACGCGGCCCGGCTCGATGTTGATCATTTTGTACCGTTGGCGGAGGTGTACGACTCGGAGCAGACGCCGTGGTCGGCGGCGCGCAGGGAGGCGTACGCGAACGACCAGGCGTCCCCGGACACGTTGATCGCGGTCTCAGCCGCGTCGAACAGGAGCAAGTCCGACAAGGACCCGGCCGAGTGGCTGCCCTCGGACGGTTCCTACCACTGCACCTACGCCGCGACGTGGGTCGGTACCAAGCTCCGCTGGGACCTGGCCGTCGATGAGAACGAGCGCCAGGCTCTCCTCGGCCTCGCCGAGGACTGCCCAACCACCACGGTCGTCTACGAGCCCGCCCCGTAGCCATTGGCTCATGAAGCGGGCAGGCCCGGGTGGCGCCCTCGGCGCAGCCGAGAACGCCACCCGGAGAGGGGGCCGCGGTCGCCTACATCCGCCCCCGCCCGCAGGCGGCGGGTGGTCAGGCGTAGCGGCTCCAGCCTCCGTAGCGGGCCAGGAGGGTCCTGGAGTCGTCGAGGTTCAGTCCCAAGGCGGCGGCCACCGTTTCCGGGTCCAGCCCGCGGGCGTCGTGCGCGGCCCCGTGCGCGGTGCGTGCGGCGATGAGTTCCAGGGATCGGGCGGCTTTCAGCGCGGCGGTCGGTGCGTCCTGGCCGAGTCGTTCGATCGCTTCGGCGATGTCGCGGAGCTGGGCTTCCAGTTCAGGTGGCAAGGGGACGGTGGTGGCGTCGATGACGGTGATGTGCCGGTCCCAGTCGTCCTGGCACTCCCCGGCTGTCTCCCAGCCGTGCTCGCGGAAGGGCAGATCGCCGGCCGCCGTCCAGTCGACGAGTCGGGGATCGCCCTGCCAGCCGCACGAGCACTGCGCTTGCAGGGCGTGCGCCTGGGGGCGGTGCGGGTGGGTGCCGCCGTCGTAGACGGACCAGTGGCGGACCTCCCAGCCGAATCCGCCTGAGTTCGAGTCGAAGTACACCGGTTTGGGGCTGTCTCCGCCTTCCAGGAGCGTTCCCACTCGGCCCTCGTGCGACGTGCCGTACTCCTCGGACGTCCAGATCTCGTCCTTGTCCACCAGCGCCTCCCACACCACGCCATGGGCGGTGTCTCCGCCCCGGGTCAGACGATCCCGCACACGAGCGGCCGCCACAGGGGAATCGACCAAATCAGCCCCTTCCATGACCGCTTCAATGTGCGCACCTCTGAGATGGGACCGGACGCCCCGTCCGGGACCACCCGTGGAGGCACGGGTGGGACTGAGCTGGTTGATGCCCGCGCCCGTGTCCGTCCGGGCACCACGTTCGTACGCAGGTCGAACACGCTGCTCCGCCGCGAGTGCGCCGGCGACATCGGCCCACCCTGGTGTGCACGTGGGCGGGACGCCATGTACCGCGGGGCCGTGTTGTGGGGGACCCCCGGCGGGGTCTGGCCGACGAGGACGAACGCGGTGTCGCCCCCTGCGGTAAGCCGTGCGGTGGCGCCGGGCCAGGCGGCGGCCCAGCGGCCGGAGACCAGCGCCCCGAGCGTCCGGTGCAGCGGCCCGCGGCTGCTACCGCTGCGCGGCCGGTCGTGTGGTGGTGAGAGCGATCCGCCCCGCAATTTTTCTGGAATGTGTTCGGCCATGTTTTTGATGATCGAATTGCGGTGATCATGGCCAGAATGGCTCTCTTTTTGAACGATTAAGTGATCTGGGGGAACGCTCTTTCGGGGGACGGCGGTCATCCTTCGGGGCCGTTAGGCTCATCGCCGCCTGCAACTCCATGAAAATTTCATGGAGTGCACGCGGAGGGCGTCGAGCGCGGGTGCCCAGGCGGCGGCAGGCCGGGATTTTCGCTGGTAAGAGCTATCTGGAGGTCATGTGGAACAGGTGTACAGCAACGGCACGCGGGCGAGTTCCATCGGCGGAGCGGCTTGGACGAAGGCGCGCGCGAGTGACGCCACTAACAACTGCGTTGAAATTGCACGTGTGGCGAACGACGAGGTCGCGTTACGGAACTCGCGTTTCCCGGACGGTCCCGCTCTCGTGTTCACGCGGTCGGAGATGATCGCTTTCATCGCGGGTGCGCGGGCCGGGGAGTTTGACTCCATGACTGGCTGAGATTGTGTGGCCCCGGGTTGCGCAGCGCGCTTGCGGAGCTCCAGGATCACGGCAGCGTGTTTTCCGTGATCAAGGAGATGATGTGGGCGCTCGGCCCAGGCCGTTCGAGATCGTGGGAGGGAGGGGGCCGCACCGGACACCGGAGCCGGCCTCTTCCGCCCCGCCCATCCTGCGGAACCTGTTGGGGGCGGCGCTGCAGCGCCACCGCATGGACGCTGGTCTGACCCAGCCTCAGGTAGCGGCGCTGGGGGGTATCTCGTCGGCACCCAAGCTGTGCCGGATCGAGAAGGGGGCGTCGAACGTCCGGTTCGACGAGAGGGACATCACCAGGCTCCTGGATCTCTACGGGGTGCCGGACGGCGAGGACCGCGAGAGCGTGATCTCCCGCGTGCACCAGATCCTGGCGATCGGCAACCCGCGGCTCCCGGGCAGCAAGGGTGTGGCTGCGGCGTTCAACGAGCTGCGGTACGTGGAGGCAGTCGCTTCGAAGATCGTCAGTTTCGAAGGGAACAACATTCCCGGCCTCCTGCAGACCACCGCGTACATGAACGCGGTGTTCGCGGTGCCGTACCTCGGCCGGGGCACCGGGGACCACGGCGGTCTGCTGGAACAGCGCAGGGAAGTGCGCACGCAGCGGCAGCAGATCCTGGAGGGGAGCTCGGCTCCGGAGTTCACGGCGATCATCGATGAGACGGCGCTGCGCCGGCCCATCGGCGGGCGGGCGGTGATGCTGGAGCAGCTGCGGCGTATCTACGGCAGGTGTGAGAGGGGCGGGAACGTCCACGTGCGGGTGTTCCCGACCGAGGCGTGGGCTGAGTGCCCGCCGCTGACGACGGCCATGACCCTGCTGAAGCTGGCCGACCCTGAGGGTCCGCCGGAGATGCTGTATGTGGAGGCCATGAACGTCAGCGCGACGTGGGTGGAGGATCCGGTCAGCCTCGATGAGCACAAGGCCTCCCTGGAGGGAGTGTTCAAGCACTCCCTGACCAAGGCGGACACCATGAGGTTCCTGCAGGAGCGGATCGACGAGCTGGCCGGACCGCATTAGGGGATACGGGCGACGCCTCCGAACTCGATCCACTCCCGGGTCTGCTGCCGCGGGAAGAGGTCGGTATCCGGGCGCCAGGCGGAGACCTCCACCGGTTCGCCGTGCTCGACGAGTTCGAGGCCGTTGAAGAGGCGCCGTACCTCCTGTGTACTGCGGACCCGGCCCCACTGGTTGCCGGTGATCTCGCTCATGAACGCGGTGACATCGTCGCGCAGGGCCGGGTCGTCGCTCGCGAGCTGGGAGATGACCATGTAGCTGCCCGACGGCAGGCGCCGCGCGACGTCCTTCACCAGGCTCCAGGGGTCGTCGCTGTCGGGAATGCAGTGCAGGACGGAGACGAAGAGAGCGGCGACGGGCTGGCCGTCCATGAGGCTGCCGACTTCGGGCGTTGCGAAGATCTTGTCGGTGTGGCGGAAGTCGGCCTCTATCACCGCGGTGGTGTGCAGGTCCTCTTCCAGCATCACCCGCCCGTGGGCCAGGACCAGGGGGTCGTTGTCGATGTAGACGACGCGGGCCTGCGGGTGGGTCTCGCGGGCGACCTGGTGGACGTTGGGGCGGGTGGGAAGTCCCGAGCCGTGGTCGAGGAAGCGGCGGATCCCGGCCTCCTGGGCCAGGTAGCGGACGGCCCGTACGAGGAAGGCCCGGTTGATCCGGGCGAGTTCCCGTGTCGAAGGGGCCATCTCAAGGAGCTGGGCGCAGGCTTCCCGGTCGGACGGGTAGTTGTCCGTCCCGTCGATCAGATAGTCGTACATGCGGGCAACGCTGGGTTTGCTTACGTCGATCATTGAATAGGTCGGCCCCCAGGATGGTGCCGGTCCGTACTGCTACAGACCCGGCCGGCGACAGTGATCAGCCCATGCTAGGAGTGCATCCTGGCGCCGACCAGAGCCTCTCGCCCCTCGGAGTGATTCACGGGGGCGCATACCGGCCGCTCCCGTATCCCGCCGTCCGGCCCGGCGTGCGCCGGTGAATTCGGCTGCAGCCGTCAGACAGTGCATAAATGCATTTCTGAATATGCTTCAGGTCTTTTCCTTGTGCTCGCGCAGGGCGCGCAGCGCAGCGTTGTGGACCATGTCGAACTGCTGCGGCGCCAGGCCCATCGCCGCGGCCGCGGTCCGCCGCGGCAGCCCCAGACGGTTGTGGAGGATCACGGCATCGGCGTAGATCCGCGACAGGCCCCGCACCGCCTCGCGCCCTGGCCGGTCTTGGGCGTTGACGACACCGGTGAGCAGCAGCCAGGACACTGCCGCAGGTGCGGGGCAGGTCAGGGCGGAAGCCCACAGCGGGGCGAGCGCGCGGAGCGCGGCCCGTGCCGCCTCCTCCCCCAGGCGGTCACTGCCCAGACGGGCCGCCGCGTAGCGGGAGTACACAGGCCGGTGGGTGGTACAGAACGCCTCGTAGGCGACGCTGGCCAGGTCCCGGGAACACCTCGTCACCTCCGGGCGCCGCCGGCAGACGGGCACCAGGGCAGGCTGGCGGCTGTTCAGGAAAGGGCTGTCAGGCATCAGGTCCTCAGCCGGTCGTCATCGGCGGATGCGGGCAGGAAGGAGTGCCCCGTTGATGTCCGGATCCCGCCCCCCAGGGCAGTGCCGAGGGTGAGATCCCTGTCCCGCACGAGGCGCCCGGGAGGCTGCTCCGAGGCGAACGCGCGTAAGGGGGCGGCGCCGGCAGGGCCGGCGCCGCCGGGGCGGCTCAGGAACGCCGGATCCGGGTGAGGACCAGCGCGCTGCGGTCGGCCAGCGCCGCGGGCGCGACCATCAGGAGCACCTCCTGGGAAGCGGCCCCCTGAAGCACCGCCATGACCGCGGCGGCCGTCAGCGCGGAACCGAACCGGAGCACTACCGAAAGGATGCTCAAAGTCTCCGTTTGAGGCAGCCAGAAGGACGGAATGGTACTTTCTGGCGGCAGCAGATAGCGTCCCATGAATTTCCGGTACGTGCGTTCAATCATCGCTGTTCTCCTTAGGCAGGGGCGGCTGATCGGACGCACCGGGGCCCCGAGGGTTGCACCCCTCGGGGCCCGTCTTCATGTCTGGGTGCATGTCCGGGCCAGGAACTCGAACCGTAGCCACGGCGGGCTGCGCACACCACGAACGCCTCAGCCGTGAAACCGGAATCCGCAACCCCCGGTCCCGGGGCCCACAACCCCTGCACACACCCCAGCACAGCGCACTTGCAGCCCAGAAACGACAAATCCATCAACCCGTTGGTCAGATTATGAAACCAACGGGCCTCCGGGAGCCCGAGGAGCCCTCTGGGGAGGCATGCCGCATTCACTCGAACGGATTACATACCGCCAGTCAGGTGGCGCTGCACGCGCAATTTCACGGACCCACTGCTCTGACAGATCGGCCTTCCCGCCCTCCCGCCTTCCTGACCGCCTTGCCAACCGACGAAGAGCTCGTAACAGGATCTTGCTGAAGTGGCCTGGTAAGGGCTGTCCCGTAAATGATCTCTGACGCCTCGGGCGTGGTGGGCCGCCGTGCGGCCCGCTGGCCTATCCGGCGAGGGCGAGGTTGTGCATCCGTGCGATGCCGAGCATGGCGTGGTGGACGCCGACTCCTTTGAGGCGGCAGTCGCGGAGGATCTTCCAGGTCTTCATCCGGGCGAAGACGTGCTCGACGCGGGCGCGGACCTGCTTGTGGGACTTGTTGTGTTCTTCCTTCCAGGCCGGAGGTTCGTTCTGGCCACGCTGCCGACGGTGAGGGATGACGAGTCCGGTGCCGGGGTAGCCGCCGTCGGCGATCGTGAGGGTCTTGCCGACGGCGTCTTTGGCGCCGGATTCCTCCCATGCCTTGCAGTCGTTGCGGTTCCCGGCGGGCGGCCGGCCGACCACGACGACCAGGCGGGTGTCGGCGTCGATGACGGCCTGGTGGTTGGTGGAGTACCGGTAGTTTTTCGACCGCTCGGCGATCGTGTGGCCGCGGGTGGGAACCAGGGTGCCGTCCACGATGAGCACGGTGCCCTTGGCGAACCGCTTGCGGGGCTGGAGGGCGAGCATCGGCCCGAGGTTGTCGATGATCCGGTCCGCCGCCGACTTCGAGATCCCGAACAGCGGGGCGAGCTGGCGCATGGTCAGGTTCGTGCGCCAGTACGCCGCGACGAGCATGGTGCAGTCCTCCAGCCGAAGGCTCCACGGCGGCCGGCCCCTGCGGACCGCGTCCGCACCCTGGCGCCGCAGCACCGTCACCAACTTGCCGAAGGCGCGAGGGCTCAACCCGGAGAACAGGGCTATCCAGGACGGCTCGGACGCCGTGATCACACCAGCCACAGCAAGATCATTCCAGTTGTCGGGCCTGCCAGCCGGGCCCTGCCCACAGCATGGAAATCAGGCGACCGGGCCTCATGCATCGTTCAGGATGACCTCATGAGCCAAGACCTTGTGACGTTCCTCCACGCACGGCTGGACGAGGAGGCCGACCTGGCCCGGCGCAGCGACGGTGACGGCTGCGGAGAGTGGACCGCTCACGGGCACACGGTCGACTTCTGCCAAGGAGAACTCTCCGGCTTCCATCCCACGATGGCCCTGCACGTCGCGCTGCACGACCCCGCTCGTGTTCTGCGAGAGGTCGAAGGCAAGCGACGCGTGCTCTTCCGCCATGTGCTCAGTCCAGCCACCGGCGACCCCGAACTACCGTGGGACAACCGCGATGACTGCCAGTACGACGGCGAGACCTGGCCATGCGACGACCTGCTCGACCTCGCCTCACCCTACGCCGATCACCCCGCCTACCCGCGACTGCCCTGAGACGGAGATCGTTTGCGAGACAGCCCTTAGCTTGATCTTTAACCGTCGACGTCGAACGGCACGTCGAACTTGATCACTCGGTTCGGTAACCGCCGTACGCTGAAGCGGCCTTCGTCTGGATCATGTGCTCCGACCAAGGAAACACTCACATCCAGCACGAAGGCCGTGGGATGAGTCTGCTGCATCACGGTGCCCGGCAAGAGGCATTGCCGCAACTGTCACGCTTCCGTGGCGAGTTCTACGAGTGTCTGACTGCTCGTTCGGACGCGTTGTTCGAGCTGGCCGACGCGGTTCTGTGTGGCAACGGGCCAGTGAGGTCGCTGCCGGAGCTGTCCCTGGTTGGCGAACACCGTCGCGGGCATGGCGGCCTCTATGCCGCTGTGGCCCGGGGTGGGATGGACGCCGCCCGGCT
This sequence comes from Streptomyces sp. NPDC031479, assembly GCF_055581065.1. Taxonomy (NCBI): domain Bacteria; kingdom Bacillati; phylum Actinomycetota; class Actinomycetes; order Kitasatosporales; family Streptomycetaceae; genus Streptomyces; species Streptomyces sp. NPDC031479. The sequence continues at coordinate 105,237 of NZ_JBVIKC010000026.1, forward strand.
GCGGCGCGCGCTGGCGGCGGTGCCGCTGCCGCGGGCTGCGGACGGCCGTCTGGTCCTAGCCGTGGACGTCACCTGCTGGCTGCGGCCCGATGCCCACACCTCACCGCAGCGGATCCTGTGCCACACCTACGGACGGGGCAAGGACCAGCACATCCCCGTCCCGGGCTGGCCGTACTCCATCGTCTGCGCGCTCGAGAGCGGTCGTAGTTCGTGGACCGCTCCCTTGGACGCACTCCGCCTCGCGCCGGGTGACGACGCCGCCACCGTGACCGCCGGCCAGCTACGCGAGCTGGTCGAACGACTCATCGCGGCGGGCCAGTGGCGCCAAGGCGACCTGGACATCCTCGTTGTCGCGGACGCCGGATACGACGCGCCCCGCCTGGCCCACCTCCTGCGGGACCTGCCGGTCCAGATCCTGGCCCGAATGCGATCGGACCGCGTCCTGCGCAGGCCCGCCCCACCGCGTCAGCCTCACACGATGGGCCGCCCGCCCCGGCACGGAGGCGAGTTCGTATTCGGCCAGGAAGACACCTGGGGCATCCCGGACACCGAGACCGTCACCGAAACCCGCCTCTACGGCACCGCCCGAGCACGCTCCTGGGACCGGCTCCACCCCAAACTCACCCACCGCTCCTCCTGGGCCACGGCCGAGGGAACCCTCCCGATCATCGAGGGGACCGTCATCCGCCTGGACATCGACCGCCTGCCCAGCGGAGCAACCCCCAAGCCGGTCTGGCTGTGGTGGTCCGCAACCGGCACCGACCCCGCCGGCGTCGACCGCCTGTGGCAGGCATACCTGCGGCGCTTCGACATCGAGCACACCTTCCGCCTGTTCAAGCAGACCCTCGGCTGGACCTGCCCGAAGATCCGCACACCCGAGGCGGCGGACCGGTGGACCTGGCTGATCCTGGCCGCCTACACCCAGCTCCGCCTCGCCCGGCCACTGGCGGCCGACCTGCGCCGGCCCTGGGAGAAGCCCGCCGCGGCCGACCGTCTCACCCCCGCCCGTGTCCGCCGCGACTTCCGGCACATCCGCCCGAGCACCGCCTGCCCAGCCGGTGCACCAAAACCCTCCCGTCCCGGTCCCGGGCGACCACCCGGCCGGAAGAACACCCAGCCCACACCCCGTCATGACGTGCACACAGTCCGCAAAACAGACGCCGCGAAACCGAAATCGAAGAAGCCCACGACCCCTCGCCCACGCCGCACAGGTTAAAGATCAAGTTAGACGATTAAGTCCGAAGTCTTCGGGCACATGAAGCGAGGGTCTCGTTGGTTCGTTTGTGACGACAAACTTGGAGACCCTCGCGACTGCACTGTACGTGAGGATCGATGGCCGTGACCCGTTTCGCGGCGTCCCGGCCGGTCGTGGAGCCGGGACCCCAGCAGCCGCACGGGATCTCTGGGTGTCCAAGACCACCAGAGTCGGGTCCTCTAATCGGGGGCCTTCTCACGGACCTGACGGCGCAGGAGCTCGTGAATCATCTGGTCCGTTCCGTCGTCCCGCCAGGCGGCGAAGTAGTAATACGTCGCGCTCTTCGGTGGCTGGTCCTTCGGGAGGTAGGACCACTGGCAGCCGGTCCGGCCCTGGTAGAGGATCGCGTTCACGATCCCCCGCATCGTGTAGGCGCCCTGATGGCCGATGACCGAGCGGTGCCGGCTCTTCCATGCCGTGATCACCGGCTCGATCAACGCCCACTGCCCGTCCGTCGGGTATGGCTTGTGTTCACTTACCTCATCACATCACCAGATCACCGATCGGTGGGTCGCGGGATTCGAACCACACCCACACCATCAGGCAACACCAGAACCACCCGAAAGATCACAAGCCGATGATTCAACCATTCAGGAGGTTGTAGAGGAGAGCAGCGATGAGGAGGTACGCCAGGTAGGCGGCGAGTGCCACGCCCAGCATCGCCAGGGCCTTGAGTGGCGTCTTGATCTGCTTGCGGGCGAGGGAGAGGTTGGCGAAGAGGCCGGCGGCTCCGATGGCGCCGCCTATCGCTCCGCCGATCGGCAGCAGGAGGATCGGCGCGATCGACAGCACGAGCTGCCACCAGGTGAGTCCGCGGAACTTGGCCCAGGGGTCCGGCTTGCCGGCTGCATTCTTGCCGAGGTCGGGGAGCTGCTGCATGGGCGGGGGACCTTCCTTCGTGTCGTGATGGTCGTGGGGCCGGGACGGCCGTAGCGGCGTTCGTCCCGGCCCGGGGGGCGAGTCGGCGTACATCCCGGCGGGTGGTTCCGATCGGGATGTACGCGTGGATGTCGGGCTATCCGAGGGTGCGGGCGGTGGCCCAGTCGTCTTCTTCGACGCGTCGGCCGTTGCCGATGGTGGTGCGGCCTCCGTTGTAGAGGTGGAGGGTGCCGTCGTTGCGGGTGAGGTAGAGGTCGGGGATGCCGTCGCCGTTGACGTCGGGG